>NZ_BTGO01000002.1:0-292007 GCF_042846595.1 Microbacterium sp. MTN4-26
TCGCTGCGCTCCTCGCTCAACGACCGGGGTGGGTGGCCGATCCTCCCGGTCCTCCCTCCCGATCCGGTCGTTGAGCGAGCGCAGCGAGACGAAACGCGGCCGCTCCGGGGCCGTCGTTGCCGGATCGTGACCTCCTCGCGCCTCCCGTTACAGATCGTTAACGAACGGCAACATCGCAGAGACGTCGGCGCGACTAGGTTGTGATCACTGGGTGGGCGCCCGAGCCTTCCCGTGAAATCACACACAGCAAGGAGCAACATGAGCGTCATCACACGTTCGCGCGCGACCACTCTCGGCGGCCTGGCCGTCGTCGGTGTGAGCGCTCTCGTCCTGGCGGGTTGTGCCGGGGGAGGCAGCGACGACAGCGGCGACAGCGGCGATGCGGCCGGTCCCGTCGAAGACATGACCCTGACGATCGGAACGGCGCTTCCGCAGACGGGAAACCTCGCGTTCCTGGGACCGCCCGAAGAGGCGGGTGTGGCCTACGCCGCGGCGCAGATCAACGAGGTCTCCGACACCACCGGCCTCAGCATGGACGTCGTCTACGGCGACTCGGGTGACACCGACAACAAGGCCTACGAGACCGAGATCCCGCGCCTGCTGGGCGAGGACGTCTCCGCGATCATCGGTGCCGCCTCGTCGGGTGTGTCGCTGCAGTTCATCGACCAGGTCACCGGCGCCGGCGTCATCCAGTTCTCGCCGGCGAACACGTCCGACGCGTTCACGACGTACGACGACGGCGGCCTGTACTTCCGCACGGCCCCGTCCGACGTGCTGCAGGGTGAGGTCCTCGGGAACCTCATCGCCGCGGACGGCGCGCAGACCCTCGGCATGATCGTGCTGAACGACTCCTACGGCACCGGCCTCGCCGGCTACGTGCAGGAGGCGTTCGAGGCGGCCGGTGGCGAGGTCGTCGCGCAGCCGACGTACAACACCGGCGACACGACGTTCGACGCGCAGATCAACGAGGTCCTCGCGGCCGACCCCGACGCCATCGCGCTGATCACGTTCGAGGAGATCACCACGATCCTCCCGAGCCTGTTCGGACAGTTCCCGGCCGAGAACATGTACTTCGTCGACGGCAACCTGTCCAACTTCGGCGACGAGTTCCCGGAGGGCTCGCTCACCGGCGCCAAGGGCACGCTGCCCGGTCTGTCGATCGACACGCTGGGCGAGTTCACCGGCGAGCTGGACGCCTTCCTCGAGGAGGAGGGTTCCGACCCGCTCGAGGAGTACAGCTACGCGGCGGAGTCCTTCGACGCCACGGTGCTGCTCGCGCTGGCCTCGCTCGCTTCGGGATCGACCGACCCGGCGGACATCGCCGCGTCGCTGCAGGAGGTCTCGGGTGGCACCGGTGACGGGGAGACCTGCACCTCCTACGCCGAGTGCGCCGACATCATCGTGGGCGGCGGCACCGCCGACTACGACGGCGTCTCCGGTCCGATCACGTTCGACGAGGTCGGCGACCCGACCGAGGCGTCGATCGGCATCTACGAGTACGGCGACGACAACACCTACGCCGCCTGGCAGGGCTGATCGTCTCGCACCCACGGAGGCCCCGTGAGCTTCGGCTCGCGGGGCCTCCCGCCGTATACCGGCGTGAGCCGGGGTCGCGGGCGTCGGGTGTCGAGCTCAGGCGCCGGTGGACGGACGGGGCACGTGCTGGTCGACGAGGATCGGGTTGCCGTCGGGGTCGACCACGGTGAAGCTCGCGGGGCCGTCGCCGGTCTCGTCGGCGGACTCGACGAACTCCACGCCGTGCTCGCGAAGGGTCCGCTGCAGATCGCGCACGTCGGTGAACGGCTCCTCGGTCGGTCCCTCGGCGGACCAGCCGGGCGTGAAGGTGAGGATGTTCCGGTCGAACATGCCTTGGAACAGCCCGATCACCGTCGTGCCGTTGCGCAGCATCCGCCACCCCGACGCGGCATCGCCGCCGAACGCCTCGAAGCCGAGGCGCTCGTAGAAGGCCGTCGACACGGCCAGATCCCTCACGGCCAGGCTCAGGGAGAACTCGCCGAGGTCCACGCGTGCGTCATCGCTCATGGCGCCGACGATACGCCTTCGGCGGGCGCGCGTCAGGCGCCGAGCGTGCCCAGGTAGAGCTCCGTCACCTTGGGGTCGTTCAGCAGCTCGCGGCCGGAGCCGGTGTAGGCGTCACGGCCCTGGTCGAGCACGTAGCCGCGATCGCAGATCTGCAGACAGCGGCGCGCGTTCTGCTCGACCATGATGCACGTCACCCCGGCCTTGTTGATCTCGGAGACGCGGATGAACGCCTCGTCCTGCCGCACAGGCGAGAGACCGGCGGACGGCTCGTCGAGCAGCAGCACTTTGGGGTCCATCATGAGTGCGCGGCTCATCGCCACCATCTGGCGCTCGCCGCCCGAGAGCGACCCGGCGCGCTGCTTGAGCCGCTTGCCGAGTTCGGCGAAGATCCCCGTGACGAACTCGAGCCGTTCGGCGTAGACCGACGGGCGCTGGTACAGGCCCATCTGCAGGTTCTCCTCGATCGTCAGGGAGGGGAAGACGTTGTTCGTCTGCGGGATGAAGCCCACGCCCCGGGCGACGAGCTTGTTCGCCTTCAGACCCGTGATGTCGTCGCCCTCGAGAGTGACCGTGCCGCTGCGCACGTTCACCTGACCGAAGATCGCCTTCAGAAGGGTGGACTTGCCAGCGCCGTTGGGTCCGATGATGCCGATCAGCTCGCCCTGGTGTGCGACGAGGTTGCAGCCGTTGAGGATGTTGACGCCCGGCAGGTAGCCGGCGTGCACGTCTTCGACGGAGACGACGGTGGTGCCGGTGGTCGTGGCGGTGCTCATCGCTCGTCCTCCTCGTGGTGGTGCCGCTTCGGGGCTTCCTCGGCCTCGAGCTCGGCTTCCGCTTCGGCCTCGATGTCGGCCTTGGACAGGCCGGAGGCCGATGCCGCCTCGCCCTGCACCGGGATGCGGCCGGTGACCTCACCCAGGTCGACGTCCTGGTGGGCGCCGAGGTAGGCGTCGATCACGGCCGGGTCCCGCATCACGGAGTGCGGATCGCCCTCGGCCACGATCTTGCCCTCGGCCATCACGACGACCCAGTCGGCGATGTGACGCACCATGTGCATGTCGTGCTCGACGAAGAGGACCGTCATCCCCTCGTCCTTCAGGTCGAGGATGTGGTCCAGCAGCGACTGCGTGAGCGCCGGGTTGACGCCGGCCATCGGCTCGTCGAGCATGACGAGCGTCGGATCGGTCATGAGCGAACGCGCCATCTCGAGCAGCTTGCGCTGACCTCCCGAGAGGCTCGCGGCGAAGTCGGCCGATTTGGTGTCGAGCTTGAACTTCTGCAGGATGCCCATCGCGCGGGTCTCGATGTCTTTGTCCTGCTTGCGCCAGAGCGGCGGGAACAGACCGCCCCAGAAGCTCTCGCCCCGCTGGCCGGTCGCGCCGAGCTTCATGTTGTCGAGCACCGTGAGCAGGCCCAGGGCCTTCGTCAGCTGGAAGGTGCGCACGAGACCCATCCGGGCCACCTTGTAGGCGGGAACGCCCGCGAGATCGCGTCCGTCGAAGCTCCACGTGCCCTCGTCGGGCTTGTCGAATCCGGTGAGCAGGTTGAACAGCGTGGTCTTTCCGGCACCGTTCGGGCCGATGAGGGCGGTGATCGCCCCGCGCGGCACCTCGAGGTGGTCGACGTCGACGGCGTGCACGCCGCCGAAGGATCGGCGCACGTTGTCGGCGACGATGATCGGGTCGACCTTGGCGCAGCCCGGTGCGGCGTCGCCCTTGTGCAGGCCCGTTGTCTTGGGGCGCGGCGTGGGAGAGGTCATCGTGGGCGGCTCGGCGCCTGCCGGCGTATCACTTGACAAAGGTCAGCTCCTTCTTGTTGCCGAGCAGGCCCTGCGGCATGAAGATCACCAGCAGCATCAGGGCCACGCCCACGAGGATGAATCGCAGCGTCGCCGCCTGGATGGCCGACATGCCGAACAGCAGACCGGCCGAGGCCATCGCGGGAAGGACGTTGGAGAGGAAGGTCTGCAGCACCCAGAAGATGAGCGACCCGAGGAGCGGACCGAACACGGTGGCGGCGCCACCGAGCAGGAGCGCGGTCCATACGAAGAACGTCAGCGACGTCACGTACACGCCGGGGCTGATGGCCGCCGGCAGGGCGTAGACGATGCCTCCCGCGGCGGCGATCACGCCACCGAGCACGAGGGTCTGCATCTTGTAGGCGAAGACGTTCTTGCCGAGCGAGCGCACGGCGTCCTCGTCTTCGCGGATGCCCTTGAGTGCGCGACCCCAGGGGCTGTGGGTCAGCATCCACACCACCAGCACCGCGAACGCGAGGGTGAGCAGCCCCATGATGCGCACCCACCACTGGGTCTCGTTGTACATCCACGGGCCGAAGCCGTACGTGCCGTCGGGGATCGGGTTCGATGCCCGGAAGCTCGCGTGATAGCCGCTCAGTCCGTCGGCCGAGCCGGTGACGTCGTCGAAGGCGGTCGTGAGGAACAGCAGTCGCACGACCTCGGCCGCCGCGATCGTGACGATCGCGAGGTAGTCGCCTCTCAGCCGGAGGGTCGGAATACCGAGGATGAGCGCGAAGATCGCCGCGGCCACCAGCCCCAGGATCGCCGCGAGCCACCACGGGAGCCCGAAGGTGAGGACGGAGATCGCGTAGCCGTAGGCACCGATGGCCATGAAGCCGGCGATGCCCATGTTGATCAGGCCGCCGTAGCCGAAGTGCATCGCCAGACCGAGCGCCGCGAGGGCGTAGCCGATCGTGGCGGGGCTCAGGATCGAGCTTGCCGAGTTGGAGAGGATCTGAAGCCAGTCCATGGTCTGCGCCTAACCTATTCTCTCGCGTCGACCGAGGATGCCCTGTGGTCGGAACAACAGGATCACGATCAGGATGAACAGTCCGCTGGCGAACTTGAGGTCCGCCGGGATCCACAGGCTCGACGCCTCCACGACGATGCCGACGATCAGCGCGCCGATGAGGGCGCCGTATGCCGTGCCGAGGCCGCCGAGGACGACCGCCGCGAACATCAGCAGCAGCAGCTGCGCACCCATGTCCCAGCGGATTCCGGGGCGGTAGTACGCGTAGAGGATGCCGGCGAGGCCCGCGAGCGCTCCGGCGAGCACCCACACCACGCGCACGACGTAGTCGACGTCGATGCCGGATGCGGCCGCCAGAGACGGGTTGTCGGAGATCGCCCGGGTCGCCTTTCCGATCCGCGAGCGGGTGAGCCAGAAGGCGAAGATGACGATCACGACGATGGAGATGACGATCGACGCCATGTCGATCACGCTCATCTGCACCGCGCCGAACAGCGGGATCTTGGGGGCCGAGGCGCCCGGGAGCTGTGCGGTGCCGCCGCCGATGAAGAACTGGAAGGTATAGCGCAGGGCGAGGGAGAGGCCGATGCTGACGATCATCAGCTGCACCACCCCGACCCGGCGTCTGCGGAGCGGTCGCCACAGCGCCGCATCCATCACCAGTCCCAGAGCCGCGCTCAGCACCACCGCGAGGGGATAGCCCAGCCACCACGGGAGGGCGAGGCTCGCAGGACCGACCAGCACGAAGGCGACGATGGCGCCGAAGGTCACCATCTCGCCGTGGGCGAAGTTCGAGATGCCGGTCGTGCCGTAGACGAGGGTGAGGCCCACGGCGGCAAGGGCGAGCATCAGGCCGAAGCTGATCCCCTGCACGACGCGCTGCACCAGCTGGTCGAAGAAGGAGGTGACGTTGCGCTCGCCCTCTCCGATGAAGAAGTTGACCGCCGCGAACCCGCCGGGGCCCACGACCACCTCGAGCACGTTCGGGGTGTCGTCCTCCGGGTCGACGACCGCGATGCCCTCGGGGAGGGAGTTCTCGTCGAGGGTGACGGTGTATTCGTTCTCGTCACCGCGCTCGGGGACCTGAACGCTCCACTGGCCGTTCTCGTCCGTCTCCACCTCCTGCGCGCCGCCGGGGCCGTCGATGACGAGGATGATGCCGGGCAGGGGCTCGCCGTCCAGCTGGACGTTCCCGCTGATGCGGTAGGGGTCGCCCTCCGCGGCGCTCGCCGGCGCGGACGCGGCGAAGACGCCCAGCAGCGCCAGCATCAGGCCGATGACGACCGATAGCGCCCGTAGGCGCGATCGAGGTGTCGCGATCGTGGTCGAAGGACTCACTGAACCTCCCAGCTCGGCACACCAGCGCGCCGAGCTCAGGTCGCATCGGCCGTGATGATCGACGGTACGAGCGTAATGTGTCGTCGTTGTTTCGGGCCAACGACACATTCGTGGCCTGCATCTCGTTTTGATCTCGAACGGCGGAAGCGCTCCCGCGCGGCGCCCGGATCGAGCGCTCCACCCCATAGGGGTGCCGGGAATGCGACGCGGCGCGCGCGCCTTAGAATCGACGAGTCGAGAATTCTCGGATCGACACGCCGTCACCCCGATCTGCACGCGCCCGACGGCGACGGGCGCAGGAGGACCCATGGAGCACCACGACCCCTTCGGCTTCGTCGGACTGACCTACGACGACGTCCTGCTGCTGCCGGGACACACCGACGTCATCCCGAGCGAGGCGGACACCTCCAGCCGGGTCACTCGCCGCATCACCGTGGCCACCCCGCTCATCTCCGCCGCGATGGACACCGTCACCGAGACGCGCCTCGCGATCGCGATCGCGCGGGAGGGCGGCATCGGGATCATCCACCGGAATCTGTCGATCGCCGACCAGGCGGCAATGGTCGACCGCGTCAAGCGCAGCGAGTCGGGAATGATCACCGACCCGATCACGACAACGCCCGAGGCCACGATCGAAGAGGTCGACGGGCTGTGCGCGCAGTACCGCATCTCGGGTCTGCCGGTCGTCGACGCCGAGGGGCGTCTGGTGGGTATCGTGACCAACCGCGACATGCGCTTCGTGTCGGGCTTCGAGCGTCAGACCACTCTCGTGAAAGACGTCATGACGAGCGAGGGCCTGGTCACCGGGAACGTGGGCATCGGCGCGAACGAGGTCATCGCCCTGTTCGCCGAGCACCGCGTCGAGAAGCTGCCGCTCATCGACGACGAGGGCAAGCTCGCCGGCCTCATCACCATCAAGGACTTCGACAAGAGCGAGAAGTATCCGCTGGCGACCAAGGACGAGCACGGCCGCCTGCGCGTCGGTGCCGCGATCGGCTTCTTCGGGGATGCGTGGGAGCGCGCCGAGGCCCTCCGCGACGCGGGTGTCGACGTCGTCGTGGTCGACACCGCCAACGGGCAGTCGGCGGGCGTGATCGAGATGGTGCGGCGCATCAAGGGCGATCGGTCGTTCGACCACATCGACGTCATCGGCGGAAACGTCGCGACCCGCGAGGGTGCGCAGGCACTCATCGACGCGGGCGTCGACGCGGTGAAGGTCGGTGTCGGCCCGGGGTCCATCTGCACCACGCGCATCGTCGCCGGCGTCGGCGTGCCCCAGGTGACGGCGATCTACGAGGCCTGGCTGGCGGCGCGTGAGGCAGGCATCCCGGTCATCGCCGACGGCGGCCTGCAGTACTCCGGCGACATCGCCAAGGCCCTCGTCGCGGGTGCCGAGAGCGTCATGATCGGATCGCTCCTGGCCGGAACCGACGAGTCGCCGGGCGAGGTCGTCTTCCAGGGCGGCAAGCAGTTCAAGCTCTATCGCGGGATGGGTTCCCTCGGCGCCCTGCAGACGCGCGGCAAGAAGACGTCGTACTCGAAGGATCGCTACTTCCAGGCCGATGTGCCCAACGACGACAAGCTGATCCCGGAGGGGATCGAGGGGCAGGTGGCCTACCGCGGCCCCGTCTCCGCGGTCGCCTACCAGCTGGTCGGCGGCCTCCGTCAGTCGATGTTCTACGTCGGCGCGCGCACGATCGACGAGCTGAAGGCCAAGGGGAAGTTCGTGCGCATCACCTCTGCGGGGCTGAAGGAGTCGCACCCGCACGACGTGCAGATCGTCGTCGAGGCGCCCAACTACAAGCGCTGACCTCGCGCGCTTGCGGCGCCGCGCCGCGAGGCCCGGAGCCCGCGCCGCGCGGCGCCGAGGTCGGAGAGTCGCGCCGATGTCGGACGATTTGCGCAGGATCCTCCGACATCGGACCGATGCTCCGACGTTCCGCCGGGGCGACAGCGGCGTACAGTCGGCGGCATGTGCCGGAACATCCACACGCTCCACAACTTCGAGCCCGCGGCGACGAGCGACGAGGTGCACGCCGCGGCGCTGCAGTACGTGCGCAAGATCGCCGGGACGACGAAGCCGTCGCAGGCGAACCGCGATGCATTCGACCGTGCCGTCGCCGACATCGCTCATGCCACGCAGCACCTGCTGGACGACCTCGTGACCAGCGCGCCGCCGAAGAACCGCGACGAGGAGGCGGCGAAGAAGCGCGCCCGCGCCGAGGCCTCCGGGCGCTACTCGGCCGCCTGACCCGCCCGCGTCTGCCCCGCCCGCGGCGCCTGACCGCCCGCGTCTGCCGCGACATTCTCTGCCGCCGCATCGTCGGAGAATCGCGTCGATGTCGGACGATTCGCGGCGAATCCTCCGACATCGGCCCGTTTCTCCGACATCGGCGGGGGAGGGGATGCGCCCGGCGGCCGGATGCGGCGGGCGGGCGGCGGGGGGTGCGGCGGGCGCGGGGCAGGGATGCCCGGCGGCTGGATGCGGCAGCGCCGGCCGAGGCGGCAAAGGCGCCGGGGGCAGAGGGATGCGGCGGGCGGGCGGGTAGGCTGGCCCGGTGAGCATGGAGATCGAGATCGGCCGCGCCAAGCGGGCCCGCCGCGCGTTTACGTTCGACGACCTCGCCGTCGTCCCCTCGCGCCGCACGCGCAACCCGGAGGACGTCTCGACCGCGTGGACCATCGACGCGTTCTCCTTCGACATCCCCGTCATCGGCGCGCCGATGGACTCGGTGGTGAGCCCCAAGACCGCGATCATGCTCGGCCAGCTCGGCGGACTCGGCGTGCTCGACCTCGAGGGGCTGTGGACTCGCTACGACGACCCCGAGCCGCTCCTCGCCGAGATCGCGTCGCTGCCGGACGACCAGGCGACCCGTCGCATGCAGGAGCTGTATGCCGCACCGATCCAGCCGGAACTGGTGCGGGATCGACTCTCCGAGATCCGCGCGGCCGGTGTGACCGTCGCCGGTTCCCTCACGCCGCAGCGCACGCAGGAGCTCTACGAGACCGTCGTCGCGGCCGGGGTCGACCTCTTCGTCATCCGCGGCACCACCGTCTCGGCCGAGCACGTGTCATCGGTGGCGGCGCCGCTGAACCTGAAGAAGTTCATCTACGACCTCGACGTGCCGGTCATCGTCGGCGGTGCGGCGACGTACACCGCCGCCCTCCACCTGATGCGCACCGGCGCCGCCGGTGTGCTCGTGGGCTTCGGCGGGGGCGCGAGCTCGTCCACCCGCGCCACCCTCGGCATCCACGCACCCATGGCCACGGCGCTCGCCGACGTCGCCGGCGCCCGTCGCGACTATCTCGACGAGTCCGGCGGCCGCTACGTGCACGTGATCGCCGACGGCGGGGTGGGAACCTCGGGCGACCTCGTCAAGGCTCTCGCGATGGGGGCGGATGCGGTCATGCTCGGCGTCGCTCTCGCGCGCGCGACCGATGCCCCCGGCCTCGGGTACCACTGGGGCCCGGAGGCGCATCACCCGAAGCTGCCCCGCGGACGCCGCGTGGCCGTGAACCAGCTCGCCGACCTCGAGTCGGTGCTGTACGGTCCGGCTCCGGTCGCCGACGGCACGGTCAACCTCATCGGCGCCTTGAAGAAGTCGATGGCCACGACCGGGTACTCAGACCTGAAGGAATTCCAGCGCTGCGAGGTCGTCGTGGCGCCGTATCAGGCCGGATGACCACCGCCGACCCGCACCCGGCACCACCGGAGGTCTTCCCGCCGACGCTGCGCGAGGTCATGCTGCGCCCGCGCTGGCTCGGCGTGCTGGCCCTGTGCCTGGTGGTGGCGGGCGTGTTCGCGTGGCTCGGACAGTGGCAGCTCTCCCGCGCGGTCGACATGCAGCCGCTCCCCGAGGGTGTCACCGAGCAGGTGCAGCCCATCGACGACGTCGTGCAGCCGGGGGAGTACCTGCCCGAGCCGCTCGTCGGGCAGCGGGTGACCGTGACCGGCGCGTTCGTCCCCGACGACTACATCGTCGTCTCCTCGCGCTACAACGACGGTGTGGAGGGCTACTGGGTGACGGGTCAGTTCCGCGTCGCGACCGCCGAGGCGCCGACGTCGCTGGCGGTCGCCGTCGGGTGGGCGGCCACCGAGGAGGAGGCGCTCGCCGCCGCAGAGCAGCTGTCCGAGGATGCGGCTGAACGACCGAACGATGCCGCGGCGCTCGCACTCACCGGCCGGCTCATCTCCGACGAGGGGCCCGTCCCGCCGCCGCAGAGCGCGGATCCCCTCACCCTCACCCGCATGTCGCCGGCCGCGCTTCTCAGCCGGTGGAGCGACGCGGACGGCATCGACGTGTACCGTCCGTACCTGGTGTCGGAGACGGCATCCGAGCCCCTGCAGCAGATCACCACGCGCCCGCCCGATCAGGGATCCGGTGTGAACTGGCTCAACATCTTCTACGCCGCCGAATGGGCGATCTTCGCGGGCTTCGCGTTCTACATGTGGTACCGCCTGGCGCGCGATGCGTGGGAGAAGGAGGTCGAAGACCTCGAGGATGCCGCGGCTGCGTAGCGCGGAACGGGGTGTCTGAGGCGCCGACTAGAATCGATGCATGCCGCGCGCCCCGAAGCTCTCCTCGTTCCCGGCGATCCGCGGCGCTCTGAAGTTTTACCAGGTGGCGTCGATCATCACCGGTGTCGGCCTGCTGCTGCTGGTCGCCGAGATGATCCTCAAGTACACGCCGCTGCACGTCGAGCTGTTCGCCGGCGGGTCCGGCGGAGCGCTGTGGTTCGCGACGGTCATCCCCGGTGCCGATTGCCAGTGGTGGTCGCTGTTCGCGCCGATGACCAACGACTGCGAGATGGTCTCCACCGGCGACGGGCTGAACATCTCCCTGTTCATCCTCGTGGCGCACGGCTGGTTCTACGTCGTGTACCTGTTCGCGTGCTTCCGCATCTGGAGCCTCATGCGCTGGCGCTTCGGCCGTTTCATCGTGCTGGCCCTCGGCGGCATCGTGCCGCTGCTGTCGTTCTTCATGGAGGCCCGCGTCGCGCGCGAGGTGAGGGCCTACCTGCGACAGCGTGAAGACGACGAGCTCCACACCCATGCCGCGCACTCGACGCTGACCCACGAGATTCCGACGGAGAACCACCGGTGACAGAATCCCCCGACCACATCGATCGCACCGATACGTTCGACGGCGCCGACACGAGCCCGTCGATCGAGGGTGACACCGAGTTCCGCCCGGTGCTCGTCGTCGACTTCGGTGCCCAGTACGCCCAGCTCATCGCCCGCCGCGTGCGCGAGGCCGGCGTCTACAGCGAGATCGTCCCGCACACCGCCACGGCCGAGGAGATCGCCGCGCGCGAGCCGCTCGGCATCATCCTCTCCGGCGGTCCCTCGTCGGTGTACGAGGAGGGCGCGCCCTCGCTCGATGCCGGCGTGTTCGACCTCGGGGTTCCGACGCTCGGCATCTGCTACGGATTCCAGGTGATGGCCCGCACGCTCGGCGGCGAGGTTGCGAACACGGGCCTGCGCGAGTACGGCGCGACGGATGCGGCGCTCTTCGGCGACGGCGGCGTTCTACTGGGCGGCCAGCCGGCCTCGCAGAACGTGTGGATGAGCCATGGCGACCAGGTCTCCCGTGCGCCCGAAGGCTTCGACGTGCTCGCCTCCACCGATGCCACCCCCGTGGCCGCCTTCGGCAACGACGAGCGCCGCATGTACGGCGTGCAGTGGCATCCCGAGGTCAAGCACTCCGACCACGGCCAGGCGGTGCTGGAGAACTTCCTGCACAAGGCGGCCGGCCTTCCCGCCGACTGGAACAGCGGCAACGTCATCGCCGAGCAGGTCGAGAAGATCCGCGCGCAGGTCGGCACCGGCCGCGTGCTGTCGGCGCTGTCGGGCGGCGTGGACTCAGCCGTGTCGACGGCTCTCGTGCACGAGGCGGTCGGGGACCAGCTCGTCGCCGTCTTCGTCGACCACGGGCTCCTGCGCAAGGGCGAGCGCGAGCAGGTCGAGCAGGATTACGTGGCCTCCACCGGTGTGCGTCTCGTGACCGTCGACGCTCGTGAGCAGTTCCTGCGTGCGCTCGAGGGCGTGAGCGACCCGGAGGAGAAGCGCAAGATCATCGGGCGCGAGTTCATCCGCTCGTTCGAGAAGGCGCAGGCCGACCTCGTCGCCGAGGCGGCTGCCGACGGCGAGCCCATCCGCTTCCTCGTGCAGGGCACGCTCTATCCCGACGTCGTCGAGTCCGGCGGGGGCACGGGCACGGCCAACATCAAGAGTCACCACAACGTCGGCGGGCTTCCCGAAGACCTGCAGTTCGAGCTCGTCGAACCGTTGCGCACCCTGTTCAAGGATGAGGTGCGTGCGATCGGACGCGAGCTCGGGCTGCCCGAGGTCATCGTCGCCCGCCAGCCGTTTCCGGGGCCCGGCCTCGGCATCCGCATCGTGGGTGAGGTCACCGCTGACCGCCTCGAGATCCTGCGTGACGCCGACGCCATCGCCCGCGAGGAGCTGACGAAGGCGGGGCTCGACGGGGAGATCTGGCAGTGCCCGGTGGTGCTCCTGGCCGACGTGCGCTCGGTCGGCGTGCAGGGAGACGGCCGCACGTACGGGCATCCGATCGTGCTGCGACCGGTCTCGAGCGAAGACGCGATGACCGCCGACTGGACCCGCCTGCCCTACGACGTGCTGTCGAAGATCTCCAACCGCATCACGAACGAGGTGTGCGAGATCAACCGCGTGGTGCTGGATGTGACGTCCAAGCCGCCGGGGACCATCGAGTGGGAGTGAGCTCCCACTCGAGACGGATGCGGTGGCACTCGGTCGCGCCAGCGGCCGAGTGGGAGTGAGTCGAGGCGGGTCACTGCCGCAAAGCGGCGTTGAGGCTCCTGCGACTCCGATCGAGTAGGCGGCGAAGCCGACGTATCGAGATCTCCCGAGACGGCTTCAGACGCGACGGCGGGAGTCGAACCCGCAACGCGATCGGGTATGAACCGTCGCCCGGGACCGCCCGGATCGCCGCGATACCGCCACGTTAGCGTCGGCGGAGAGCGGGGCGAAGAGTGTGTCGCCCCGTGACAGAGCCGCGGTGGGCGACGGCCTCATGAGCTGTCGCGCCACGGCCGGTGAGAGGGGATGGTCGTGGGGCGCTCGTGCCGCTCGTGCGGGTGCTGTGGCACCTGGCTCTCCGCCGGTGCACCCGTCTCCTCGTCGACCACCATCGTGCGGGAGGGCGCTCTCACGACGTCGCGGTCGGCGAATCGTCGGCCCGTGATCGTCACCGGCGTCAGGCGGAACACGTGCGGCTTGTAGCGCGGACTGGCCGTCAGCAGGCGCGAGACGCCGCTGCGCTCGATCTCCGTCGCGTCGCCGACCCGTTCGGCTCGACCGCGCAGCACGACGCTCCACCAGCCGTCATCGTCGTGACCGTCGACTTCGAAGGCTGAGGCCGGGTGCGTCGTCAGGCGCACCACCTTCGTGTCCGAGGCGGTGCGGAAGTAGACCGCGCCTTCGTGCGCGGCGATGTTGACGGGGAAGAGGTCGGGGCCGCCGTCGTCGCGGATGATCGCGAGCCTCCCGACGCTCTCGCCCTCGATGCGCGTCCAGCACTCGGCGGTGCTGAGGTGGTGCGGGGCGGAAGTCATGTTTCTGCTCCTTTCCCGGTGGGTGCTTCCAGCATCTCGCTCCCGCGCTGCCGGTTCAAGGGCTCGGGCTGTTGTTGCGCCCGGCCCATGGGTCATACGTGGCGATCAGTTCCTCCTGCGGGGGTCGATCGGCCTCGTCGACGTGCTGCAGGTTCACCCGGACGCGGTACCAGAGCGAACTCGAGCCGCGCATCCCGTCGATGAGCACGTCTGCCGGGTGCAGCTGGGCGGCCGCGGCGGGGTGTGATGATCGCCACGTCTCGAGCGCATCCTGCGCCTCGGGCTTGGTCTTCGTGCGGGCCACCTCGATGAGCGGCATCGTCGATGCCCGCCGTCCGGAACCGTCGGTGCGCCGCGGCGGTTTCTCCGCGGGACCCAGGTCATCGGCGAGTCGCAGCAGGGCGGTGAGGTCCCCGGCGGCGGCGTCGATGCCGTCGTGCGGGTCGCCGATCTGCGCGAAACGCTCGGGCACGGTGCGGGCGGTGAACTCGGCCGGGCGACGTTCCCGCACCTCGTCCCAGTGCAGCGGCGTCGACACGCGCGCATCCGGAACCGGCCGGATCGAGTACGCGGAGGCGACCGTACGGTCCTTGGCGTTCTGGTTGAAGTCGACGAAGACGCTCTCGCCGCGCTCCTCCTTCCACCAGCGAGCCGTCGCCAGGCCGGGCGCCCGGTTCTCGACCTCGCGGGCGATCGTCTCGGCGGCCCGGCGAACCGCGGCGTAGTCCCACGAGGGCGTGATGCGAACGAGGATGTGCATCCCGCGGGAGCCGCTCGTCTTGGGCCAGCCGGCCAGGCCCACGTCGTCGAGCACGTCGCGGGCGACGAAGGCGACATCCACGATCTGCGCCCATTCCACCCCCGGCATGGGGTCCAGATCGATGCGGAGCTCATCGGGATGGTCGAGGTCTTCGGCCCGCACGGGGTGGGGGTTGAGGTCGAGGCATCCGAGGTTCGCAACCCAGGCGAGCCCGGCCGCATCCCGGATCACGGCCTCCTCAGCCGAGGTTCCGCGGGCGTAGTGGAGCGTGGCGGTGTCGATGAACAGCGGGTGGTTCTCGGGCACGCGCTTCTGGAAGAAGGGTTCGACGTCGATGCCGCGGGGGAAGCGCTTGAGCACCATCGGGCGTCCGGCCGCGCCCCGCAGAGCGCCGTCGGCGACGGCGAGGTAGTACCGCACGATGTCGATCTTCGTCAGGCCGGCTTGCGGGAAGACCACCTTGTCGGGGCTCGTGATCCGCACGTCGGTGCCGTCGACGTCGATCACCTCGGCCGGGCTCTTCGCGGGTGTCATACGCCGGACGCTACTCGGCCCGCCTCGCCGCGGCCACCGCTTGCCTCCCGCCCCCGCCTGTGCCCACGCGCGTACCTCTGCCCACGCGCCTGCTGCAGCCCGGCCTGCCCCGTGTCCTAACTCAGGCTCGGTGCGCAGGCGAGGCCCTGGATTCCCTCTCCCACCGGTGCCGTCTTCTCTCTCAGCCTGAGTTCGGGCACGTAGGCGGCGGGCGAGGTAGGCGCCGTGCGCCGTGGTTCGGGCACGTGGGGGCGGGTGAGGCCGTCTTGCTGGGGCGGGCGCCCGGTTCAGGTGCCGGGGGCGGGTGAGGCAGGCGCGCCGGGTTCAGGTGCCGGGGGGCGGGTGAGGCCGGCTTGTCGGGGTTCGGGCGCCCGGTGAGGCCGTCTTGCCGGGGCGGGTGAGGCTGGCTTGCCGGGGCGGCCGCTGGCGGCCGCTGGCGGCCGCGGTGTGCCCTAACTCAGGCTCGGCGCATGCCGGCGTGCGGAATCGGCGTCGACTCGGCGGTCCTCGCCTGGCGCAGCCTGAGTTAGGACCGGTGGAGGAGGAGGAGAAGGAGGGCGGGGAGGAGGAGAAGGAGGGCGGGAAGGAGGAGGAGGAGGGCGGGAAGGAGGAGGAGGGCGGGGAGGAGGAGGACCGAGGGGTGGACGACGAAGGGCCGCCCCGGTGGGGACGGCCCTTCGTGTGCGTGCGCGGGTCAGTTGCTGCCGCGGATGATCGCGATCATGCGGAGGATCTCGACGTACAGCCACACGACGGTGACCATGATGCCGAAGCCTCCCAGCCAGCCCATCTGACGGGGGACGCCGTTGCGCACGCCCTGCTGGATCTGGTCGAAGTCGAGCACCAGGGAGTACGCCGCCATGATCACCACGAGCACACCGAGGATGAGGCCGAGCGGGATGCCGAAGATCGTCTCGCTGCGCAGGCCGAACGCGTTGTCGGTGACGCCGAACAGCATGAGGCCGACGTTGACGAGCGAGAAGACGAGGTAGCCGACCATCGCGATGAGGAAGATCTTGGTGGCGCGCTTGGAGGCGCGGATCTTGCCGCTGGCGAACAGGGCCAGCGTGACGCCGACGACGACGAGGGTGGCGAGGGTCGCCTGCGTGACGATCCCGGGCCAGATGAACTCGAAGAAGGCCGAGATGCCGCCGACGAACAGTCCCTCGGCCGCGGCGTAGGCGAAGATCAGGCCCGGCCGCACCTTCTTGCGCGAGGTGAAGATCACCACGAGCGACAGCACGAATCCGACGAGCCCGCCGACGATCATCGGCAGCACGGTCGGGTTGGGGTTCTGCGCGGTGACCGGAGACATCGTCCAGATCCAGCCGACCACAGCGCCGACCACCAGGATCGCGAACAAGCCGATGGTCTTGGCGACCGTGTCTTCGATCGTCATGCGGCCGGTGTCGGTGGAACCGGCAGACGGGGCGGAGTACATGCCCTCGAGGTTCGCCTGCGCGGCGGCGTCGGTGCCGGCACGCTGCGCGGTGGCGAACTGCGTCGAGCCGCCGAGGTTCGCCGCGTTCGCACCTCCCGGGTAGCTCTGCACGGCTCGCGGGTCCTGGAACGCCGGGTTGTTGAATGCGGGGTTGTTGAGGGCCACTGCTCTCACACTCCAAAGTCGCGGGGTTTCACAGCATCGTGCTGTTATCCAACACTAACGGAACCGCGCTATTCCGCGGCAGAGGGCGGCTGTGAGAGGACTATGAACGGATGCCCCTCCCGGGCCTCGTCCGCGGGCGCGTCCCGGGCACGCGTAGCCTGATCCCGTGACCCATCCCCTCGTGATCGGCCACCGCGGCGCGCCCGGCTATCGCCCGGAACACTCGCGGTCGTCGTACGAGCTCGCGCTCGCGCAGGGTGTCGACGCGGTCGAGCCCGACGTCGTCGTCACGCGCGACGGCGTGCTCGTCGTGCGGCACGAGAACGAGATCTCCGGAACCACCGACGTGGCGCAGCGGCGCGAGTTCGCCGATCGGCGAACCACCAAGACGATCGACGGTGTGGCGTGGACCGGATGGTTCGTCGAGGACTTCACCTGGGATGAGCTGTCGACCATCCGCTGTCGTGAGCGACTCCCCGATCTCCGGCCCGACAGTGCGGGGTACGACGACGGTGAACCGGTGCTGCGCCTGCGTGACGTGCTCGATCTCGTGCGCGAACGCGGCGGTGGGCGCGTCGGTGTCGTGCTCGAGATCAAGCATGCGACGTACTTCGCCTCGCTCGGGTGGGATGTCGCATCCCTCCTGGTCGCCGAACTCGCCGCGGCGGGATGGACCGAGGGGGCGCCGCCGCTCACCGTCGAGTCTTTCGAGCCGACCGTGCTGACCGACCTCCGCGAGCGGGGACTGGCGGCGGCATCCGTGCTACTGCTCGATGCATCCGGCAAGCCCGCCGATCTCGTGGCGCGCGACGTGTCGGCAGCGCCCACCTACGCTTCCTTCGCCGAACCGAAGGGACTCGATCGCCTCGTCGGGGCCGTCGACGGCATCAGCGTGCACAAGCGGATGCTGCTCGCGTCCAACGCGCTCGGGCTCGCCGCCGGTTCCGTCGGGCCTGCGCTGAACCGACCCCGCGTCGTCGTCGACGCCCACGCCCGGGGCCTGTCGGTCTTCACGTGGACGTGCCGCCCCGAGAACGTCTTTCTCACCCGGCGGTTCCGTACCGGCGGCGGTCGCGCCGCGCACGGCGACTGGCGTGCGGAGTGGACTCTGCTGCGCGACGCCGGCGTCGACGGCGTCTTCGTCGACCATCCCGACCTCGGCGTCGAGGTCTTCCGCGCCTGACCGCCCCACCCCGCGGCCGATGTCGGAGAATCGCGCCGATGTCGGAGGTTTCCGGCCGCATCCTCCGACATCGGGCAGATTCTCCGACCGGGCGGGTGACGGATGCGTAGGGTGCTGGTCATGGGGGAAACGCATCAGGATGATGCCGGCGGCATCGTCGTGTCCGATCTGCGCCGCTCGTTCGGCACCGTGCAAGCCGTGCGCGACGCCGGCTTCACGGCCGCTCCGGGGCGGGTGACGGCGCTCGTCGGTCCGAACGGATCGGGGAAGACGACGCTGCTGCTCATGCTCGCCTCGCTCTTGGCGCCCGACGCCGGCTCCATCCGCATCGCCGGCCTCGACCCCGCCGTCGATGCGCAGGCCGTTCGCGGTCGGCTCGGATGGATGCCGGACGCCCTCGGCGCGTGGGGAAGCCTGACCTCGCGGGAGACCCTCATCGTCACCGCCCGGCTGTACGGGATGCCGGCGGATGCGGCCGCCGCCCGCGCGGAGCACCTGATCCACGAGGTCGACCTCGCCGCGCTCGCCGACGCTCCGGCGCGTGTGCTGTCGCGGGGGCAGAAGCAGCGGCTCGGCCTCGCACGCGCCCTGGTGCACGACCCTCCGGTGCTGCTCCTGGACGAGCCGGCCTCGGGCCTGGACCCGCAGGCTCGGATCCACCTGCGGGTGCTGCTGCGTCGGTTCGCGGCGGAGGGGCGCACGGTCCTCGTCTCCAGCCACATCCTCAGCGAGCTGGAGGAGATCGCCGACGACGCGGTGTTCCTGGTGGAGGGACGCACCGTGAGTGCACCGCCGCGCGAGGGCTCGACCGCGACGACGCCCTGGCGCATCCGCGTCGTGGGGGATCCCAAGAAGGCGATCGAGCCGGTCGCCGCGGCCCTCGGCATCGAGCCGTTCGCCGTCGGGTTCGACCGTCGAGAGCTCGTGGTGCCGTTCGCGGGGGAGGCGGCGGCAGCCGAGGCCCTCGCCCGCATCGTCGGCGCCGGGGTGCCGGTGGCCGAGTTCGCCCCCGCGCACGGCGACCTCGAGCGCGCGTTCCTCGAGCTGAGCCGCGATGCGGATGCCGCGCCCGACCGCGCGGACGGCGACGAAGAAGCGGACGGCGACGAAGGAGATGTCGCATGAACGCCCAGCGGCTCGGCACGCTCATCCGCCTCGAGCTGACCCAGCGCACCCGCAGTGTTGCGTGGTACGTGCTGCTGAGCGTCTTCGCCCTGCTCCTGGTCATCGTCAGCGTGCTGTCGTTCCTGGGGTGGCAGTGGGTGCCGGAGCCCGGCGCCGCCATCTACTCCACGGTCGTGGCGTTCACGCTGCTGCTGGTCGTGCTCGTCTCTCCCACCTTCAGCGGGAATGCGATCAACGGCGACCGGGAGGCAGCGACCCTCGCGCCCGTGCAGGTGACCCTCGCCACCACGGGTGAGATCGTCATCGGCAAGTTCCTCGCCGCCTGGATCGCCGGTCTCGCCTTCGTCGCGGTGTCCGTGCCCTTCCTCGTGATCGCGACGTTCGCCGGCGGTGTCGACCTCATCACCGTCATGATCTCGCTGGCCGTTCTCGTAGTCGAGATCGGCGTGCTCGCCGCGATCGGGGTGGCCCTGAGCGGCATCCTGTCCCGTCCGCTCTTCTCGGTGGCGACCGCGTACCTCGTCGTCGCCGCGCTCGTGATCGGCACGCTGATCGCGTTCGCGCTCGCGGGGGCGACCATCCGCACCGAGACGACGCATCAGACCCGCACCTACGACTGGTCGTCGGTGGGGCCGAACGACGATCCGCCGTGCGCGCCGGGGCAGTCCTCGACGGCGGCGTATCCCTGCGACGAAGACGTCGAGTGCGGTGAGTGGGAGACATACACCTCCGAGACACCGCGCTTCGATCGGGTCTGGTGGATGCTCGCGCCCAACCCGTTCGTCATCCTCGGCGACGCCGCGCCCGGCCGGTTCGACGCGAACGGCAACCCCCAGGACGTCTTCTCGCAGCTGAAGACGGGCATCGCCTACGCGCAGCAACCGCCCGAGCTGGAGACTCAGTGGGACGAGTGCGCGCCGCTGTCATGGACCGAGCAGGACTATCAGACCCCCGAGGAGGTCGTCACCCAGTCGGTGCCGAGCTGGTTCGTCGGCCTCGGACTGCAGATCGTCCTCGCCGGCGGACTCCTGGCGTGGGCCTGGGCACGCACCCGCACGCCGGCGGGCCGTCTGCCGCGCGGCACCCGCATCGCCTGATCCTGCCCGCCCGCTGCCGCGCCCGGCTGCCTCGGGCCTGCCTCGGCTGCCTCATCCCACCCGCCCAGCCCAGCCCCGCCCGGCCCGGCTGCCTGCTGGCCTCGGGCCCGCCTCCGACATGCATGCGTGGGGCTGGGGCCAGGCGCCGGAGGCCGCGGCGGCTGGGGCCTGGGGCGGCTGGGGTCAGGGGCGGGTGAGGCTGGCGAGCAGGCGCTGGGCGGTGAGGGCGGTGTCGTGCCAGGACGGCAGGGCACGCCCCGCGCGCGCCGTGGCCGCGGACATGTCCGCTCGGCGGGCCGGATCGGCGAGCAGGATGCGCAGCGCGTCGGCGAAGGCGGCCGGATCCTCGGGTGGAACCAGCAGTCCCGCATCGGCGGGCACCGTGTCGGGCACGGCGCCGGTGCGGCACGACACGATCGGCAGGCCGCGGGCGAGGGCCTCGTCGAACACCAGTCCGTAGCCCTCGTACCGTGTCGCGAGTGCGAAGACCGCCGCCTCGCGCGCGAGGGCGTCGCGCTCGGCATCCGAGACGGCGCCGGCCAGCCGCACACGACCCTCGAGTCCGAGTTCGCCGCGCAGACGCGCCAACTCGGCGGCGTGGGCCGGGTCCCACGCGGACCCGACGATCACGGCGCGCCAGGGCGCATCCGTCACGCGTGCGAGGGCGCGCAGCAGCACGTCGTGTCCCTTGCGGGGGTGCTGGATGCCGACCGACAGCACGAGCGGCGGATCACTCGGCGCGCGTACCCCCGTCGGCCGATCGGTGCCGGGTCGCGCGACCGTGATCCGCTCCGGGTCCGCGCCGTATTCCGACACGAGCATGCGCCGGGTGTGCGGGCTGGGGACGAGCACGGCGTCGGCGCGACGGAGATTGGCCCGCTCGGTCTCGAAGAGGTACCGGCGCCGCTCCGCGGTGAGACCCTCCTCGAGGGCGAGCGGATGGTGCACCATCCCGACGACCGGGGCGGCGATGGCCGCGAGAGCCTCGGGCGAGAGGGAGCCGAAGACGAACCCGTCGACGATCAGCGGACGATCCGGCGGCACCGCCGCCAGTGCCGCCGCGGCCTGTGCGTGGTCGTCGGGTGTGGGATCGGGGAAGGAGCCGCCGAGCCGGATGAGCTCGGTCGGCGTTCCCGCGTCGCGCAGCCCGTGCAGGAGGCGCTTCTCGTAGAGGTAGCCGCCGGTCACCGTCTCCAGGTCGCCGGGTACGGCGAAGGCCGCCTCGATCACGTCGCCTGCTCCGGCGCGTACACGCGCAGCACGCGCGCCTCCACGGCGCTCACGAGGGCGTAACCGAGCGCCGAAAGCGCCGTCACGACGACGACCGCGCCGGCGAGCAGGTCGTATCCCGAGCGCGACGCCGCCAGGGCCATGAGGCTCCCCACCCCGGAGCCCAGCGCGAGCCACTCGACCACCGTGACCGCCAGCACCGCCGCCGGCACGCTCATCCGAGCCGCCGCGAAGAACGCGGGGAGCATCGCGGGGATGCGCACGCGCACCAGCTGCACCCTCGCCGGGGCGGCATAGGACCGCAGCACATCGAGCGCCTGGCCGGGGGCTCGACGCAGGCCCTCGAGGCACGCGATGAGGGTGGGGAAGAACACCATGACCGCCACCAGGGCGACGCCCCCGACCGCACCGCGGCCGAGCAGCAGCACGACCAGGGGAGCGGTCGTGACGATCGGCACGGCGCGCAGGGCGATCGCGAACGGCATCGACACAGCTGCCGCGCGCGGGGCCAGGGTGAGCACGATCGCGAGTCCTGCCCCGGCGGCCAGGCCCGCGAGATACCCCGGCACGGCGAGCGCCGCGGTCTCGCCGATCGCGGCGGCCAGCGCGCCGACGACCTCGCCGTCGTCAGCCGTTCCCGACAGGATCACGACGACGTCGGCGGGCGTACGGGCGAGGAACGGGCTCAGGCCGATCGCGTGGATGCCGCCCCACCACAGCACCAGCAGCACGGCGGCCGCTCCGACCGCGGTCAGGAGCGCGTCGCGCGTGCGATGGCGACGGGATGCGGGGGCGCGGGCCGGCGCGAGGATCAGCGGCGGCCTGTCGCCGTCGACGCGTCGGCCCAGCGCGCCGATCGCGGCGTAGGCGATCACGGACACGGCCGTCGCGATCACCGCGAGGGCCCAGGTCAACTCGATGTCGAGGTCACGGGAGGCGCGGAGGGTCAGCACACCCATTCCGCCGGCGGCTCCGGTGAATTCGCCCACCATGGCGCCCAGGAAGGCGGCGGGCGCTGCGATCTGGAGCCCCGCGACGAGGTAGGGGACGGCGGCCCGGGCGCGCACGTAGCGCAGCTGCGCCGCGCGTCCGCGACCGTAGCTGCGCACCAGGTCGAACCAGGTCGACGGCGCCGCCCGCACGCCCACCAGCAGCGGGATCATCGTGGTGTAGTACACCGCGAGCGCGGCGAGCACGATCTGCGGCCCGTCGCCCGGGCCGAAGACGACGCGCAGCACCGGGCCGGTCGCGACCAGCGGCAGGCAGAACACGACGAGGGCGACGACCGTGATCACCCGCTCCGTGAAAGGTGCGAGCACCGCCAGCGTCGCGAGCAGCACGGCGGCGAGGTTTCCGAGGACGAATCCGATCAGAGCCGCCCGCCCGGTGGTGAGCAGCGCGCGCCACAACAGGTCGGCGTCGGTCCACATCGTGACGGCGATCTCGCTCGGCGCCGCCAGCACGTATGCACCGCTCAGCGCACGCGCCGACGCCTCCCACACCAGCAGCACCGCGACGAGCACGACGGCGATCCCGACGCCTCGACGCGCGCCGTACCGCGTCGGGGCAGGGGTGCCGACTGCCGGCACGGTCACGGCCGCGCGCCGGCTTCCGGTGCGGGCCGGCGCGATCGCGCGAGGGCATCGGCCACGGTGTCGACCAGCCGTTCGAAGGCGGGATCGTGCGCCATCGCGTCGGTGCGCGGGTGCGGCAGCGGCACCGGGATGTCCGCCACGATGCGCGCCGGACGGGGGCTCAGCACCACGACGCGATCGGCGATCCGCACCGCCTCGCGCAGTGAGTGCGTCACGAGCAGCGTCGTCGTGCCGCGGCGTCGCCACAGCGGCGGCAGCTCGGACACGAGGTCGCCGCGGGTGATCTCGTCGACCGCGCCGAACGGCTCGTCCAGCAGAAGCAGGCGCGGTTCGGCGACGAGGGCGCGCGCGATCGCGGCGCGCTGTCGCATCCCGCCCGACAGCGACGCCGGGCGGGTGTCTTCGAACCCGTCGAGTCCGACCCGGGAGATCATCGCGTCGACCGCGGCTCCATCGGCCCGGCGTCCGGCGAGCGTGCGGGCGAGGGCGACGTTGCGACGCACGGTGCGCCACGGAAGCAGCGACGGATCCTGGAACGCCACGGCCAGTTCGCCGCGGGCGGCAACGCTCGCCGGGTGGTCGCCGTCGATGCGCACCTCGCCCGTGGTCGCCGTTTCGAGGCCCGCGATCATGCGCAACAGCGTCGACTTGCCGCATCCGGATGGTCCGACCAGGGCGGTCGTGCGACCGGACTCCAGCACCAGGTCGAGCGGTGCGAGCGCCTCGGTGCCGTCGGGGTACGTCTTCGAGGCGCCTCGCACCTCGACCCGCGGGCCGGGAGCGGTCTCAGGCGCCATGCACCTGCTCCAGGACGGATCGGTCCCACAGCGACGCGTCGACGTCCTGCCCGAGGAGGGCAAGGGTCTCGATGTTCTGCGCGACGGACTCGTCGGACCACCAGCCGAAGCCGTTCGCGTCGGTGGTCCCCGAGAACATCAGCGGCACCTGTCGCTCGGCCTGAAGCCGCTGCGTCTCGAGGTCGAGCCCCGCGTCGGGGAACATGTCCACGGCGAGCTGGGCGGCGGCGTCGGTGTCTTCGCGGTAAGCCTCCCATCCGCGCACTTCACCGCTCATGAGGGCCACGAGGTCGTCGCGCCGGTTGGCGAGGGAGTCCTCGGTGGCGATGTAGGTCTGCGAGTGCAGGGCGTAGCCGTAGTCGGCCATCAGCATCGTGACGCTGTCGACGCCCTGCACGGCCATGGCGACCGGCAGGTCGGTCTCCCAGCACAGCAGGCAGTCGACCTCGCCGGCGAGGAGCGGTTGAGCGGAGTACTGGGTCGGCACGATCTCGATCGCCTCGATGTCGACGTCGTTGAGGGTGCACAGCGTCTCGAGCACCGGCGTGTTGGCGGTGGCCATGCCGATGCGCATGCCCGCCATGTCGGCCGGCTCGTTCACCGGCCGGTCCGGCAGCGAGGCGATCACGAAGGGGTTCTTCTGCATCGCGACCCCGATGATGCGGAACGGGGCGCCCTCGGCGACGGCCGCGGCGGTGTAGTCCGCGGCGGAGACCCCCACCAGCGCGGTACCCGCCACGACCGGCGGCTCCACCGGCGCGTTCGGTCCACCCTGCAGCAGGTCGACCTCGAGACCGGACTCCTGCCACCACCCGCGATCGAGCGCGATGTAGCTGCCGCCGAACTGCACCGAGTGCAGCCACGACAGCTGCAGGCTCGCCGCGCGCGTCGCCGACGGCGAGCCGCCGGTGCCGGGCATGCTGCATGCCGCGCCGACGATGCCGATGGCGCCGACGAGCCCGGCCCCGAGGAGGGTGCGGCGGGAGAGGATCAGTCGATCGTTCATGGATGCTCCTCCGAGAGCGTGGTGTGCGGTGCGTTCGGGCGTGGGATGGGTGCGGATGCGGTGGCGCGGCCCGACGCCGGCGGTTCGGGTGCGCAAGCGGGGCCCGATGCCGTCGGTTCGGCGGCGTGCCGAGCCGTCCACAGGGCGGCGAGGCCCGGAAGCGTGGCGACGAGCGCGACCACGCCGAAGGCGATGCTCGAGGCGAGGGCCTGCGCGCCCGTGATCCCGGCCACCGGGAGGAGCGCCACCGCCGCGGTCTCGCGCACCCCCCAGCCTCCGATGGAGACCGGCAGCAGCATCGACAGCAGCACGAGCGGCACGAGTGTCGCGACCGCGCCGACGGGGAGCGCGGCCCCGACGGCGGCAGTGCAGCACCAGAAGGCCGCGAGCAGGCACGCGACGGCCACCATGCTCAGGGCGGCCTGAGCGCTCCGCACGCCCGGTCCGGTGGTGCTGCGGTGCATGCCGTCCGCGACTCGGGCGGCCCACGCGACGTGTCGGCGGGCGAGCACCCGTGTCGTCATGATCAGGGCGACGAGCACGAGCACCGCCCCGGCGATCCCGATCGAGACGCCGGCCAGCCACGGCCGCGGGAGGGTGAAGCCGCCGGGGAGGGCGGCCGTGACGACCACCCCGACGACGAGGACCACGGCCAGTGCCGCCTGCCCGATCCCGCGTTCGACCGCGACAGCGCCGGCGGCCACGCGCAGGGTCGCCCGGTGACGCGACCGTGCGGCGCGGCCGACGTCTCCGAGCACGCCGCCGGGGAGGGCGGAATTGATCAGCTGCGCGAGGAAGTACTCCTCGACAGCCGTGCGTGCCGACAGGTGCAGGCCCAAGGGCGCTGCGGTCACCTTCCAGCGCCACGCCGCGAAGATCGTGTGGGCGATCAGGAGCGCGACGGCCAGGGCGAGCCATCCGATGTGCGCGGTGGCCAGCAGGTCGGCGACGTCGGGGCCGCCGACGACGCGCCACAGCAGGACCAGGAGGACGACGGTGACGACGGCCTGCGCGGTGCGGATCCACCGCGTGCGCCGACGGGCGGGCCGCCCCGAGTCGGTCACGCCCGACGAGCTTTCGACCGTGGCACGCGCGCGCGGCGCAGGGCCACGACGTCGCTGCCGAACGACCACAGCAGCAGCCCGGCTGTCACCCCGACCATGGCCAGTGCGACGGGCGCAGGGAGGAACGGCACCTGCAGCACGAGCAGGGCCACGAGCTGCAGCACGCACACCACCTTGCGGCTCGCGCGGTCGGCCAGCGGCCCCTTCAGCCAGGGGGCGGCCAGTGCCGCGGCTCCGAACGCGTAGCGCGGCACGCCCAGGAGCACCGCCCACGCTCCGGCCGGTCCGGCGGCCGCCAGCAGAGCCAGGACGAGCGCGAACGCCGAGTCGACCTCCATGTCGAACGCCGCACCGAAGCGAGAGGTGAGGCGCTGACGCCGCGCGAGGTATCCGTCGACGCCGTCCAGGCACAGCGCGATCGTGCCGAGGGCGAGGACCGCCACCGGCTGCGTCGCCCCGGCGAAGAGGATGCCGGCGAGCACCGCGACGACCCCGAGACGCACGAGGGTCACCGCGTTGGCGGCGCCGACCCGGCCGTGACCGTGGTGGGCCCGGAAGCCCGCGATCGACACCACGAGAGCCGCGACCAGGAGGGCGACGGCGCCGCCCGCCGCGGGCGCCGGAAGACGCAGCGACGCGATGATCGCGACGGTACCGGCGACGCACACCGCCGACAGTGAGATGAATCGTCGCAGCGGAGGCAGGCGCGCGGCGGCGCGCGGGGACGCCGACGGGGAGAGCCGCTCTGCCACGGTCATGTCGGCACGCTAGCAACGCGGTGCCCGCCGCGCCCAGCACCTGACCCGGTCGGGTCGGCTGTGGTAAAGACGCGGCATCGGCATCGACTAACGTGATCACATGACGACGGCGGCACGGCGAGGAATCCTCGCCATCGCCACCTTCGTGATCCTCCTGGCGGTCGGAGCGACCTTCGCCCTCGTTCTGCCCGAGGAAGAGCTGCGTCGGTGGGCGGGCGCCCTCGAACAGGCCTCCTTCGCTCCCGTCACCGACGCCGAACGCGCCGAGCGCGACACCGCGATGGCGTGGGTGGCGCGGGTGCTGCTGGTGCTGGCGGCCCTGTGGCTCGTCACCGGCATGCTCGCCGCGCGCACGCGTCTGGTGCGCCGGCCCGGTGCGGCCGCGGCGCGGT
The DNA here is from genome assembly GCF_042846595.1 of Microbacterium sp. MTN4-26. NCBI lineage: Bacteria > Bacillati > Actinomycetota > Actinomycetes > Micrococcales > Microbacteriaceae > Microbacterium > Microbacterium sp. MTN4-26. Next base: position 26,896 of record NZ_BTGO01000002.1, read on the forward strand.
CGACGTGGCTGTCGTCGACGCGGCCGTGGCGGGCGCGCGAGTCGACGCTCGGCATGCTGCCGCTGGACCGGCGACTCACGTTCGGCGTTCCGGCCGCGCTGCTCGTGGGCACGAGCGTGGTGCAGGCCTCCTTCCTCGCCCTCACCGAACTCGTCATCACCTTGCTCGGTTGGGGCGTCGTCGCGATCGTGCTGCGGCTGCTGGCGGGCAGGCGGTCGCCGTGGCCGGTCTTCGCCGCTGCCGGAGGAGCGCTGGTGGGCCGGTGCACGATCATGCTCGGGGCGATGTCGGTCGCCGGTCCCGGGGGGTTCTGGGACACCGTCTGGGCCAACGCCGTGACGCGCACCGTTTACGTCGCGCTCGTGTTCGCCCTGTTCGTGTGGGTGTTCGTCGCCGCCGGGTGGGCGCTGGTGACCCAGCTGCGGCGACCGGCGCGGGCCGCCGCCGTGGGCTGAACGGCCGCGCTCAGGCGCGCACGATGGGCACGGCGCCGCGGGCGGCGTCCACGTCGACGATGTCCTTGCCCAGCGGCATGAGCGAGATCGGCACGAGCTTGAAGCTCGCGATGCCGAGCGGGATGCCGATGATGGTCAGGCACATCGCGACTCCCGTGACGATGTGGCCGATCGCGAGCCAGATTCCGGCGAAGATCACCCAGATGACGTTGCCGAGGAACGACCCCACGCCGGCTCCCGGCTTGTCGACGATCGTGCGGCCGAACGGCCACAGGGCGTACAGGCCGACACGGAAGGATGCGATCGCCCACGGGATCGTGATGATGGGGATGCACAGCAGCACACCGGCGAGCAGGTAGGCGAGGAACATCCAGAAGCCCGACAGCACGAGCCAGATGATGTTGAGGACCAGGCGCATGCCTCTCATCATGGCGCAGCCGGCCGGGAGTCCTCTGGGGGCGGAGCGGCCGGGCGCGCTCCTTGCCGCTCTAGAGTGAGGGCCATGACCAGCCAGAGTCCGGCGTCAGCCGGCGACCTCGTCGTGCGCATCGTCCGCAGTGCCGCGGACGACCTCGACCAGACCCGCGCCGGGATGCTCGAAGACGTGCCGGACGGCCTGCACCAGCACCGCACGCGCGTTCGCCGCCTGCGCAGCGTGCTCGCCGGGTTCCGCGACGTGCTCGACGAGCCCGCCGTCGAGCGGCTGCGCGTGCTCTACGCCGAGTGGGGTCGGCAGCTCGGTGTCGCGCGCGACCTCGAGGTCCTCGCCGACGCGGGGGAAGCCGAGCTCGCTTCACGCGGCATCGCGGACGGCGCCGCCTTCGAGCGTCTCGTCGACCGACCGCGCGCCGAGTACGCGCGTGCGCACGCGCGCCTCGGGGAACTGATCGACCTTCGGCGTGCGCGCGAGAGGGACCGGCTGCTGCGCGGATTCGTCCTCGAGCTCCGCGTCGACGACCCGCAGGCGCCCGCCGACGATCTCGTCTCGACGGTGCTGCGGCACGAAGCGCGACGCGTGCTCCGGGCCGCGAAGCTGCTCGACGGCACGAATGCGCCGCTCCACGCGCTGCGCAAGGCGGCGCGGCGTCTGCGCTATGTCTCCGAGGCGATCGCCTCCGCCGCGCCCGAGGTGCACCCGGAGCAGGTCGCGACGCTCGCGGACGCGGGCGACGCCATCCACGACCGCCTCGGCGGCCATCGCGACGCCGTCGCCTTCCTCGCCTTCGTCGAGCGCGAAGGCGTGCTCGCCGGGCGTGCGGGTGAACCCGCCGACGTCTACGGCGACATCGTGCGTACGGTGCGCGGCGGGACGGGAGAGAAGCCGCCGGGCGTGAAGAAGCCGCTGGCGCGGATCCGCGAGGCCCGTCTCGCCCTCGACTGAGGCAGTGTCGGCGGGTCGTTCTAGACTGGTGGGGCAATGACCGACGCCTTCGCGGCCGCCTCCGACGCGGCATCCGTCCCGCTCATCGTCGGCGCCGACGCCGGCCCCCGCTCCGGGGATTCCCGCGTCGACGCCGACCTCGTCGAGGGTCTCAACCCGCCCCAGCGCGACGCCGTGACCTACCGCGGCAAGGCGCTGCTGATCGTGGCCGGGGCCGGCTCCGGCAAGACGCGCGTGCTCACCCATCGCATCGCGAGCCTGCTCCGCACGCGCGATGCGTGGCCCAGCCAGATCCTGGCGATCACCTTCACCAACAAGGCCGCCGGCGAGATGCGCGAACGCGTGGAACAGCTCATCGGCGATCGCGCCCGCGGCATGTGGATCTCCACCTTCCACTCGGCCTGCGTGCGCATCCTGCGCCGCGAGGCCGAGCAGTTCGGTTTCACGCGGTCGTTCACCATCTACGACTCGGGCGACTCGCGCGCGCTCATCAAGCGCCTCGTGAAGGAGCACGAGGCGGATGCCTTCGGTCTCACCCCCGCCGCGGTGCAGTCGAAGATCTCCAAGCTCAAGAACGAGCTCGCCGACGCGGAGTCGTATGCGCGTCAGGCGAACATGAGCGACCCGGCCGAACGGGTGTTCGTCGAGGTGTTCGGCGACTATCAGCGCTCGCTGCAGCGGGCCAACGCCTTCGATTTCGACGACCTCATCGCGCAGACGGTCTACCTCTTCCGGGCTTTCCCGACGGTCGCAGACACCTATCGGCGTCGATTCCGCCACATCCTCGTGGACGAGTATCAGGACACCAACCACGCCCAGTACGCGCTCATCCACGAACTCACCCGTCCGCCGGGCGTCGACAGCGAACCTGTCGGCGGCGGCGCAGGCATGATGATCTGGGATGCCGAGCCGGACGAAGCAGACGCGGCGTCGCTGACGGTCGTGGGCGACTCCGATCAGTCGATCTACGCGTTCCGGGGCGCCGACATCCGCAACATCAGCGAATTCGAGCGCGACTTCCCCGGTGCCAAGGTCGTGCTGCTGGAGCAGAACTACCGGTCGACGCAGAACATCCTCTCGGCCGCGAACGCCGTCATCGGCAACAACTTCGACCGCAAGGACAAGAAGCTGTGGACCGACGTCGGCGCGGGGGAGCAGATCGTCGGCTTCGACGGCTACTCGCAGCACGACGAGGCGCAGTTCGTCGCCGATGAGATCGAGCGGCTCCACCGCGACGGCGTGGACTACTCCCAGATCGCGGTCTTCTACCGCACCAACAGTCAGTCACGCGCGCTGGAGGAGATCTTCATCCGCTCCGCGCTGCCCTACAAGATCATGGGCGGCACCAAGTTCTACGAGCGCGCCGAGATCAAGGACGCCCTGGCGTACCTCATCGCCGTCGCCAACCCCGCCGACGAGATGGCGGTGCGCCGCATCCTCAACAAGCCCCGCCGCGGCATCGGCGACGTCACCGAGACCGCGATCGCCCGGTACGCCGCCGACGAGCGCATCACGTTCCGCGACGCGCTGGCCAACGCCTCAGCACTGGGGGTCGGCCCGAAGATCCAGGCGGCCATCCTGCAGCTCGACGCGGTGATCGCGGAGGCGTCCGAACTCATGCTGCCGCCGTCGGGCGAGCTCGCCCCGCCGACCGCGGTCGCCGAGGGCCTGCAGCTGCTGCTGAACAAGAGCGGATACTCGGATGCGCTGCGCGCGAGCCGCGATCCGCAGGACGAAGCGCGGTTGGAGAACCTCGACGAGCTCGTCGCGGTCGCGCGCGAGTTCGCCCGCAACAACCCCGACGGCACGGTCATCGACTTCCTCGCCGAGGTCGCCCTCGTCGCCGACGCCGACGACCTCGACGACGCATCCGGCTCCGTCTCGCTCATGACGCTCCACACCGCGAAGGGTCTCGAGTACGACGCGGTCTTCGTCACCGGCGTCGAGGAAGACCTCATCCCGCACCGCATCTCGGCGGGCGAACCGGGCGGCCCGCAGGAGGAGCGGCGCCTGTTCTACGTCGGCATCACCCGTGCCCGCAAGCGCCTCCACCTGTCGCTCGCGATGACCCGCGCGCAGTTCGGCGAGGTGACGGTGGCGATGCCGAGCCGTTTCCTGCAGGAGATCCCGGCCGAGCTGCTGCACTGGCGCCAGTCGCCCGGCGACGTCAACTCGCGCGGGGGGACCCGCTCGCGTGCGCTCAACGCGCGGGGCGGATCGGCGCGAGGCGGCGGCGGCCGGTACGGCGACGATCTCGTGCCGCTCGGGCGCCGGGAGCCGAAACCCTCCCTCGACAAATTCACCAACCGCATCCCGGCGAAGGTGCGCGACAACGGCGACATGGTGCTCGCGCCCGGCGACCGCATCCGGCACGACGACTTCGGCGAAGGGCGCATCGACACCGTCACGGGGGAGGGCGCCAAACGTGTGGCGCACGTGCGCTTCGACACGGCCGGCCCGAAGAAGCTTCTCGTGAAGATCGCGCCGATCGAGAAGATCGGCTGAGGGTCGCCGCCGCCGGGGTGGCTCCGCGGCAGGGACGGGTTAGTCTCGAAGCGATGGCTTTCTTCTCCCGCCGCAAGCGCGAAGACTCCCAGCCCGAGCGTTCCCGTGAGGGAGCAGCCGAGCCCGCGGAGCCGACGGACGCCCCGACCACCGACACCGACGTCACGAGCGGTGCGCAGACGGATGACGCCGCCGCGGATGCGGCAGCGCAGGAGGCCGCAGCATCGGTCAACATCTCGATGTCGTCCTTCCGCGGACTCGGGGGCGGTCCCTCCGCTGCCGCGAGGCCGTCGACGCCGAGCGAGGACGCCGCGCCCGCGAACGCGAAGCCGGCCCCGTCGACCGCAGCGCCGTCCGGTCCGGTGCGGGCCGAATCGATCCCGGGCGTGCGGGACAACGTGCCCGTGCGCGAGGCCATCGCGAAGCTCGCCGACACCGCGCCCGCCGACGGCCTCCTCGAGGTCGCCCGCCAGCTGCTGCAGGGGCATCTGTTCCTGCGCGTGAAGGGCGACGCGCGCACGCTGCTGTCGGAGGGGAAGAGCCTGCCGCTGGCCGTCACCAAGATCGGCGAGAAGCAGTTCGTGCTCGCCTACAGCAGCGGGGCGGCGCTGCAGAAGAGTCTCGCGGCCGACAACGACGCGCAGACCTCGGCGGTCGGACAGCCCGTCACCGCCGTGCTGAAGTACGTTCTCGGCGGTGCGTACGCCGGCCTCATCATCGATCCGGCCTCCGCTCCGGCGCGCGCCGTGGTGCCACGCGAGCTGATCGAGAAGATGCTCGACCAGGCCGACGAGAAGCTCACCGTCAAGACGCTGCTGTCGACACCGCGTACGGATGCGACGCCGGAGGCGGTGGTCGCGGCGATCCCCGAAGCGCGCCTGTGGGTCGCCGTCGGCAAGGCGCCGGACGGCGAGAAGATGGGCATCGCGCAGGGCCGCGCCGACGACGGCACCCGCTACCTCGAGGTGTTCACGCATCCCCTCGAAGTGGCCGCGATGAAGCGCAGCGACCAGCCCGCTCCGGTGACGGCGGCGCAGCTGGCCGGAGCCCTCAAGGCCGATCCCGAGATCGGCGGCGTCGTCATCGACCCGGGCGGGCCGTGGATCCGCCTCACGCGCGATCAGCTCGCACCGGTGATCGCCCTCGCCTGAGACCCACCGCTCGAGAGGTGGTTTCGGCGACGCGGGGTGGGGCCTAGGGTCGTGGGTATGGCGTCCGAGCGCATCACGCTGACCGTCCCGGGACCGCACGGCGACCGCGAGGTCGGGCTCTCCAGCCCGAGCCGCGTGCTGTGGCCGGAGGCGGGGATCACCAAGCGGGAGCTCGCTGAGTACTTCATCGCCGTCGCCGACCCGTTCCTCGCCGCGAACGGCGATCGCCCGGTGTCGCTGGAGCGGTTCCCCGACGGCGTCGACGGGGAACGGTTCTACTCGAAGAATCCGCCCAAGGGCGCCCCCGACTTCGTCGAGACCGTGACGGTCACCTACAACAGCGGGCGCCGTCATCCGCAGCTCGTCCTCACCGAGCCCGCGGCCGTCGTGTGGGCGGCTCAGATGAACACCGTCGTCTTTCACCCGTGGGCCTCGCGCACGGCCGACACCGACCGTCCGGTCGAGCTGCGCATCGACCTCGACCCCCACGGCGCGACCGATTTCGACGACGCCGCGGCGGTCGCGCCCGAGCTGCGCGGGGTGCTGCGCGAGGCGGGGCTCCAGCCGTGGGTGAAGACCAGCGGCAACCGGGGTCTGCACGTGTTCTGCCCGATCGAGCCGACGCACGAGTTCCTGGATGTGCGCCACGCCGTCATCGCGCTCGCGCGCGAACTGGAACGTCGCCTGCCGGAGAAGGTCACCACGGCCTGGTGGAAGGAGGAGCGCGGCGATCGCGTGTTCGTGGACTTCAATCAGGCCAACCGCGACCGTACGATGGCCGGGGCCTACAGTCCCCGCGCGCTGCCGGCCGCAACCGTCTCCACCCCGCTCAGCTGGGACGAGCTCGAGGCGGGGGTCGACCCGTCCGCGTTCACCGTGCGCAGCACCCCGGAGCGCCTCGAACGGCACGGCGACCCGTGGGCGGACTTCGCCGCACGACCGGGCCGGATCGATACCCTCCTGGCCTGGTGGGAGCGCGACCTCGAGGCCGGGCTCGGCGAGCTGCCCTTTCCGCCGGACTTCCCGAAGATGCCGGGGGAGCCGTCGCGCGTACAGCCCAGCCGAGCGAAGAAGGACGGATGAGCCGTCCACGCGCATCCGCTCGTGAGGCGGAGCAAGCGCGCCTCTCCCCGGTGACGGACCGCCTGATCGCGCGCCTGCTCCGCACCCGCTGGCTCATGCGTCTGCCGATCCCGATGTTCCGCCGCGGGTTCGGATGGATGCTCGGACAACGATTCGTGATGATCGAGCACCTCGGTCGCACGAGCGGGCGGCCGCGCTACGTCGTCGTCGAGGTCGTCTCCCGCGAGCGCAACCTCCTGCGCGTCGCCTCCGGATTCGGCACCGCCTCACAGTGGTACCGCAACATCTCCGCGAACGGCGTCGCCTTCCTCTCCACCGGGACCGCGCGGCGGGTTCCCGCGCATGCACGCATCCTTGCACCCGCTGAATCCGCCGCGGTCCTCGCGCGCTACGCGCGGGAGCATCCCTCGGCATGGCGGCACCTCGAACGGGCGATGGACGACCTGGCCGGGGGTGAGGCGGCGATCCCGGTGATCGAATTCACGCCGCCTGAGCGGAAGGCCTGAGCCGCCCGACTCAGACCAGGACCGCGCCGAGATCGTAGGCGCTGACGGTGTCGAGCTGGTCGTAGGTGCACGACGCGGGCTCGCGGTCGGGGCGCCACCGTGCGAACTGCACCGTGTGGCGGAAACGGCGCCCCTCGAGCTGGTCGTAGCGCACCTCGAGCACCCGCCCCGGGCGAAGGCGCACGAAGCCGGCGTCACGACCACCCGAGAAGCGTGACTTCTCGGTCGCGCCGGTCACAGCGGCGCCGTCGTCGTCGCGCACCACGAGCGGCTCGAGCTCGTCGACCAGCTCGAGGCGTCGCTGGTTGCTGAACGCGGCCACGCCGCCGACGTTCCACAGCTCGCCCGCATCGTCGTACAGGCCCACCAGCAGGGAGCCGACGCCACGGCCGGACTTGTGGATGCGATAGCCGAACGTCACGACATCGGCCGTGCGCGCGTGCTTGATCTTGAACATCGCGCGCTTGTTCGGAGCGTAGGGCTGATCCAGGGGCTTTGCGACGACGCCGTCGAGGCCGGCGCCCTCGAACTCCGCGAGCCAGCGCTCGGCGACGGCGGCGTCGGCGGTCGTGCGGGTCACATGCACGGGATGAGGGACGCCGCCGAGCAGATCGACGAGTTCGGCGCGCCGGGTCGAGAAGGGCTCGCCCTGCAGGTCGCGATCGCCGCGGGCCAGCAGGTCGAAGGCGATCAGCATGGCCGGCGTCTGCTCCGAGAGCATCGTCACACGCGACGCCGCCGGGTGGATGCGCTGGCTCAGCGACTCCCAGTCGAGCCGCTGCGCACCGGGCTCTCCGCGCGGCACGACGATCTCGCCGTCGATGAGACACGGCTCGGGCAGGATGCGCGCGAAGGCCTCGACCAGCTCGGGGAAGTACCGGGTCAGTGGCTTCGCGCCGCGGCTGCCGATCTCGACGCTCTCGCCGTCGAAGGACACCAGCGCGCGGAAACCGTCCCACTTCGGTTCGAAGCTCAACCCGCCCGGCGTCTTCGCCGGATCGGGCACGGTCGGGACCGACTTCGCCAGCATCGGCTGCGGAATGTCGTAGGTCATGGGCTCATCCTCTCGCTCGCGCCGCCCTGCCGCATCCTCCGGAGCTGCGAAGGCGGCGCGCCCGATCGCGACCGGTCGGGAGGAAATCCCGCTTCGAGAGGACGAAAGGGCGGCCGCGCGTCCTCCGGAGGCGGGATCTCCTCGGGGAGCGCGCGGTGCTGCAGGGGCGGGTCAGGCCTCGACCGGATCCTTCGGGCGCGCCCAGCGCGCGGGGCGGTGCGGACCGTCCCACACCTGGATGACGCCCCACGCCGCCGCGGCGATCGGCACCGCGAGAACGGCGCCGACGATGCCGCCGAGCACCGTGCCGACGGTCAGGGCGACCAAGATGACGAAGGCGTGCAGCTTCATCGACCGGCCCATGAGGAACGGTTGCAGGAAGTTGCCCTCGAGCTGGTTGACGAGCACGACCACGCCGACGACGAACAGGGCGTTGACCCAGCCGTTGGCCACGAGTGCGACGAGGGCCGCGAGCGTGCCCGCCAGCGTCGCCCCGACGATGGGGATGAAGGCGAGCAGGAAGACGAGCACGGCGAGCGGGATCGCGAGCGGCACCTGCAGGATCAGCAGACCGATCAGGATGCCGATGGCGTCAACGAGCGCAACGGTCGCGGTGCCGCGCACGTAGGACCCGAGCACCGACACCGTCTTGTCGCCGATGCGGCGGGCGCGCACGTAGTCGTCGCCGCGGAACGGACGCAGGAGGAACTCCCACATCTGCGGGCCGTCCTTGAGGAAGAAGAAGAGGATGACCACGAGCAGCACGAACCCGGTGACGAAGTTCGCCACCGCGCTGACGCCCGCGAGAGCTCCCGAGCCGAACTGCGCGCTCGTGACGAAGTCGGTCGCCGTGGCGATCCATGAGTCGATGTCGTCCTGCGTCGGGGCGAACGGCAGCCCCTGCGCCCACTCGATGACCGAGGTGATGCCGCTCTGCGCCGAGGCGTAGAGCTCATCCCACTGGTCGCGCACCGCCCACACGATCAGCCAGCCGACACCCGAGAGGATGAGCACGATCGCCAGCAGCGCGAGCAGGGTGGCGACCACGGAGGGCACCCCGCGGGCGCGGAGCCACCCCATCACCGGTGAGAACGCGCACGCGATGATGAGCGCGAGCATCAGCGGGATGACGACGACCGTGAGCTGCCGCATGCCCCAGATCACGGCGGCGGCGACGATCACGACGACGATGATCTGGATGGCGCGGGTGGCCAGCATCCCGAATCCGTCGGTCCAGAGCCGCCAGGGAGCGCGCTTGGTCTGCTCCTCGGCGAGGGACGGATCGAGCTGAACGTGCTGTGGTTCGCGGCGGAAGAGGCCCATGGGGTCGAGGCTACCGAGACGAGCCCTTCCGAACTGCCCCCTTGCGCACCGATGCCCGGCTCGGCAAGGGCCTCAGGCGGGGTGCTCAGGCGAAAGCGCTCAGACCCGTGATGTCCCGACCGATGAGCAGCGCCTGCACGCTCTCGGTGCCCTCGTAGGTGTGGATGGCCTCGATGTCGGCGAGATGCTGCATGACGCCGTTCTCGAGCAGGATGCCGTTGCCGCCCAGGAGGTCGCGCGCCGTGGAAGCGATCCGTCGCGCGGCGCGCGTGTTGTGATACTTCGCGAGGGAGGCCTGCGTCGGGCGGAGACCGCCGGAGGTCTCGAGGTCGGCGAGATGGCGGCAGTACAGCTGCATCGCCGTCAGCTCCTCGAGCATCTGCGCCAGGCGCTCCTGCACCATCTGGAAGGTCGCGAGCGGCTTGCCGAACTGCATGCGCTGCTGGGAATACGACAGGGCCGCCTCATAGCAGGCGGTGGCGTGGCCGAGCGCTGACCAGGCGACGCCCGATCGCGTGGAGTACAGCACGACCGATGCGTCCTTGAACGAGCGCGAGCCCGGCAGCACCGCATCCCGCGGCACGCGCACGTCGTCGAGGGCGATGTGCGCCTGGTGGATGCCGCGCAGCGACACCTTGCCGGTGATGACGGTGCCGGTGTAACCCGGGGTGTCCTGTTCGACCAGGAAGCAGCGGACCGTGCCGTGGTCGTCGGCGCCCTCGTCGTCGACGCGGGCCCACACGAAGGTGATGCCGCCCGACGCGCCGTTTCCGATCCACTTCTTCGCTCCCCGCAGCACCCAGCCGTCGCCGTCACGGCGGGCGGCGGTCTCGAGCGAGACGGAGTCGGAGCCGTGGTCGGGTTCGGTCAGCGCGAACGCCCCGAGCACCTCTCCTCGGGCGAGGGGCTGCAGCCATCGGGCCTGCTGCTCGGGGCTGCCGAAGAGGGCGAGGGTGCGCAGGGCCAGCCCGCCCTGCACGGCCAGCACGGTGCCGAGTGAGCCGTCGCCGCGCGAGACCTCCATGTTGACCAGCCCGGCACCCAGGGGTGACAGGTGCGTCAGGTCGGGATGGTCGATCCCGTCGGTGAAGAGGTCGAGCTCGCCCATCCGGCCCACGACCTCGACGGGGTAGGAGGCGGTGTCCCACGCGTCGCGCATGAGGGGCGCGACCTCGTCGACGAGCTCCTTCGCGCGGTTCCAGGCGGCGCGGTCGGCGTCGTCGATGTCGGTGAAGACGGCGTAGTAGTCGGTGTCGAGCCGCGCGCCGAGGTCATACCGCGTCGTGCGTTCGCCCGGAAGGGAGGTGTCGTTCATGAGAATCCTTTCGCCCCATCGGAGTCTAGCGAAACCGAGTGTCATCGGAGGCGGCACTGAGTCTCAAGATAGGGTCACGGACCCAGCTTGCCGCGCAGCCGACGGGTCACCTCCGCGGCGGGCATCCGCCGCGGGAACACCGCCACGACCACGTCGCCGGTCTCCTCCGCGGTGTCGTCGGCGAGAACACCGTAACGGCGCCGCACCCCGTCGAGGGCGCGGACGAGCGTGGTCGCCGGCACGCGCTTCGGGCCGCGCAGCAGGCGGCGGAGCACGTGGTTGTGCACCGCGGTGACGGCGGCGGCGAAGCCCACCGCGTCGACCGGGTCGAGGCCCGGAAGCGCGCGTCGCAGGTACTCGTCGAAGAGGCGCTCGTACCGGAACACCGTGACGATCTCGCGATCGCGCAGCGCCGGCACGCCCCGCACGACGGCGTATCGGCGGCGGGCGAGGTCGGGGTCGGCGGCGAAGTGCCGGTACACCTCGAGCGAAGCCTCGCACACGGCCGCCCACGGATCGTCGTGACCCTTGTCGAGCCGGGCGCGGGCACGGTCGAGGAGGAGTTCGTGGTCGGCGAAGACGACGTCGTCCTTGCCCCCGAACTGACGGAAAAACGTGGAGCGCGACACCCCGGCCGCCCGGGCGATCTGCTCCACCGATGTGGCCTCGAACCCCTGCTCGGCGAAGAGGTCCAAGGCGGCGGCGATCACCGCCGTGCGGGTGTCGGTCATCGGTCGTCCTCGGGTGCCGGCATGCCCCGGAGCATACCCCGCCATCTCCGTGAGGATTTCCCGACGTTCGACCCAGCGCGGCGAATATTCCGCCAAGGGCACCTCAAGTCTTCGCATCGTCGCGGAACCTTCCCGGCGCCCGCGCTTAGCGTGGCCGACGGCGCGCGACGGGGATGTGTTCCGCCGCGCCGAGGGGAGAACACGCATGGGGAGAATCGACCGGCAGCCGTCGTCGCGGCGGGCGCAGTGGGGGTCCGAGCGCACCCGCACACCGCTGGACACGGTGCATCGCACGCCGAGCGAGATGAAGATCATCTGGGGGCGTGTGGCGATCATCGTCACGATCGCGGCCTGGGTCGGATATCTCGTCTTCACGGTCGTGCCCCGCATCCTCTCCGGCGAGGGGGTCCTCGCGACGCTCGAGGCGATCCTCTACGGTCTCGTCGTCACGTTCCTCAGCTTCTCCGCGCTGATGTACCTCGTGGCACGCTCGGGCGCGTTCGGCCGGTTCCGCGACCACGCGCGTATTCCCCGGGGAGAACTCGATCGTCACTTCGCCCATCGCGCGGGCTCGGGGATGACCGTTCTGGTGCCGTCCTACGCCGAGGAGACCAGCGTCATCCGCAAGACGATGTGGTCGGCGGCGCTGCAGGAGTATCCCGATCTGCGGGTCGTGCTGCTGCTGGATGATCCGCCGACGCCCGCGGACCCGGCCGTCCGCGCACGGCTCGAGGAGACCCGGGGGATCGCGGCCGAGATCGCGACGGCGCTGGAGATGCCGCGAGCGCGCTTCGCCGAGAATCTGTTCGCCCTCGAACACCGGTGGATCCTCGGGAACACGCCCGATCCCGTCGTCGACGCCGAAGCGCTCGAGCACCTCGTGGCCGACTACGACCTCGCCTCCCAGTGGCTCCGCGACATGGCCGGCACCTGGCCGCACGAAGACCACGTCGACACCTTCTTCATCGATCAGGTGCTCCGCGAACTCGCCTCCGACCTCGACCTCACCGCGCAGGCGCTCTCGCTCGCGGCGGCCGACGGCGACACGCCCACCGTGGAGCACGTGCGCGACATGCGACGCCGCCTTGTGCGGATCTTCACCGCCGAGCTGACGACCTTCGAGCGCAAGCAGTACGCGTCTTTGTCGCACGAGCCGAACAAGGCGATGAACCTCAACTCCTACATCGGCCTGATGGGAGGTCGGTATCGCGAGGAGCACGGCCCCGGCGGAACGCTCCTGCGCCCGGTCGCCGGCTCCACCTCGGCCGACCTCATCGTGCCGAACGCCGACTACCTCCTCACGCTCGACGCCGACTCGCTGCTGCTGCGGGACTACTGCATCCGTCTGGTCTACTTCCTCGAGCAGCCGGGCAACGAGCGGGTCGCGGTCACGCAGACGCCGTACTCGTCCTTCCGAGGCGCTCCCACGCGCATCGAACGGCTCGCGGGCGCCTCGACCGACATCCAGCACATCCTGCACCAGGGCATGACCGCGCACGGCGCGACGTTCTGGGTGGGGGCCAACGCCGTCATCCGCATGGAGGCGCTGGACGACATCCTCGAGATCGACACCGTCGACGGATTCGAGGTCAGGCGATACGTGCAGGACCGCACCGTGATCGAAGACACCGAGTCGAGTATCGACATCGCCGACCGCGGCTGGACGCTGGCGAACTACCCCGAGCGGCTGAGCTACAGCGCCACGCCGCCGGACTTCGGATCGCTGGTCGTGCAGCGCCGGCGGTGGGCGAACGGCGGGCTCCTGATCCTGCCGAAGTTCTGGCGATTCGCCCGTTCCCGCCACCGCTCCGGGCGATCGGTCTCCCTCGCCGAGTGGATGCTGCGCACCAACTACATGGCCTCGCTCGCGTGGGCGAGCTTCGGGCTCATCCTCATGCTCACCCTTCCCTTCGACAGCCGTCTGCTGAGCCCGCTGGTGGTCTTCGCGGCGCTGCCGTACTTCCTGGCACAGGCGAGCGATCTGAAGTACTGCGGATACCGCCGCATCGACATCTTCCGCATCTACGGCTTCAACCTGATCCTGCTGCCGGTGAACCTCGCCGGCGTGCTGAAGTCGATCGAGCAGGCGCTGACCGGCCGCAAGATCCCCTTCGCCCGCACACCCAAGGTGAAGGACCGCACCGCCACGCAGCTGCTCTACGTCGCAGCGCCGTGGGCGATCATCGCCTTCTCGGTGTACACCACGTGGTGGAACGCGCAGTCGGAGAACTGGGGCACGGCGGCGTTCGCGGCGTTCAACGCCGTGACGGCGCTGTGGGCGACGCTGGAGAACATCGGCCTGCGCGCGTCGGTGGCCGACACCTGGCTCGGGCTCACCGACTGGATGTGGGTCGACACGCGTCCGAAGGCATCGGCCGCGGCGTCGGAGGCCGCCGAGGTCGACTGGCGGGAGGTGCTGTACCGGGGCTACCCGGCTTCGGGCGAGTCGCATCGCGCCGTGGCGCCGGTGCGGGATGCGCTGCCGGCCGCACCGCCGCCGGCGGAAGCGGAGCCGGCGACCTCGGATGAGCAGACGCCGGAGGTCGTGCGATGAGCCCGCTGCGCGGTCGGGCGTCCGGGCCCCACGCCGGAAAGCGGCTGTCGCTGTGGCGCCTGCTGCTCGGCGTCGGCGCCGTGTCGGTCGTCGCCGTGGGCGGCGTGTTCGGCGTGCGCTGGGTCGCGGCGCAGGCCGTGGTGCAGTCGTTCGACGACCCGTGGTTCGCGGCCTATGTCGATGTGACCCTCACGCCCACCTACGACTTCGGGGACCCCGCCGACGAGAGCGAGGCGAGCGTCGTGCTGGCGTTCCTGACCGCCCCCACCGGCGGCCAAGCCTGCGAACCGAGCTGGGGAGGTGCCTACTCGCTGAGCGAGGCGGCGCGCGACCTCGACCTCGACCGCCGGATCGCCCGGCTCCGCGACGCCGGCGGCGACGTGGTCCTCTCCTTCGGCGGTGCCGCGGGCGTGGAACTGGCGACGGCGTGCGACACCGCTGACCAGACCCGCGCCGCGTACGCGGCCGCGATCGACCGCTACGACGTGGAGGTCATCGACCTCGACATCGAGAACGACGACCTCGCCGATGCCGCTGCCGCGGAGCGGCGCGCCGAGGCGGTCGCGCAGCTGCAGGAGACGCGAGACCTGCAGGTATGGCTGACGCTTCCGGTGTCGCCCACCGGCCTCACGGCGGACGGCATCGACCAGGTGCGTCAGTTCCTGGCCGCCGGCGTCGACCTGGCGGGGGTGAACGCCATGACCATGGACTACGGCGTCGACCTCGACGGCCGGTCCATGGCCGCCGTCAACGACTCCGCACTCGAGGGACTTCACGCGCAGCTGGATGCGCTCTACGCGGAGGCCGACGACGCCCAGGCCGATGCGGTGCTGTGGGCCAAGATCGGCACGACGCCGATGATCGGGCAGAACGACATCCCCGCTGAGGTATTCACCCTCGCCGACGCCGAAGCGGTGAACGCGTCGGCCCATGCGCAGGGACTCGGCCGGGTCTCGATGTGGTCGCTCAACCGCGATCGATCGTGCAGCGACAACTACGCGGTGACCTCCGTGGTCTCCAATCTGTGCAGCGGCGTCGATCAGGGCGATCTCACCTTCGCCGGTGTGCTCGACGCCGGCTTCTCGGCGCCGGCCGCACGCGCGACCACGACCGCGAGCCCGTCGCCGACGGCTTCGCCGGAGCCGACGACACCGGTCGACGATCCCGCGACCAGCCCCTATCCGATCTGGGGCGAGAACACGCGCTATCTCGCCGGGACGAAGACGGTGTGGCACGGGAACGTCTACGAGGCGAAGTGGTGGACGCAGGGCGACCAGCCGGACGACCCGCTGACGGTCGCCGCGGACAGCCCGTGGACCCTCATCGGGCCGGTGCTGCCCGGAGAGAAGCCCTACGAGATCCCGACGGTCCCGGAGGGCACCTACGACGAGTGGGACGGCGCCGCCGACTACGAGGCCGGCGATCGGGTCGAGTTCGAAGGGCTGCCGTTCGAGGCGAAGTGGTGGACCAGTGGTGACAGCCCCGCCGCGATCGGCGACGACCCGGACGGCTCGCCGTGGCGCGCGCTCACCGCAGCGGAGGTGGCCGAGGTCGCAGCCGGCGCCGACGACTGAGGACCCGGCCGATCCGGCCGGGTCGCCGGGGCGCTGTCAACCCGGTTGTCGCAGGCAGTCGCGCAGCGTTGCATGAGGGCATGACGTCGTTGTGGACCCGCACCGCAGACCCTGTCCAGTCGCAGCCGTGGGACGGCCGGCGCCCCGACGTCGTGATCGTCGGCGCGGGGATCACCGGTCTGTCGACGGCGCTGCTGCTGGCGCGGGCCGGTCGCGACGTGGCGGTGGTCGACGCCGGCGAGGTGGCACATCTGGCCTCGGGATCGAACACCGGAAAGCTGTCCCTCCTGCAGGGGTCCGTCCTGTCGACACTCCGCGCGCATCATCCCGCATCGCTCGTGCGCGCATACGTCGACGCGAACCGCGACGGCGCACAGTGGCTCACGGCGTTCGCGACAGAGGCCGGCGTCCCGTTCACACGCCGCACCGCGTACTCCTACGCGCAGTCCGCCGCGGGAGGGGAAACGGTGGCGGCCGAGATGGAGACCGCGCGAGAGGCCGGGCTGCCGGTGCGTCGTGTGCCGCCCGATCCGACGCTGCCCTTTCCGGTCGTCGATGCCGTCGCGCTCGACGATCAGGTCGCGATCGACCCCTACGCGGTCACGGCCGCCCTCGCCCGGGCGGCGGTGGAAGCCGGCGCGACGCTCCACACCGGCATCCGCGTCACCGGGCTGCGCGTGGTGCCGCATCCCGTGCTCGAGACGAGCGCGGGTTTCATCTCGGCGCGCGATGTGGTGCTGGCCACCGGGGCGCCTCTGACAGATCGCGGCCTCTACTTCGCGAAGACCCGTGGCCTGCGTTCCTACGCCGTCGCGTTCGACGTCGACGGCGAGGTGCCCGACGGGCTCTACCTGTCGGTGGATGCGCCCACCCGCTCCCTCCGGTCGGTCACGTCGTCCGACGGCCCCGACGGCGGAGCACGCCTCGTGGTCGGGGGAAACGGGCACCCGGTGGGGCGCTCGTCGTCGCCGCGCGCGTGCGTGACGGATCTCATCGCATGGACGCGCGAGCACATCCCCGGGGCGGAACCCGTCGCGTCGTGGTCGGCGCAGGACTACGAGTCGCACGACCTCATCCCGTTCGTCGGCGTCATGCCGCGCACGCTCGGCCGGGTTCGTTTCGCGACCGGATTCGGCAAGTGGGGACTGTCCAACGGCCCCGCCGCGGCGCTGCGCATCGCCGCCGAGGTCACCCGCACGCCCCGACGGGAGCGGCCCGCGTGGATGAACCTCATCTCCCGCCGGTTCACCGTGCCCGCCGATCTCGGCCGGGGCGGGATCGAGAACCTGCGGGTGGGCTGGGAGGCGGCATCCGGATGGGTGGGCGCCCAGCGCCGCGCGGTGCCCGTCGCACGCCCCGCCGAGGGCGACGGCGTCGTCGTCAATCGCGCGGGTCACCCCGTCGGCGTTTCGACCGTGCAGGGCGTCACCCGCGCCGTGAACGCCGTCTGCCCCCACCTGGGCGGAGTGCTCGCGTGGAACGACGCCGAGGGCTCGTGGGACTGTCCGCTCCACGCATCCCGATTCACCGCCGCCGGTCTGCGCATCGAAGGACCGGCCGTCTGCGACCTGCAGCGGCTGCCCCGTGTGCCGGGAGAGGTCGCCGCAGGATAGTAGGCTGGGGGACCGGTCGATATCTCGACGTCAAGCGAATCCTCGGCGCCGAGAAGGTTCACCACATCACCCACCCATCGCAACAGCGAAGGAACGCACTGTGGATCTGTACGAGTACCAGGCACGCGATCTGTTCGAGAAGTACGAGGTGCCGGTGCTCCCGGGCATCGTCGCCGACACGCCGGAGGAGGTGCGCGCGGCGGCCGAGAAGCTCGGCGGTGTCGTGGTCGTCAAGGCCCAGGTCAAGACCGGAGGCCGCGGCAAGGCCGGCGGTGTGAAGGTCGCCAAGACCCCCGACGAGGCCTACGAGGCCGCGCAGGCCATCCTCGGCCTCGACATCAAGGGGCACGTGGTCCAGCGCGTCATGGTCGCCGCCGGTGCCCGCATCGCCGAGGAGTACTACTTCTCTGTGCTGCTCGACCGCTCCAACCGCTCCTACCTGAGCCTGTGCTCGGTCGAGGGCGGCATGGAGATCGAGCAGCTCGCCGTCGAGAAGCCCGAAGCCCTCGCCCGTGTCGAGGTCGACCCGCTGGGAGGCATCGACAAGGCCAAGGCCGTCGAGATCGCGAAAGCCGCCAACTTCCCCGACGACCTCGTCGAGGCCGTCTCAGACGTGTTCGTGAAGCTGTACGACGTCTACACCGGCGAGGGCGCGACCCTCGTCGAGGTCAACCCGCTGGTGCGCACCGAGGAGGGCGAGATCATCGCCCTGGACGGCAAGGTCTCGCTCGACGAGAACGCCAGCGAGGTGCGTCACCCCGAGCACGAGGAGCTCGAGGACAAGGGCGCGGCCGACCCGCTCGAGGCCAAGGCCAAGGAGTCCGGCCTCAACTACGTCAAGCTCGACGGCGAGGTCGGCATCATCGGCAACGGCGCGGGCCTGGTCATGTCGACCCTCGACGTCGTCGCCTACGCCGGCGAGGGCCACGGCGGCGTGAAGCCGGCGAACTTCCTCGACATCGGCGGCGGCGCCTCCGCCACCGTCATGGCCGCAGGACTGGATGTCATCCTCGGCGACGAGCAGGTCAAGAGCGTCTTCGTCAATGTGTTCGGCGGCATCACGTCGTGCGTCGCCGTGGCCGAGGGCATCGTCAAGGCCCTCGAGATCCTGGGCGACGCCGCGACCAAGCCGCTGGTCGTGCGCCTCGACGGGAACCAGGTCGAGGAAGGCCGCGCCATCCTCGCCGCCGCGAACAACCCCCTCGTCACGCTCGCCGCGGGCATGGACGAGGGCGCCGACAAGGCCGCCGAGCTGGCCGCCGCCTGAACCGCATCCGGATAAGGACCAGAAAATGTCGATCTACCTCAACCAGGATTCCAAGGTCATCGTCCAGGGCATCACCGGCGGCGAAGGCACCAAGCACACCGCGCTGATGCTGGAGGCCGGCACGAACGTCGTCGGCGGCGTCAACGCCCGCAAGGCCGGGACGACCGTCTCCCACACCGACAAGGACGGCAACGCCGTCGAGCTCCCCGTCTTCGGCTCGGTCGCCGAAGCGATGGAGAAGACCGGCGCCGACGTGTCGATCGCCTTCGTGCCGCCCGCGTTCACGAAGGACGCCATGATCGAGGCCATCGACGCCGAGATCGGGCTGCTCGTCGTCATCACCGAGGGCGTGCCGGTCGGCGACACCGCCGAGGCGTGGGCCTACGCCAAGAGCAAGGGCAACACCACTCGCATCATCGGGCCGAACTGCCCGGGCATCATCACCCCCGGTGAGTCGCTCGTCGGCATCACCCCGGCCAACATCACCGGCAAGGGTCCGATCGGGCTCGTGTCGAAGTCGGGCACGCTGACCTACCAGATGATGTTCGAGCTGCGCGACCTGGGCTTCTCGACCGCCATCGGCATCGGCGGCGACCCCGTCATCGGCACGACGCACATCGACGCGCTCGAGGCGTTCGAGGCCGACCCCGAGACCAAGGCGATCGTCATGATCGGCGAGATCGGGGGCGACGCCGAGGAGCGCGCAGCCGACTTCATCAAGGCGAACGTCACCAAGCCCGTCGTGGGCTACGTCGCCGGCTTCACCGCGCCCGAGGGCAAGACCATGGGCCACGCCGGCGCGATCGTGTCGGGCTCGGCCGGAACCGCACAGGCGAAGAAGGAGGCCCTCGAGGCCGCCGGCGTCAAGGTCGGCAAGACCCCGTCCGAGACCGCCGCACTGATGCGAGAGATCATCGAGGGTCTGTGATCTGACCCTTCTCTCGCCGAACCACCCCTCTGCACGCGAGCCGGCCCTTTCGGGACGGTGGGCAGAGGGGTGGTTCGCGTCGAGAGGGGCGGTTCGGTGACGGGGATCGGCTGCGCCCGCGCGCGGCGGCGTAGGCTGGCGGCATGCCGTTGAGTGGTGAGTACATCCCGTCCACGTCCGAATGGGCACGCAACCAGGCCGAGCAGTTCGAGGCCTCCGGTGGCACCGAGGCGAACACGCTGCGGGGGGTGCCGATCATCGTGCTGACGACCGTCGGGGCCACCAGCGGCGGATTGCGCAAGACGGCGCTGATGCGGGTCGAGCACGACGGCCGCTACGCCGTCGTCGCCTCGAAGGGCGGCGCGCCCGATGAGCCTCGCTGGGCCGCGAACATGCGTGCTCACGCCCATGTGGAGCTGCAGGACGGCGCCGACAAGCGGGACTACGACGCCCGCGAGCTCTCCGGCGAGGAGCGCGAGCTCTGGTGGAAGCGCGCCGCGGAGGTCTGGCCCGACTACGACGCCTACCAGGCGAAGACCGATCGGCAGATCGCGGTCTTCGTCCTCGAGCCCCGCGAGGCGTGAGGCAGCGGGTCCGGTTCTCACCGGCGCGATGAGCGAGATTGAGACCGCGCGCCTGCCCGCCGGCCGTGTCGAGCTTCACGACGCGCGGCGCAGCATCCGACGCGCGGTCGACCTCGAGCCCTTCGAGATCGCCCGGTTCCCGCTCACGCAGGCGGAACTCGGCGAGCTGCTGGGGGAGACCGCGCAGCACCCCCGACGGCCGGCGACGCACATCTCGTGGCTGCGGGCGGTGCGCGTGTGCAACGCGGCATCGGAGTGGGAGGGGCTGGATCCCGCCTATGCCGTCGACGGCGACGAGGTGACGTGGCACGTGGACTCCGACGGGTTCCGGCTGCCGACCGAGGCCGAATGGGAGTACGCCTGCCGAGCCGGATCGACCGGCGCGCACTACGGGCCGCTGGCCGAGGTGGCCTGGACGGCCGCCGACGGCTTGTCCGCTCCCCACGACGTCGGCGCGCGGCATCCGAACCTCTTCGGTCTGTTCGACACGCTCGGGAACGTCTGGGAGTGGTGCTGGGATCTGCTCGATCCCGCTCGCTACGGCGATTACCGGGTGTTCCGCGGCGGTGGCTTCGCCGACGACGCCCACAGCGTCCGCGCCGGAGCGCGACGCGGCGGCGGGCCGCGCATGCACCACGACGACGTCGGGATGCGGCTGGCCCGCGGCGGTTTCGACGCCGTCGACGCCGCGCAGGGATGGTCGGCCCGCGCGGATGCCGAACGCGGCGACCCGGACGGCCCGCTGCCGTCGGGATGGACGCCGCGCCGCTGACCGCCGGAGCCGCTCGGTCTCGATAACCTGTGGGTCATGGGGCCGGCTGGGGATGCCGCGGCGCGGTGGCGCGCACGCGAAGCGCTGATCGTCGTCGCGGGGGTGTCGGCGGTGATCGCCGTCATCGTGGGACTGCTTGCCGTGACGGTGCTGCCGCCGGTGCTGGCGAATCTGTCGGCCGAGGCCGTGGCGGACGAGACGACGGTGCCGATCGCCGATGACGGCACGGCCACGGTGCTCGTGCCCGCCGGCTGGGTGGTGCGACGTTCGCCGTTCGACGACACCCTGCGGCTGAGTTCCCCGGATGCGGGTCTCACCGTGTCGCTCGTCGCAGACGACGGCGATGCCGAGGAGGTGTCCGCCGAGGTCGCTGTCGCGTCGGACGCCGTCACCGAGAGGCTCGCGTCGGGGCTCGACGCGCGCCACGCGTTCCAGAACGGACGGTTCGTCGCGACGGTCGGCGACGGCGGAACCGCGACAGTGCTCGTGACGGCCGAGGCGTCGCCCGAGGCCGACCTGGACGACTACGTCACGGCTCTCGCGCTGATCCTCGACGGCATCCGCCTCGACGGGGTCCCCGCGTGAGGCGTCTCGCGGCCGGCGGCCTCGTGGCGGTTCTCGCTCTCACCGCGTGCGCCGTGCCGACCGACGTCGATTGGCGGCCGCCGACCTGGCCCGCCCCCCACGTGAGCGTCGTCGAGGTGCCCGCGCCGATCGAGGCCGCATCCGTGCCCGGGCTGGTGGGCGAGCGCATCCGCAACGACGACGTGCGCGTGCAATCGCGATGGATGCGCCTCCCCGGCGTTCCCGCCGTCGAAGAGGTGGCGCTGCCGGCGGTTCGCGCGGCGATCGACGGGCAGGAGGCGGCCACCGGCGACGTCTACAGCCCGCAGGTGTTCGACGCGGACGCCGGACTCGGCGATCGCGACTGCGTCACGGGATCCACCCTGCTGCCCGCGGCCGACGTGCTCGCCGATCCCGCCCTGGGCCCGGTCGGTGGGTCGGGGACGGCGGTGGTGTGCGACGTCGTCGTCGCCGCAGGCGCCATGATCGGACAGCGCATCCGCACGGTCACCGGAGCTTCCGGCGAGGTCACGGACGACGCGACGACCCTGCGCTACATCGACGTCGACGACGGCCGCCTCATCGCGCCGGCCGCGCTGTGGGCCGACGGCGCCGCGGATCGGCTGTGGGAGGACGTCGTCGACGCGATCCGTCGGGAGGCCGGTTCGCTGTCGCTGGCCCCGGTCACGCCCCCGGATGAGGAGGCGGTGGTGCTCCTGGACGCGGCGCTCGCGACCACCGTTCCCGCCGCCGACGGATCCCTGGTGGTGACGATCCCGGCGGGGTTCCGGGCCCCGGAACTGGAGGCGCTCGGGATCGCCGCGACGACCGATCCGGTCGCTGTCGCCGTCGCGCCGCCCCGGTCCGCCGAGCTCGTGAGCGGGACCGGTGCCGACCTCGTCTCCGCGGTGGTCGCGGCGGCGCCGTTCACCGCGCCGGCCGGGCCGCCCGAGGGTGCGCGCGAGGTCGACTGCGAGCTGCATCCCTGCGTGTCGCTGACCTACGACGACGGCCCGTCGCAGTGGACGTCGGCGATTCTCGACGCCGCGCGGGAGCACGACGCCGGGCTGACCTTCTTCGCCCTCGGGCAGAAGGCCGCGGGCTGGGCGGAAACGCTCTCGCGGGCGACCGCTGAGGGTCATCTCGTCGAGAACCACACCTGGAACCATCCTGATCTGACGACCCTGGAGCCGGAGGAGGTGCGCGCGCAGATCGGCGACACGACCGTCGCCCTGCGGACCGCCTCCGGAGAGGCCGTGCGCGCCTTCCGTCCGCCGTACGGGGAGTGGAACCGCGAGGTGCTGAAGGAGGCGGGCCTGCCCGCGATCCTGTGGGACGTCGACACCGAGGACTGGAAGCAGATCAGCGACGACGAGCTGCTGCGGCGCGCGGTCACGCAGCCGCGCCCGGGCTCGATCGTGCTGCAGCACGACATCCACGCCAACACCGGCCGCACCGTCGATGCGGTGATGTCGGGTCTGCGCGACCGCGGCTTCGTGCTGGTGACCGTGCAGCAGCTGTTCGGCGGTGCCTTCCCCGGCGGCGGCGCCTGGCAGTCCGCACGCTGAACCCCGCCCGCCACGCGTTTGGCTGACAGCGTGGCGAGAGCGCCGCGGC
Source organism: Microbacterium sp. MTN4-26 (assembly GCF_042846595.1). Classification (NCBI taxonomy): domain Bacteria; kingdom Bacillati; phylum Actinomycetota; class Actinomycetes; order Micrococcales; family Microbacteriaceae; genus Microbacterium; species Microbacterium sp. MTN4-26. The sequence continues at coordinate 49,873 of NZ_BTGO01000002.1, forward strand.
GTGCACGGAGCGCGCGTTCGGCGTGGGTAGGGTCGATGGCGCATGCATCGCCTCACCGTCGCCCTCCTCGCCGCCGTCGATTCCGCCGTCGCGGCGGCCGTCGGCGTGGCCGCCGTCTTCGCGCCGCTGACCCTGATCTGGGTGATCGGTCTGGCCGCGCCCGACTGGGGGGCGCTGTGGCCGGCGTCGGCGACGATCTGGCAGTTCGGTCACCTCGTGCCCGTCGACGTCGCGCTCACCGACGACTACCTGGTCGCCGCGGGTGTCGACGCCGACGCCTCGACGTTCACGCTGTCGCTCGCCCCGCTCGCCTTCGTCGTCTTCACCGCGCTGGCCGGTGCGCGCTCCGGGATTCGCGCCTCGCGGGCAGAGTCCTGGGCGACCGGGGCGATCACCGGTCTGCTCGTGTTCACCGCCGCGGCGGCGGCCGTCGCCCTGACCGGGGCGAACCCCGTCGCCGCGGTGGACCCCGTCATCGCGATCGCCGCGCCCGCGCTCGTCTACGCGGTGCCGTTGACCGTCGCCGCCGTCGTGACCGAGTGGCGCGAGTCGCCCGAGGGTCTGATCGCCGACCTGCGTGATCGGGCCGAGGGGGATTCGGCCGCGTGGAGCGAGGTCCCGGGGGAGATCGCACGCGGCGTCGCCGTGGTCATCACGGTGCTCGTCGGGGCTGGAGCGCTGATCGTGGCCGTGGCGATCACTCTCCGCATCGGCGAGATCCTGGCGCTGTTCCAATCCGCCCACGTCGACGCGCTCGGCGCGATCGTGCTCACCCTCGGGCAGCTCGCCTACCTCCCGACGCTCATCGTGTGGGGGCTCGCCTTCGTCGCCGGACCCGGCGTCGCACTCGGTGCCGGCGCCGCCGCGGCACCCGGAGGCACGACCGTGGGCGTGCTCCCGGGCATCCCCCTGCTCGGTGCCGTTCCCGACTCGACCAGCACGTGGCTGCTGATGCTCGTGCTCGTGCCGATCGCGGCCGGGGCCTTCGCCGGATGGGTGGCGCGATCGCGCCTGGCCGCCTCGGAGACCGAGGAGTGGGCGCCGCGCATCGTCACCGCGCTCGGCATCGCCGCCGGCGCCGCGGGGGTCGCCGCTGTGCTCTCCTGGGCGGCATCCGGATCACTCGGGCCCGGCCGGCTGACCGAGGTCGGCCCCGATCCCGGCGCAGTGGCTCTCGCGGTCGGGCTCGAGACCCTCGTCGGGGTGGCGATCCTGCTGCTGTCACCCCGCGGCGCCCGCGCCTGGATGGCGGGGGAGGAGCCCCGCGGGGAACGTGTCGCACCGCCGCTAGACTGACCGGGTGCTCTCGGTCGTCGTCCTCATCTCCGGTGCCGGGTCGAACCTTCGGGCTCTTCTCGACGCGGCGGCAGAGCCGGATTTCCCCGCACGCATCGTCGCCGTCGGCGCCGACCGTGAGGCCGACGGGTTCGCCCACGCCGAGGCCTACGGCATCCCGACCTTCCTCGTGCCCTGGGAGGAATACGCCTCCCGTGAGGAGTGGGGAGCCGAGCTCGGCTCCCACCTGGCGGTGTGGAAGCCCGACCTGGTCGTGCTCAGCGGACTCATGCGACTGCTGCCGGCATCCCTCGTCGACGAGTGGGCGCCGCGCCTGATCAACACCCACCCGGCGCACCTGCCCGAGTTCCCCGGCGCTCACGGCGTGCGCGATGCGCTCGCGGCCGGAGTCGACCGCACCGGTGCGAGCGTCATCGTCGTCGACAGCGGCGTGGACACCGGCCCCATCCTCGCCCAGGAGCGCGTCCCGGTCCTCCCCGGCGACGACGAGCACACCCTCCACGACCGCATCAAGCCGGTCGAGCGACGCCTCCTGATCGACGTGGTGCAGCGCATCGCGTCGGGAGAGCTCGACCTGTCCGCCGCAGCATCCACGACCTGACCACCGAACGAAGGAGTCCCATGGCCGGTCCCAGCCACGACCCGTACCTGTACCGCGACCGCGACGTCGTCCCGATTCGCCGAGCCCTGATCTCGGTGAGCGACAAGACCGGACTGCTGGAGCTCGCTCAGGCCCTCGCCGGGGCGGGTGTCGAGATCGTCTCGACCGGCTCGACCGCAGCGACCATCCGCGAGGCCGGGCACGACGTGACGGACGTCGCGGCGGTCACCGGGTTCCCCGAGTCGCTCGACGGGCGCGTGAAGACGCTCCACCCCGGCGTGCACGCGGGCCTCCTGGCGGACCTGCGGCTGGAGCACCACGAGGCGCAGCTGGCCGATCTCGGCATCCGGCCCTTCGACCTCGTCGTGGTCAATCTCTACCCGTTCGTGCAGACGGTCGCCTCCGGTGCCGAAGGCGACGCCGTCGTCGAGCAGATCGACATCGGCGGACCCGCGATGGTGCGCGCATCGGCCAAGAACTACGCGAACGTCGCCATCGTCGTCTCGCCCGAGTCCTACCCCGCCATCGTCGAGGCCGTCGGCTCCGGCGGGACGAGTCTGACGCAGCGCAAGGATCTCGCCGCGCGCGCCTTCGCGCACACCGCCGCCTACGACACCGCCGTCGCGACGTGGTTCGCCGAGGGCACGCTCGTGGAGGAGGAGCTGCCCGAGCACCTCACCATCAAGGCGGAGCGCCTGGAGACACTCCGCTACGGCGAGAACGCGCACCAGCGCGCCGCGATCTACTCCCGGGTCGGCGGTCACGGCATCGCGCAGGCGACGCAGCTGCAGGGCAAGGGCATGTCCTACAACAACTACATCGATGCGGATGCGGCGCTGCGCGCGGCCTTCGACATGATCAAGCCCGCCGTGGCGATCATCAAGCACGCGAACCCGTGCGGCATCGCCGTCGCGGCGCCGCAGGCCCTCGACCCGATCGCGAGCGCCCACCTGCGCGCGCACGAGTGCGACCCGGTGTCGGCCTTCGGCGGCGTCATCGCGGCCAACCGCACCGTGACGCTCAAGATGGCCGAGAACCTGCGCGACATCTTCACCGAGGTGATCGTGGCGCCCGACTTCGAGCCGGAAGCGCTGGAGGTCTTCGCGCTGAAGAAGAACCTTCGGGTGCTGCAGCTGCCCGCCGACTGGCGTCAGGAGAGCATGGATGTGCGCCTGGTGTCGGGTGGTCTGCTGCTCCAGGATGCCGACCGGTTCCCCGACGACATCGAGTCGGTGGCGAAAGACTGGGAGCTGGTCTCCGGCGAGCGTCCGAGCGACGAGGAGATGACGAACCTCATCTTCGCATGGAAGTCGTGCCGCGCGGTGAAGTCGAACGCCATCGTCCTGGCGAAGAACTCCGCGACCGTCGGCATCGGCATGGGGCAGGTGAACCGCGTCGACTCGTGCCGCCTCGCCGTCGAGCGGGCAGGCGACCGTGCGGCAGGGTCGATCGCCGCATCCGATGCGTTCTTCCCCTTCGCCGACGGGCCCCAGGTGCTCATCGACGCGGGCATCACGACGATCATCCAGCCGGGTGGATCCGTGCGCGATCAGGAGGTCGTCGATGCCGCCCGCGACGCCGGGGTGACGATGTTCTTCACCGGCGAGCGCCACTTCTTCCACTGACGCCCCGGGGATGTGCCGCCCCGGCACGCCCCGTCGTCCGCCGGCATCCCTGCCGCCCCGGCAGGCCCTGCCGCCCGCCGGCATCCCCACCTCATCACCATGTCCCCATTTCTGTCGCCATAGCGCTGCATACAGACAGAAATGGGGACATGCGTCATTCCGGCCGACCGGCATGTCCCCTTTTCTGTTGCCATAGCCACCCAGAAGGACAGAAATGGGGACATGGTGGTGCCAGGAGGGGGACATGCGGGGTCAGGAGGGGGTGGGGCGGCCGAACTCCTCGAGGAAGCGCAGCCACACCTCGCTGATCGTCGGATACGACGGCACGGCGTGCCACAGGCGGTCCACCGGCACCTCGCCGACGATCGCGATCGTCGCGGCGTGCAGCAGCTCGGCGACGTCGGGCCCGACGAACGTGGCACCGACGAGCACGCCGCGGTCGGTGTCGATCACAGCCCGCGCGGCACCCTGGTAGTCGTCGCTGTGCGTGGATGCGCCCGCGATCCAGCCGAGGTCGTAGTCGATGACGCGCACGGTCCGTCCGGCCTTCTCGGCGGCGGCCGCCGTGAGTCCGACGGAGGCGACCTCGGGATCGGTGAAGGTCACCTGCGGCACCGCGTCGTGGTCGGCCGTCGCCGCGTGCACTCCCCACGGAGCGTCGTCGACCGTCGCCCCGTGAGCGCGGGCGGCGATGACGTCACCCGCCGCGCGCGCCTGGTACTTGCCCTGGTGGGTGAGGAGGGCGCGGTGGTTGACGTCGCCGACGGCGTAGAGCCAGTCGAAGCCGTCGACCCGCAGCGTGTCGTCCGTCTCGAGCCACGAGTCCGGCTCCAGGCCGATCGCCTCGAGCCCCAGGTCGCCGGTGCGGGGGATGCGACCGGTGGCCACGAGCACCTGCTCGGCCGCGACGCGCGAGCCGTCCGAGAGCTCCAGTTCTGCGCCGACGTCGGTGCGACGGGCCGCGACGACCTCGGCGCCGGTGCGAACGGACGCACCCATGGCCCGGAGCGCCTCGGTCACCCGCTCGCCGGCGAAGGGCTCCATCCCGTTCAGCAGCGACGAGCGCGCGATGACGGTGACGTCGGTGCCGAAGCCCGCGTAGGCCGTGGCCATCTCGGCGCCGACGACCCCGCCGCCGAGCACCGCGAGACTGGCGGGGATCTGCTTCGCACTCGTCGCGTCGCGGCTCGTCCACGGCTCGATCTCCGCCAGGCCCGGGATCTCAGGGAGCAGCGCTGCGGATCCGGTGCAGACGGCGATCGCGTGGCGGGCCACGAGCGTCTCCTCGGTTCCGTCGGAGCCCGTCACCGTGAGGGTCTTCTCGCCCGAGAAGCGGGCGTGCCCGCGGACGAGGTCGATGCCGGCGCCGGAGAGCCACTCCACCTGGGAGGAATCGTTCCAGTCGTGCGTCATCGCGTCGCGGCGCCGAAGCACTCCGGCGACGTCGAGCTCGCCCGTGACCGCCTGCTTCGCACCGTCGACGGCCCGCGCCGCGCGCACCGCGGCGGCACTGCGCAGCAGCGCCTTCGAGGGCATGCACGCCCAGTACGAGCACTCGCCGCCGACGAGTTCGGCCTCCACGATCGCGGTGCTCATCCCGCCCTGCACCGCGCGGTCGGCGACGTTCTCGCCCACCGCTCCGGCTCCGATCACGATCACGTCGTATTCGCGTTCCGCCATGGCTGTCACGCTACCGCCGCGCCGCGTCGGCGCACAGCCCTTGCGCACCGTGCCGGTCGCATGTCACAGGTCCCTGCGGCCCCGTCAACCGCGCACCGCGATGGCCGATTTCCGCGAGTGTGCAGCGTTCGGGCGTGGCAGGGTGGAGGCATGAGCAGGCCGGCGACGAGCATCCCCGTGATGTCCTTCGACGAGCGGTATCGCGTCATCCGGTCCCGCGATCGTCGCTTCGACGGGCAGTTCGTCACCGCCGTGCGGTCCACGGGCATCTATTGCCGCCCGAGCTGCCCTGCGCGCACGCCGAAGGAGTCGAACGTGACCTTCTACGCCACGTCGGCGGCGGCGCACGAGGCGGGATTCCGCGCGTGCAAGCGCTGCCTCCCCGAGGCCGCGCCGGGCTCGCCGCAGTGGAACCTGCGGGGCGACGTGACCGGCCGGGCGATGCGTCTGATCGCCGACGGCGTCGTCGAACGTGAGGGCGTGCCGGGCCTCGCGCGCCGCCTCGGCTACTCGACGCGTCACCTCACGCGGCTCCTCACCGCCGAGCTCGGCGCCGGTCCCCTCGCGCTCAGTCGAGCGCACCGCGCGCACACGGCGCGCATGCTCCTCGTGGGCACCGACATGCCCGCCGCCGACGTCGCCTTCTCGGCGGGCTTCTCGAGCGTGCGACAGTTCAACGACACGGTGCGCGAGGTGTTCGGGATGCCGCCGCTCGACCTGCGCGCCCGTCGGCGTCGCACGCGCGCGGGCGAGCCGGTCGCGGGAGCGATCGATCTCGTGCTGCCCCACCGCGGACCGCTCGACGCCGCCGGACTCTTCGCGTGGATGTCCGCGCGCGCCGTCGTCGGCGTCGAAGTCGCCGACGACGCATCCTTCGCCCGCGCGTTGCGGCTTCCCGGAGGCGCGGCCTGGTTCCAGGTGCGCGTCGGCGCCGACGACCGCGTGCGCCTGCACGCACGTCTGGCACACCTCGGCGATCTGCCCGTGCTCGTCACGCGGGTGCGCCGGCTGTTCGACCTCGACGCCGATCCGCTCGCCGTCGACGAGGCCCTGGGGCGACACCCCGAGCTCGCTGGGCGGGTCGCGGCGCTTCCCGGCATCCGGGTTCCGGGCGCGGCGGACCCGCACGAGATGCTCATCCGGGCGATGGTGGGCCAGCAGATCACGGTGGCCGCCGCGCGCACGGCGCTCACCACGCTCACCGCGGCGCTGGGGGAGCGGGTGGCGCCCCACGCCGGCACCGACCGGCTGTTCCCCACGATGGCTGCGATCGCCGAGCACGGTCATGAGGTGCTGCGCGGGCCGGCCGCGCGCATCCGCGCCATCGCGGGAGCCGCCGCCGCACTCGCGTCGGGGGAGCTCGCCCTCGGGCCGGGCGACGACGCCTCCGAGCAGCGCGCGGCCCTGCTCGCCCGCCCCGGGATCGGACCGTGGACGGCCGACTACGTGCGCATGCGCGTGCTCGCCGACCCCGACATCGCCCTTCCCGGTGACGTCGCGGTGCGTGCGGGAGCGCGTGCGCTGGGCATCCCGTCCGATCCGAAGGGGTATGCCGCGTGGGCCGAGCGACTCGCGCCGTGGCGCAGCTACCTCACCGCGCACCTCTGGGCCGCCGCGCCGGCTTCGCGGCGCGCATCCGTACCGACCGACAGCCCGCTCCAGGAGGCATCATGACCGCCACGCTGCAGACCCTCGACACCCCGGACGGCGCCTTCACGATCCTCGCCGACGACGGAGGGCGCGTGATCGCATCCGGCTGGACCGCAGATGCCGAGACGATCCTCGCGCGGCTGCGGCCGGTCCAGCGCCCCACCGACGTGCGCACCGTGGCGGGCGAGAGCCCCGCATCCGATGCCGCGGTCGCCGCCGCTGCCTACTACGACGGCGACGTGCACGCGATCGATGCGGTGCCGGTGTCGCAGACCGGCACGACCCTGCAGCGCGCGGGATGGGCGGCGCTGCGCGGGATCGCGCCCGGCCGTCCGCTCACGTACACGGAATTCGCCGAGGCTCTCGGCTCTCCCAGTGCCGTGCGCGCCGCCGCGGCGATCTGCGCCCGCAACGCGCCGGCGCTGTTCGTTCCCTGCCACCGCGTGCTGCGCTCGGACGGGACACTCGGCGGCTTCGCGTGGGGACGGGACGTCAAGCGCAGCCTCCTCGCCCGCGAGGCCGTCGCCGGCTGATCGCCGCACTCCGTGCACGCGGCGCCGCGACCGGCGGTCGAAGGAAAGCGCTTGCGGACCTCGCGCCGATCCCGATATTCTGAACGGCTGTCGCCGATCGCGACATTCCCGTGAACCCTAGGAGGATGCCATGTCCCACGCCGCCGTTGTGAAGAGCGCATCCGTCCTCGTCGCCGGGTTCGGGATCCTTCCCGACCGCGCCCGCTGAGTCTCCTCGCGCGCGCCCGGTGCATTCCGGGCATCTTCTGTCCCGTCCGTGCGTTCTCCTGATCGCACGCCCTCCGATCTCTGCGCCATCCGGCGCCGCCCCACCGCTTCATCTGCGCGGTCCGCTCCACCACTCCCACAAGGATCATGACCACCACCGCTCCTGATCAGACCGATCCGACTCCGCACCGCCTCTCGACGCCGCGTGCGCTCGCGCGCCTCATCCCGTTCGCCAAGCCCGTCCTGCCGCGACTGGCGCTCGGCGCCGTGAGCGCTCTCGGCGCGAGCATCCTCGCCCTCATGATCCCGCTCATCCTCGAGGAGGTCGTGCGCGGCCCGATCGCCTCGGGCTCGACGGTTCTCATCGCGTGGGGAGCCGCCGCGATCCTCGGCCTCGGCCTGGCCGAGGCCCTCATGGTGTGGCTGCGGCGGTGGTTCGTGCTGGCACCGGCGACGCTCATGGAGTACGACATCCGGCAGACGTTCTACTCGCGTCTGCAGCGCCTGCCTGTCGCGTTCCACGACCGGTGGCAGTCGGGTCAGCTGCTCAGCCGCATGATGCAGGACATCAGCATGCTGCGTCGCTGGATCGCGTTCGGACTCGTGCTCCTCGTCGTGAACGTGCTGACGATCCTCGTCGGTGCGGCGCTGCTGTTCCGCTGGCACTGGGTGCTCGGCACGATCTTCCTCGTGACCTCGGCGCCGCTGTGGTATGCCGGGTACCGGTTCGAGAGGACCTACGGGGTGCTCGCACGGCAGAGCCAGGATCAGGCAGGCGACCTGGCGACGAGCGTGGAGGAGAGCGTCCACGGCATCCGGGTGCTCAAAGCATTCGGCCGCGGCTCGCACGCGCTCAAGAAGTTCACCCGTCAGGCCGAGACCCTCCGCGAGACCGAGCTCGACAAGGCGCGCGCGGTGGGGTGGATCTGGTTCTGGCTCGTGCTGCTGCCCGACATCGCGTTCGCGCTCTGCCTCGGCGCGGGAATCTACCTGGTCGCCCTGGGGCAGCTCGGCGTCGGGGAGCTGGTGGCATTCTTCGCGATGACGACCATCCTGCGGTGGCCGGTCGAGTCGATCGGGTTCCTGTTCTCGTTCCTGCTGGATGCGCGCACCGCGACCGACCGCATCTTCGAGGTCTTCGACGAGCAGAACCCCATCGTCGACCCCGCCGCGCCCACGACGATCGCCGCGCCGCGCGGTGAGCTCGCCTTCGAGGGCGTCCACTTCCGGTATCAGGATGCGCGGGAGAGCGAGCGCGACCTGCTCGACGGCGTCGACCTCGTGCTGCGTCCGGGGGAGACGATGGCCCTCGTCGGCCTGACCGGTTCGGGGAAGACGACCCTCACGACGCTTCCCGGGCGCCTGTACGACGTCACCGCGGGGCGTGTCACCGTCGACGGCGTCGACGTGCGCGACCTCACGCTCGCGGAGCTGCGCACGCACGTGGGCATGGCGTTCGAGGACGCCACCCTGTTCTCGCAGACCGTGCGGGAGAACGTGCTGCTGGGGCGCGAAGACCTCGAGCCGGGCAGCGAGGAGGCCGAGCGCATCCTGCGCGAAGCGCTGCAGGTGGCGCAGGCGCACTTCGTCGACGATCTGCCGAACGGCGTGGACACCGTGATCGGCGAGGAGGGCCTGAGCCTGTCCGGCGGGCAGCGTCAGCGTCTCGCGCTGGCCCGCGCCGTTGCCGCACGGCCGTCGATCCTCGTGCTCGACGACCCGCTGTCCGCCCTCGACGTCGACACCGAGGCGCTCGTGGAGGATGCGCTGCGCGAGGTGCTGCACGACACCACGGCGATGATCGTCGCGCACCGCCCGTCGACGGTGATGCTCGCCGATCGGGTCGCCCTGCTCGAGGCCGGAAAGGTCACCGCGGTCGGGGCGCACTCCGATCTGCTGCGCGAGAGCGCCCACTACCGGCATGTGATCTCGAGCCTCGAAGACGACGAAGCGCGTGCGCGCGAGACGGAGGTGAACCTGTGAGCACCGGCATCATCGGAACCCGCGGCGAGGACCGCTCCGATTACACCCGCGAGGAGAGCCGGGCGATCCGGCGGCGCTCGCTGCGCCTGCTCGGCTCGCTCGTGAGCACCCTTCGCTGGCAGCTCGTGCTGGCCGCAGCCGTGCTCATCGTGTCGACGGTGCTGCGCGTGGCCGGCCCCGCTCTGATCACCTACGGCATCAACACGGCCCTCCCCGCAGCCGTCGATCGGATGGATTGGATGCCGACGGTGGGTGTCGTCGCCGTCTACCTGCTCACGGCGTTCGGAGGTGCCGGTCTCGTCGGCTGGTACGCCGTCGTCGCGGCGCGGCTGACCCAGGCGATCATGCTCGACCTGCGCAAGCGGATCTTCCTGCACACCCAGCGCCTGAGCCTGGAGTTCCACGAGTCCTACACCTCCGGCCGCATCATCTCGCGGCAGACGAGTGACCTCGACACCATCCGCGAGCTGCTCGACGGCGGTCTCAACGAGCTCGTCTCGGGGCTCCTCTACGGCGTGTTCACGCTCGCCGCGCTGCTGCTGCTCGATTGGCAGTCCGGCGTCATCATCGTGCTGATGGGCATCCCCCTCTTCTTCCTCATGCGGTGGTTCTACCTGCGCTCCCAGCTGGTCTACCGGGAGTCGCGTGTGATCAGCGCCCAGGTGATCGTGAAGTTCGTCGAGACGATGACGGGTGTGCGGGCGGTGAAGGCGTTCCGAAAGGAGCCGCGCAACGACGACGAGTTCGGCGGCCTCGCGATGCGGTACCGCGACGTCAACATGCGCTCGATCCGCCTCTTCGGCACGTTCGAGCCGGGACTCATGGCCATCGCGTCGGTGTCGCTCGCCCTCATCGTCTTCTGGGGCGGCGTGCGCGTGGCCGAGGGTGCGATGGCGATCGGAACCCTCGTGGGGGCGGTCCTCTACGTTCGGAACTTCTTCTCGCCGCTGCAGGAGGTGGCGTTCTTCCTCAACTCCTACCAGTCGGCCACCGCCGCGCTCGAGAAGGTCTCGGGCGTGCTCGAGGAGGAGCCGACGGTGCCCGACCCGGCGAAGCCGGTCGACCTGTGGCGGGCGCGCGGTCACGTGCGCTTCGACGACGTGCGCTTCGGATACTCCGAGGACCGGGTGATCCTGCCCGACTTCACGCTGGACATCCCCGCCGGACAGACCATCGCGCTGGTGGGAACGACGGGTGCGGGCAAGTCGACCCTGGCCAAGCTCGTCTCGCGGTTCTACGACCCCACCCGCGGCGCCATCACCCTGGACGACGTCGACCTGCGTCAGCTGCATCCGAAAGACCTGCGACGGGCCATCGTCATGGTCACGCAGGAGGCGTACCTGTTCAGCGGCACGGTTGCCGACAACATCGCGCTGGGCAAGCCCGACGCGACGATCGAGGAGATCCAGGATGCCGCGCGCGCCGTCGGCGCGCACGAGTTCATCGAGGCGCTTCCCGACGGCTACGCGACCGATGTGAACAAGCGCGGCGGCCGGGTGTCGGCGGGGCAGCGGCAGCTGATCTCGTTCGCCCGGGCGTTCCTGGCGAATCCGGCCGTGCTCATCCTCGACGAGGCGACCGCCTCGCTCGACATCCCGAGCGAGCGTCTGATCCAGGAGGCGCTCCAGACCCTGCTCGCGGATCGCACCGCGATCATCATCGCGCACCGGCTGTCCACCGTCGCGATCGCGGACCGCGTGCTCGTCATGGAGCACGGACGCATCATCGAGGATGACGCTCCCGCGGCCCTGATCGCCGGTGACGGCAAGTTCGCTCAGCTCCACAGTGCTTGGCAGCAGTCCCTGGTCTGACGCCCAGGGACGCCGGGCTTGGCAGCAGTCCCTGGTCTGATGCCCAGGGACGCCGGGCCCTCGCGGCCGCGCGGAGGTCGGAGAATCGGTCGGATGTCGGAGGATTCACGTCGGATTCCCCGACATCGGCTCGATTCTCCGACATCCGGAGTGGGTCATGCGAGGTGGGCGCCGGCGGCCATGGCTCGCCCGATCGTCCGCTCGACGGCCGGCCAGTCGTGGATCACCTGTGCGTAGCTGAATCGCAGCACCGTGTATCCGCGCAGACGAAGCTCGGCGTCGTGCCGCAGGTCGCGCGTGCGGTCCTTCGACGTCGAGTGATGCGCGAACCCGTCGAGCTGAACGACCAGGCGGTCACCGATCAGGAGATCGACCGGGTGCCCGGCGAGGTAGAGCTGCTGGCGGATCGGCACACCCCAGCGCGACAGGCGCACGATCGCGATCGTCTCGAGGCCCGAGTCGGAGAGCCCGTTGACCTCGGCGGCGCACTCGGCCGACGCGCGTGAGCGCCACCGCACCGAGCGGAGCGCGTCTGTCGAGAGGTTCTCGGAGCGGATGGCTGATTCCCACACCACGAGGGCCGCCTCGCGGTCGAGGCACGATGCGATGTGGGCCAGTGCATCCTCGACGGATTCGAGCAGCGATGACGGCGACACCGGGGAGAGCGGCTTCGTCCAGTGCGAGACGCCGTCGAACGGCACCGCTCGACCGTTGGGGCGGAAGTGCAGATGCGGCTGCACGTCGACCTGCTCCGGGATCCACCACCCCCGGCGTCGCGCGACCGAGAGGCACGCGACCCGTCCACCGAGTTCTGCGGCCCGGATCAGTTCGCCGTCGCCGCGCGGGAGGGCAATCCACACGCGGCGGATCCGGCGCACGCGCCCGGCCCGGACGGCGGCGGACACGGCACCCGTGGTGAATCCGGCCCGACCCACCTCGTCGCGATGGGCGATTCCCGCGCGCGCGGCCAGCCAGCTCTTCACATCCATGCCGACACGATGCCCGCTCAGCCGTCACTGCGGCTACCGGGCGCCGGAACTGTGGAGCGTGCGTTCCCGCGACCGGCCTGTGGAGGGTGCATCCCGCCGCCTCGTTCCGCCGATGTCGGAGAATCGCGCCGATGTCGGAGAATGACGGCCGAATCCTCCGACATCCGGCCGATTCTCCGACCTTGGGAAGGGGCGGGTGGGGGATGCGCGGCGGGCTCGGATGCGCGGCGGGCGCGGGCGGGCGCGGATGCGCGGCGGGCCGGGGTGATGCGAGGGCGACGGAGCCTCGGTGGGGGAGGGGAATCCGAGGCCCCGCCGCCGGAATGCGGCGACCGGGACCTTGTTTTGAGGGGTGGGCCGATCGCCGCCCGTCAGAGACGGATCTCGGCGATGACCTCACCGTACTCCGTCTCACCCACCGGGGTGAAGCCCATGCGCGTGAAGAACGCCTCGGGTCCGGCTTCGCCCTCTTCGTAGATGACGTTGAGCTTGTCGAGGCCACGGTCGCGCGCCTCGTCGAGCAGCTTCTCGATGGCGAAGCGGCCGATGCCGCGGCCCTGATCGTCGGCGTCGACGTTGATGCGCCACAGCACCGAGCGGAAGTGCTCCTCGGGCGCTTCGGGATCGAAGCCGGCGCTGACGAAGCCGACGACCTCGTTCGCGTCGAGGACGACCCGCTGCCAGGATGTGCGCGGATCCGCGACCGTCGCGGCGATCCCATAGCTCACCGGAGCGAGGAACTGCTCCTGTCCGGGCTTGAGGGACATGTTGTTGACTGCGACGATCGTCGCGGCGGACAGTTCGACAAGTCGCAGCTCGGCCATACGCACAGGCTAGCCGCTAACCCCGTCGCCACACACGCACGCCGTCACGGGCCGCAACCGATTTATCTTGACGTCAAGATAAACAGGCGCCTGCGTTAGGCTGGAACGACAACCGAGCGAAAGACGAACAGGTGACCGACTCGACCATCATCTACACGTACACCGACGAGGCTCCCGCTCTCGCCACGGCGTCGTTCCTCCCGATCATCAAGGCCGTCACCGGCAAGGCGGGTGTCGACGTCGAGACCCGCGACATCTCGCTGGCCGGACGCATCCTGGCCGCCTTTCCGCAGAAGCTGACCGACGCGCAGCACGTCGGAGACGCGCTCGCTGAACTCGGCGGTCTCGCCACACTCCCCGAGGCGAACATCATCAAGCTGCCGAACATCTCGGCGTCGATCCCGCAGCTGAAGGCCGCCATCGCCGAGCTGCAGGCGCAGGGGTACGACATCCCCGACTATCCCGACGACCCGAAGACGGTCGAAGACAAGGATGTGCGCGCACGCTACGACCGCATCAAGGGCTCCGCGGTGAACCCGGTGCTGCGCGAGGGCAACAGCGACCGTCGCGCTCCCGGGGCGGTGAAGAACTACGCCCGCAAGTACCCGCACACCAACAAGCCGTTCCCGGCCGGCTCGAAGACGCGCGTGGCGACCATGGGCCACGACGACTTCAAGAGCAACGAGAAGTCCTGGGTGGCAGCCCACGACGACACGCTGACGATCCGCCACATCGGCGAAGACGGCGGCGAGACGATCCTCAAGAGCGATTTGAAGGCGCTGCCGCGGGAGGTCATCGACGCGACGTTCCTGTCGGCGGCGGCGCTGGACGCGTTCCTGGCCGACACGCTGAAGCAGGCCCAGGCCGACGACGTGCTCTACTCGGTGCATCTGAAGGCGACGATGATGAAGGTCAGCGACCCGATCATCTTCGGCCACGTCGTCAAGGCCTTCCTGCGGGATGTCTTCGCGACCCACGGTGAGAAGCTCACGGCAGCGGGGCTCACGCCCGACAACGGCCTCGGCTCGATCCTCACCGGGCTCGCGAGCCTCGACGGCGGTGCCGACATCGCCGCCGAGATCACCGCGGCGCTCGAGGCGGGCCCGCGCCTGTCGTACGTCAACTCCGACAAGGGCATCACCAACCTGCACGTGCCGAGCGACGTGATCGTCGACGCGTCGATGCCCGCGCTGATCCGCAACGGCGGCAAGATGTGGGGCGCCGACGGGGGAGAGGCCGACACGCTCGCCGTGATCCCCGACTCGTCGTACGCCGGCGTCTACCAGGCCGTGATCGAGGATGTCGTCGCGAACGGTCCCCTCGACCCGGCGACCATCGGCACGGTGCCCAACGTGGGGCTCATGGCGCAGAAGGCCGAGGAGTACGGAAGCCACGACAAGACGTTCGAGATCGCCGCTCCCGGCGTGGTGCAGATCGTCGACTCGGAGGGGACGGTGCTCATCGAGCACACCGTCGCCGCCGGAGACATCTGGCGTGCCACGCAGACCAAGCACATCCCGATCATGGACTGGGTGAAGCTCGCCGTCACACGGGCGCGCGCCACCGGTGCTCCCGCGGTGTTCTGGCTCGACGTCAACCGCGCCCACGACGCTCAGCTGATCGCGAAGGTGCACCAGGGCCTCGCGCTCCTGGACACCTCCGACGTCGAGATCGTGATCCTGCCGCCGGCCGAGGCGACGCGCTACACGCTGGAGCGGATGCGGCGCGGCGAGGACACCATCTCGGTCACCGGCAACGTGCTTCGCGACTACCTCACCGACCTCTTCCCGATCCTCGAGGTCGGCACGAGCGCCAAGATGCTCTCGATCGTGCCGCTGCTCGCCGGTGGGGGTCTGTTCGAGACCGGCGCGGGCGGCTCCGCCCCGAAGCATGTGCAGCAGCTGGTCGAGCAGAACTACCTGCGGTGGGACTCGCTCGGCGAGTTCTTCGCCCTGGCCGCGTCGCTCGAGCACCTGGCCACGACGACCGACAACCCCCGCGCGCAGGTGCTGGCGGACACGCTGGATGCCGCGACCGGAACGTTCCTCGAGAACGACAAGTCGCCCGGCCGCAAGCTCGGTTCGATCGACAACCGCGGCAGCCACTTCTACCTCGCGCTGTACTGGGCGCAGGAGCTGGCCGGTCAGCAGGTCGACGCGGAGCTCGCGGAGATCTTCGCCCCCGTCGCCGCGGCCCTCGCGACGAACGAGCAGAAGATCGTCGACGAGCTCGCCGCCGTGCAGGGATCGCCCGTCGAGATCGGCGGCTATTACCGCCCCGACGGCGACGCGGTCGACAAGGTCATGCGTCCGTCGGCCACACTGAACGGCATCATCGACGCCCTCAGCTGAGTCCGGCTCGCACGAGAACGGCGCCTCACCCTCGCGGGTTGGGGCGCCGTTCTCGTGCGGTCGCGTTGTCAGCGGGCGGCGATGTCGCTCGGGCTCAGGCGTGGATCCACACGTCGGTGCCGTTGGCGGTCCAGTTGAAGATCTGCTCGGCCCGCCACTCGGGCATGCCGACGCATCCGTGGCTCATCGGCGTGCCCCAGTTGGAGTGCCAGTAGACGCCGTGGAAGGCCTGGTCGCCGTTGAAGTACATGACCCACTTGACGTCGGGGGTCGTGTAGGTCACCGGATCGCCGTTGGCATCACGGAGCACGTCGCCGTTGGCGTCGCGCTCGCTGCCGCGCATGGTCTGACTCGTGAGGTGCGCGTGAACCGTGTAGCGACCGGTGTAGGTCGGTGTGTTGCTCTGACCGCTCGAGATCGCCCAGCTGTCGACGACCCGGTCGTTCTCCTTCAGGTACAGCATCTGCGAGCTCAGGTCGACCTCGAGCAGACGCACCACCTCGGCAGTCTCGTAGGGGGTCTCGACCACCGGGAGCTGGTACGCGCCGTTCGCGGTGGCGACCTGCTCGGAGAAACCTGCGGCGATGCCGTCGGTGGTCTCCAGTTCGCGGCCGACGGTGCCCTCGTTCTCTTCCGCGAGGGTCGTGCCGGCCATGTTCACGAGGATCTTGTTGTTCACCGGGTCGCGGTTCACAGCCTCGGGCAGGGTGTCCACGACCTCCTGCACGGCGGACTCGTCGACGGCGATGTCGAGGGTGCCGCGCTCGCCGGGGGACAGCGTGATCCAGGAGGCGAGCGTCGAGGCCTCGATCGGAACGACCCGTTCGTCGCCGACGTAGAACCCGGCCTCGTCGAGCATCGTGTTCAGGCGCGCGGCCGTCGCCTCGGCGACGTAGGTCTCCCGTTCGGGCGAGACCGGCGAGGCGACGGCGTCGACCTCGATCGTGGTCTCGCCGGCCGCGAACGCGGTGGCGAGGCTCTCGCGCACCGCGCCGGCATCGACGCCGGTTCCGTCGACGCCGGGCGTCACGACGTAGGCGGTGCTGTCGGCGTCGAAGGCCACCTCGGCGTCGACGGGATCCGTGTACATCGCCGGGACGGCCGCGGCGAGGGCTTCGGCAGCGACGGCCTCGTCGATCGCCACGGGGGCGTCGAGGGGTTCGGGGAACCACGCCGTGACATTCCAGAGGGGATGCTCGGCGAAGGCGGTCTCGGCGAGAGCCTGTGCCTCGACGGTCGCTCCGAGGTCGGCGCCGGAGACACGGGCGTCGCCCCCGTCACCGGCGAGCACGACGGTCGTCTCGGCGAGTCGGCCGGAGATGGCGTCGGCGGCGGCGCCCTGCGTCATGAAGCCGACATGGACGCCGGCGACCGATGTGCCGGGCGCGATGAGCACGAGCGATGCTGCGGCCGCGCCGAGGGCCACGGCCCCCGCGCCGATACCGATCCACAGGCCGATGCGCCGTTTGCGCGGCTCCGGCTCGACCGGGGCCCACTCGTAGGTGGGATCGGTCGGAACCGTCGCGTCGTCGCCCGAGGTCGGTCCGCCCGCACCCTCGTCGACACCCGCGTCCGGTCGTGTCACGACATCCGTCACGCGCTCACCCCCGCCTGCTCTGCACGTTCATCCATGGTAAAGGAGGCCGGATGCGGGCGTGCTACGGATTGATCACGGTCTGCCGAGAATCGTTCAGCCCGCGCAGAGCTCCTCGAAGGCCGCGCCGGTCTCCTGGAAGCGGGTGCCGATCTCCTCCAGATCCTCGACCCCCGACGCGTCGCCCTCGCCGAGGGCGACGAACACCTCGCCGGCCTCCGCGAACATCTGCTGCAGATCGGGCACCAGCGCGGCGACCTCGTCGTTGGTGATCGCTCCGGCCTCGGTCGCGAGCTCCGCGGCAGCGGCCTCCATGGCCTCCGCGACCGCGGCCAGGTCGTCGGCATCGCCGCCTTCGAACTCGGCGGTCGCGTCGGTGATCGTCTGGGCGATCACGGCGCACGCGTCCTCGACGCTCTGGCCGTCGTCGCCGGGGGCGTCCTGCGACTGTCCGGTGCTCTCGTCCTCGGCCGTGGCTGCCGTGGCTGCGGTGTCGGGCTCTGCGTCGCCGGTGCATCCGACGAGCAGGAGCAGGGCCGCGGCGGTCATCGCGGCGGCGGGGAGGGTGCGGTTCATGAATCTCCTTCGCGGTGCTCCCAGCGTAGGCGAGGGGCATGCGCTCGGATTGTGAGAATGCGCTCACCGCAGCGTCACCGACGTGTAACGGTTTTGTAAATGCGCCGTGCAAAAGCGACGAAAGGGTTGCGGCGGCTTTGTTCGTAAGGTCTACTAACAAACATGTCTGCTCCGGACCTGCGGCCTGGCTCCTTCCTCTCGACGGATGCCACCCCCCTCGAGAACACCGCCCCCTCCGGCGGATTCGTCCGCGCCCGTGCCTCCCGCACCGGTGCGAAGGTGCTGCCCGAGCACGCGCGAGGGCACAACCGCTCGCTCGTCCTGCAGACCCTCTTCCACGGCGGCGCCATGAGTCGCGCCGACCTCGCGCGGGAGACGGGCCTCACGCGTGTGACGATCTCCGATCTCGTCGCGGGCCTCATCACCGACGGTTTCGTCGCCGAGCAGGGTGTCCGGGAATCCTCGCGGCCCGGAAAACCCGCGATCCTCGTCGATCTCGATCGTGACGGTCATCGCATCGTCGGTCTCGACCTGTCGGGCAGTGAAACCTTCCTCGGCGCCGTCCTCACGCTCGACGGCGACATCGTCGTGCGGTCGGAAGTGGCCGTGCCCGCCGACGCCGACGCGGCGCTCGGTGCGGTGATCGCGCTCGCCCGCGACCTCGTCGCCGACGCCCATGCGCCCGTGCTCGGCGTCGGCGTGGGCGCCCCCGGTGTGATCGACGCCCATGGCGTCATTCTCACCGCCCCCAACCTCGGCTGGGACGGCCTCGACCTCGAAGGCGAACTGCGCGAGGCGCTGGGGCTGCCGGTGCTCGTCGCGAACGACGCCAACGCTGCCGTGCTCGCCGAGTACACCTTCGGGGGCGCGAGCGAGGATGTGCTCCTCGTTCGGGTCGGTCGGGGTGTCGGTTCCGGGCTGCTCGCCGGGGGGCAGCCGGTGCGCGGCGCCCGGTTCGCCGCGGGCGAGATCGGTCACGTCACCGTCGGCACCGACGGTGGCCCGCGGTGCGCGTGCGGCAAGATCGGCTGTCTCGAGGCGTGGCTGGCGGTCCCAGCGCTGACCGCCCGGATCGCCGCGACCGCCGAACCCGCCGCCGGCGTGCTGCGCGACGCGGGCGAGCGCCTGGGGATCGCGCTCGCGCCCATCGTGGGCGTCCTCGACCTCCCCGAGATCGTACTCTCGGGTCCTCGTGAACTTCTCGACGGTGCTCTTGCCGAGCAGGCCGTCGAGACCCTCCGCGCACGAACGCTCGCCACGCACCACGACGGCGTGCGGGTGCGGATGACGGAGCAAGGCCAGGACATCGTCCTGCGCGGCGCCGCCGTCATGGTCCTCTCGGCACAGCTCGGCGTCTCGTAGGGCCACGCTCCACCCTCCCCGGACGGGTCGCCCGGCTCGTCCTCACCAAGAAGAACGAAGGATGACACCATGAAGCACAAGCTCGGAGCGTTCGCGCTCGTGGGCGCCTCGGCTGTCGCTCTCGCCGGCTGCGCCGGTGGCAATGACGCCGCCTCCACGGAGCCCGAGACCGGCGACCTGACGGTCTGGCTCGTCGGCACCGACACCCCGCAGACGGCGCGCGACTACCTGACCGAGACCTTCGAGGCCGAGAACGAGGGCTGGACCCTCACGATCGAGGAGAAGACCTGGGCCGACGTCTCCGACACCTACACCGCGGCACTGTCGTCCAACGACAGCCCCGACGTCGTCGAGGTCGGCAACACCCAGGCGCTCGGCTTCGCCGACGCCGGACTGTTCCTCGACATCTCCGACATCCAGGAGGAGCTCGGCGGCGACGATCTGCTGAGCGGCCTGGTGGACGCCGGCACCTACGACGGCGCGCTGTACGCCGCGCCGTACTACGCCGGTGGTCGCGTCGTCTTCTACAGCCCCATGATGGTCGACGAGGTTCCCGCGACGCTCGAGGACTACGTCGCTCAGGGCGAGGCGCTCACCACCGACAGCGTCTCGGGCATCTACGCCCCCGGCAAGGACTGGTACAACGCGCTTCCCTACGTCTGGGCCTACGGCGGCGAGATCGCGGTGCAGGACGGCGACACGTGGGACGCGCAGTTCTCGAGCCCGGAGAGCATCGAGGGGCTCGAACTGCTGCAGCAGGTCTACCTCAACGCCTCGGTCGCCCCCGCCGATGGCAACGAGCTCATGGCGAACATCGCGTTCTGCGACGGCGAGGCCGGCTTCATCTCCAGTCCCGCATGGGCCGCCGGCAACCTCACCGGCGACTGGCCGTGGGGCGACGAGGCCGCCGGTGAAGAGGTCGAGGAAGGATGCCCCGACACCTACGCGAAGGACCTCGGCGCGTTCGCGCTGCCGGGCCTCGTCGAGGGTGAGACGGCGCCGATCTTCGCCGGCGGGTCCAACGTGGCCGTCGCCACCAAGAGCGCAGCGCCCGAGAAGGCCAAGGCCGCCCTGGAGATCATGCTCTCCGAGGGCTACCAGACGCTGCTCGCCGAGCAGGGCCTGACGCCCGGGATCGTGTCGGCCGCCGCATCGCTGCCGGACACCCCGGTCGCCCAGGCGCAGGCCGCCGCGCTCGCCAACTCCAAGGGCACCCCGGCCAGCCCGAACTGGGCCGAGGTCGAGGCTGCGCAGATCATCCCCGACGCCCTCGTCGGCATCGCCCAGGGCGGGGATGTGACCGAGATCGCGACGTCGCTCGACGAGCAGATCGAGGCCATCCTCAACGACTGACACCCGTCGGTCTTCGCAGGGGGTCCGGCCCCACCGGGCCCCCTGCATCCCTGTCCACACCCCCGCATCCGCACCACCGAGAGAGGAGGCGACATGAGCGAGACCCGTGCCCTCACCGTGGGACGCCCGGCCTCCGGGCGACGCCCGACCACGTCGCTCACCCCGCGCGAGCGCTCCCGGCGGCGCCGCGAAGCCCGCGGCGCGTGGTCGCTGCTCACCCCGTCGCTGATCATCCTCGGCGTCATGGTGGGCTACCCCGCCGTGCTGATGGTGATCCAGTCGTTCACCGACTACACGGTGAAGAACAAGGTGCAGGGCACCCTCCCCGCCTTCGTCGGTCTCGAGAACTACATCGACCTGTTCACCCAGTCCGACTTCCCGGCCGTGCTCATGCGCAGCCTCGGGCTCATGGTCGTGCTCACCGTGCTCAACATGGGTCTCGGCGTGCTGGTCGCGGTGCTCATGACCCGGCTCTCGCGTGCCTGGCGCATCGTCGTGTCGATCGGGCTCCTGCTCGCATGGGCCATGCCGCCCCTGACGGCAACGGTCGTCTGGGGGTGGATCTTCGACACCGAGTACGGCGTCGTGAACTGGGCGATGAACACCCTCACCGGCACGACCGACTGGACCAACCACTCGTGGCTGCTGAACCCGTGGTCGTTCTTCTTCGTCCTCACGATCATCATCGTGTGGCAGTCGGTGCCCTTCGTGGCCTTCACCACCTACGCCGGTCTCGGACAGGTTCCCGGCGAGGTGCTCGAAGCCGCCTCCCTGGACGGCGCGCACCCGTGGAAGCGGTTCTGGTTGGTCGTCTTCCCGTACCTGCGCAGCATCCTCACCGTCGTCCTCGTGCTGCAGATCATCTGGAACCTGCGCATCTTCACCCAGGTCTACGCGCTGCAGAGCCGCGGCGGCCTCGCCTCCGAGACGAACGTGCTCGGCACCTACCTGTTCCGCCAGGGCGTCGGCGAATTCGGGGCCACCGCGGCTATCGGCGTCGTCATGGTCATCCTGCTGCTCGTCCTCTCCTGGGGATACGTGCGCACCACCCTGAAGGAGGAGGAGCTGTGAGCACACAGGTCACCACCGCCACCCAGGTCGGCACCGTCGGCGTCGACGAGGTGCTCGGCGAGCCGGGTTCGCCGAACCGCCCCGCGCCCCGGTCCCTGCAGGCGCGGCGCCCCTCGAGCCGGCGCGTGCTCACCCGCACGCTCCTCAACGTCGCCGCGGCGATCGTCTTCGCCATGAGCGTGTTCCCGGTGTACTGGATGATCAACATGTCGCTGACGCCCAACAGCGAGATCATCACGCGCGAGCCGAGCTTTCTGCCCTTCGATTTCACGCTGCAGAACTACCTCACGGCGTGGACGCGCGAAGCGGCCCCCGGACAGACCGACTTCCCGCACGCGCTCATGACCTCACTCACGGTGACCGCCGGCGTGCTCGTGGCCACCCTGCTGTTCGCCTTCCTCGCCTCGATCGCCGTCGCGCGATTCCACTTCAAGGGACGCCGCGGGTTCATCGTCTCGGTCCTCATCGTGCAGATGATCCCCGGTGAGGCGATGATGTTCACGATCTACGGGATGATCGACGACTGGCAGCTGATGAACACCCTGCTCGGTCTCGGCATCGTCTACACCGCCGCGGTCATCCCCTTCACGATCTGGACGCTTCGCGGATTCGTGGCGGGGGTCCCCGCGGATCTCGAAGAAGCGGCCATGATCGACGGGTGCACGAAGTCGCAGGCGTTCTGGAAGGTCACCTTCCCGCTGCTGGCGCCCGGGCTCATCTCGACCGGCATCTTCGCGTTCATCCAGTCGTGGAACGAGTTCACGATGGCGCTGCTTCTCATGAGCGGCTACAACCTTCCGCTCATGCCGTGGCTGAACGCCTTCCAGTCCTCCAGCGTCGGCGGCTCCGTCGACTGGGGCGCCGTCATGGCCGGCTCGACGCTCATCGCCATCCCGGTGATGATCTTCTTCCTCATCGTGCAGGGCAAGATGACCGGAGGGCTCGTGGCCGGGGCGGTCAAGGGCTGATGGCGCCGCGCACCACCGCCGCCTTCGAACGGGAGCGCGGCCGATGAGGGTCGGGCTCGACGTCGGGGGCACCAAGACCGACGCCGTGGTCGTCGACGACGCCGCTCGCGTGCTCGCCCGCACGCGGCTGGCCACCGGCTGGGGCGTCGACGCGGTCGGCGCGACCATCGTGCGCGCCGTCGACCTGGTCGCCGCCGAAGCCGGCGTCGGCCGCGACGGGATCCGGTCGGTCGGGATCGGGATGCCGGGGCAGGTCGCCCCGGGCTCCACCCGCGTCGTGCACGCGGTGAACCTCGGCGTGCACGACCTCGACGTCGCCAGCACCGTCGAGCCGATGCTCGGCCTTCCCGTGCGGGTCGAGAACGACGTGAAGGCGGCTGCGCTCGGCGCGCACGCCCTGCACGGTGCTGGAACCGGGACCATGGCCTATCTCAACCTCGGCACCGGCGTCGCCGCCGGCATCGTGGTCGACGGGCAGCTGTGGCGCGGCGCCGGCGGAAGCGCCGGCGAGGTCGGGCACATCTCCGTCGACCCGGCGGGTCCACCGTGCCGGTGCGGACAGCGCGGATGCATCGAGGCGCTCGCGGGCGGGGGAGCCGTCGCGGAGCGGTGGGGGCGCCCCGGAGCGCTTCCCGTGCGCGACGTCTTCGACGCCGCCGACGCCGGAGACCCCCGGGCCGTCGCGCTGCGCGCGGACCTCGCACGCGGCGTGGCCTCGGCGATCCGCGTGCTCGTGCTCACCGCCGACGTCGACACCGTCGTGATCGGCGGCGGGCTCAGCGCCCTCGGCGAGCGGCTCACCGGCCCGGTGGTCGACGAGCTCGACGCCGGCGCCGCCGCGTCGGCGTTCATCCGCTCCCTCCACCTGCGCGATCGGGCGACCCTGCTGCCGCCGGCATCACCGGCCGCAGCGCTCGGCGCCGCTCTGGTCGGCCGGGCCAGCGAGGAGGTGCTTGCGCATGGCTGAAGTCGTCATCGTGCCCGACGCCCGCGCGGCCGGTGCGCTCGTGGCCGACGCGATCGCGCGGGTGATCGAGGCGCGGCCCGACACGGTGCTGGGACTTGCGACCGGTTCGACTCCGCTCCCGGTGTACGAAGCGCTGCGCGGGCGGCTGGCGGGCACCGACCTGTCGCTTGTGCGCGGCTTCGCGCTCGATGAGTACGTGGGGATCGATCCCGCCCATCCACAGAGCTACCGGTCGGTGATCTCGCGCGAGGTGGTCGACCCGCTCGGGCTCGACCCCGCGCGCGTGCACGTTCCCGACGGGAGCCCCGCGGGCATCGAGCACGCCGGGTCGGACTACGAGGCGGCGATCGAAGCCGCGGGCGGTGTCGACCTGCAGATCCTCGGCATCGGCACCGACGGGCACATCGGATTCAACGAGCCGGGGTCGTCGTTCGCGTCGGTCACGCGCGTGAAGACGCTGACGGAGCAGACCCGCCGCGACAATGCCCGCTTCTTCGACACGATCGACGATGTGCCGATGCACTGCATCACGCAGGGGCTCGGCACGATCCTCCGCGCCCGGCACCTGATGCTCCTGGCCTTCGGCGAGGGCAAGGCGGCCGCGGTGGCCGCGGCGGTCGAAGGCCCGCTGTCGGCGTCGTCGCCGGGCTCGGCCATCCAGCTGCATCCCCACGCCACGGTGGTCCTCGACGAGGCGGCGGCGACGGACCTCGCCCACGCGGACTACTACCGCTACGCCTACGCGAACAAGCCGGCCTGGCAGCGCCTCTGACGCCGCGTCGAGCCGGCCCCTTCCCGCCGAGCCGGCCCGTTCTTCGCGTCGCGAGAGGGCCGGCTCGACGCGAACGGGGTGGATCGGCGAAGGCGGTCAGCGCCAGGCAAAGCGGATGAGGTGGTTGCGGCTCAGGTTCGCCAGCGGTGTGTCGGGCACCTCGGCCGGCGTCAGCCAGCGGAGCTCCTCGATCTCTCCCGACGCGGTCGCCTCAGCCGGGCCGACCCGCAGGAGGAACGCGTCGCCGACGACGCGGTGGCCGGGCTCGTTCGCGGCGTCGTCGGCGAAGCGCCCGAGCGGCACGTAGTCGCCCGGGTCGGCGGCGATGCCGGTCTCCTCGGCCACCTCGCGCACGACGGCCGCCAGGGCGTCTTCACCCGCGTCGGGCTTGCCGCCCGGCTGCTGGAAGACCCGCGCGCCGCGCTTTCGCACCACGAGGGTGCGACCGTCGTCGGCGACGACCACCGCGGCCGCCACGTGGATCGTGCCGCTCACCGGGCGAACACCTTCCCCGGGTTCAGGATGCCGTCCGGATCGAACACGCGGGTGATCTGGCGCTGGATCTCCCACTGGTCGTCGCCGAGCTCGTCGGCGAGCCATCGGCTCTTCAGCACCCCGACGCCGTGCTCACCGGTGAGGGTGCCGCCGAGGGCGAGCGCGGCGCGGAAGAGCGCGTCGGCCGCGCGCCACACGACCGGGGGCACCTCGACGACGCCCGACGCGTCGGGGGAGGCGTCGAACACGAAGTTCGGATGCAGGTTGCCGTCGCCGGCGTGGGCGACGGTGGGGATGGGCAGTCCGTACTCGCGCTCGACGCGGGCGATTTCGTCGAACATCGCCGGGAGGGCGCTGCGGGGCACCGAGACGTCTTCGATGAGGGTCGTGCCGAGGCGTTCCATGGCCGGATGCATCGCGCGGCGCACCGCGAGCAGTCGTTCGCCCTCCATCGGGTCGCGCGTGACGGCGACCGTGCCGCCGGCGTCGGCGAGCATCCGCCCGATCGCCTCGGCGTCGGCTGCCGCCGAGATGCCGTCGGTCTGGATGGTCAGCTGCGAGGCGCCCGGTGTCGGCGCGGTCAGCCCGAGGTGAGCGTGCACGGCGGCGAGGGAAGCCGCATCCATGAGCTCCATGATCGCCGGCTGCACCCCGGACGCGGTGACGGCGGCGGATGCGGTCGCCGCGTCGCGCACCGCCGGGAAGGTCGCGGCGATCGTGCACACCTCGCCCGGCACGGTGCGCCGGA
The DNA here is from genome assembly GCF_042846595.1 of Microbacterium sp. MTN4-26. Classification (NCBI taxonomy): domain Bacteria; kingdom Bacillati; phylum Actinomycetota; class Actinomycetes; order Micrococcales; family Microbacteriaceae; genus Microbacterium; species Microbacterium sp. MTN4-26. Next base: position 75,329 of record NZ_BTGO01000002.1, read on the forward strand.
GCTTGAGGGTCGCCCCGACGATCACTCCGAGCGTCCCCTCGGAGCCGATCATGAGCGACGTGAGGTCGAGACCGGTGACGCCCTTGACGGTGCGATGGCCCAGGCGCAGCAGGCGGCCGTCGGCGAGCACGACGTCGACGCCGAGCACCGCATCGCGCACGACGCCGTACTTTGCGCACAGCAGGCCTCCCGCTCCGGTGGCGATGTTGCCGCCCACCGTCGAGATGGCGCGGCTGGCCGGATCGGGGGCCCACCAGAGGCCCTGCGGCGCGAGGGCCGCGTTGAGGTCGGCGTTGAGGATGCCCGGTTCGACGACGGCGATCAGGTCGTCGGGGCGCACCTCGAGGATGCGGTCCATCCCGCGCACCGAGAGGGCGATCTCGCCGTCGCCGGCGTTCGCGGCACCCGCGAGGCCCGTACCGGCGCCGCGGGTCACGACGGGCGTGCCGGTGGCGGTGGCGACGCGAAGGGTCGCCTGCACGTCCTCGACCGAGCCGGCGTGCACGACCGCGACGGGGATGCCCGCTGCGGCGTGCCCGGACTTGTCGGCCCGAGCGGCACGACGGGCGTCGAAGGAGACGTCGACGCGATCGCCGAGCTCGGCGGCGAGACTGGCGACGACCTCGACGGCGTCGGTCACGACAGGCGGCGCCGTCCGACCAGCACGCCGCACGTCACGGCGATCACGGCGAAGACGACGCCGATCCACGCGTAGCCGAGGTCCCACCAGGCGATCGTGGCCGACAGGTAGACCAGCAGCTCGACGAGACCCCGGATGAACGGGTGCACGGCGAAGACCGCGCGCGGGGAGACGAACAGTGCCCACACGACCAGGGCGAGGGTCGGTGCCCCGACGCCGACGACGATGTTCCACGGCAGGTCGAACGCGAGGAACCCCCACAGCGCCAACGAGCCGAGCGCGAACAGCTCGCATACGAAGGCGAGGATGTCGAGGCCGGTGAGCGGTGCGCGCATGCCGGGCGCGGGGGAAGCGGGCGCGGCCGAGGAGGGTGAGGCGTTCTCGGGCATGCTCCGATTCTACGCCGCGCCCTCTTCGGGGCCCGCGGACGCGCGTCCGCCCGTCCACACGCGGCGCACCTCGAGGTCACGGGTGAGCAGGACCGCGTCGGCGAGCATGCCGGGGGCCAGAGCGCCGAGGTCGTCTCGCCCGATCGCGCGAGCCGGGGCGGCCGTGAGGGCGTGGACGGCGTCGGGGAGCGATACGCCCGCCTCGATCGTGCGCCGGAGGGCGGCATCCTGCGTGAGCGTCGACCCGGCGATCGCGCGCGTCCCCTCCGCGAGTCGGGCGACACCCCCCTCGACGTCGACCCGCTGGCTGCCGAGCTCGTACGCGCCGTCGGGGCGTCCGGTCGCCGCCATGGCGTCGGTGATCAGGGCGATGCGGTGCGGCGCGGCCGCGAATGCGATGCGCACGGTCTCGGGATGCAGGTGCACGCCGTCGGCGATGATCTCCAGCGTCACGCGGGAATCGGCCGCGGCGGCCGCCATCGGACCCGGGTGCCGGTGGTGCAGCCCGGGCATCGCGTTGAAGGCGTGCGTGAGGATGCCGGCGCCGGCGTCGAACGCCGCGCGAGCGAGGTCGAAGCCGGCAGCGGTGTGACCGACGGCCGGCACGACGCCCGCCTCTCGCAGGCGGGCGATGGCAGCCAGGGCGCCGGGGCGCTCCGGCGCGAGGGTGACCTGCCGCACGGTGCCGCGTCCGGCCTCGAGCAGGCGGTCGACCGCGTCGGGGGTCGGATCGAGGAGCGCGCGCTCGTCGTGCGCGCCTCGGCGGCCGCGGTCGAGGAAAGGTCCCTCCAGGTGCGTCCCCAGCACATCGGGATCGGTGCCGGCGACGTCGGCGACGACGCCGGCGCGCGCGGCGAGCACCTCGATCGGTGCCGACACGAGCGAGATCAGGCCGCGGGTCGTGCCGTGGCCGCGGTGCAGGGCGCGCGCGGTGCGGATGGCGTCGGCGCCCTCGTCGAACGACGCGCCCGCGCCGCCGTGGGCGTGCAGGTCGATGAAGCCGGCAGTGAGCACGGCGCCGTCACCCGCGACGGCCGACGCATCGACGACGTCGACCCCGGCATCCGTCGTCGCAGCCCACCCCGACCCGGTGCCGACGGCCGCCACCCGGTCGCCGTCGAAGCGCACCCACGCGTCGGCGGTCACCGCGCCGCCGGTGACCAGGCGCGCGGAGTGGATGACGGTCACGCCCACGGGATCTCCCCACTGGCGTGGAAGCGGATGCCCCGCGCGGCCCAGCGCGGGCCCTGCGCGCCGACCCGGTGCCGGAACGAGTCCCACGTGCGCTCCGGGGAAGCGTCGGTCGGCGGAGACCACGCGGCTTCGGCGGCCGCCGCGATGCGCGGGAAGGCGAGGGCGTCGATGTCGGCGGCGGTGCGCACCGTCTCCGTCCACAGCGGCGCCTCCACGCCGAGGATGTCGTCCTCGTCGAGACCGCCGATCACCGTGGACGGCTCCCATTCGTAGGCCCGCCGCACGCTCGTGGGGCCGTTCGCCCACGTGAGCCCGAGGGGGAAGTCGGCGTCCGGCTTCATATCGAGGTAGACCGCGTCGGCGGGGGAGAGGATGATGCGGCCGCCTCGCGCGACGAAGCTCCGTATCGTCTCGGCGGACCCGTCCACCGGCGTGGTGAACCCCCAGTACTGGCCGGTCGTGCCGGCGGCGAGGTGGTCCGCGGCGCCGGCCTCGTGCCAGGCGACGGGGGTCTTGCCGAGCCCCGTGATGATCTCGGTGACGCGGGCGACGAACGAGGCATAGCGCGCCGGGTCGGTGCCGAGGGCCTCGTCGCCGCCGAGGTGCAGGTACGGCCCCGGGGTGAGGGCGGCGAGATCGGTGAACACGTCGGTGACGAACCGGTCGACCTCGTCGTCGCCGATGCGCAGGGACGAGAAGCCGACCGCCAGCCCGCGGTAGGGCTCCCCGGTGCGGGGGAGGCCGCCGCCGAACGCGTCGGCGGCCGCGCGCACCTCGTCGGTGATCACCGGCTCCGCCGCGAGGGCGGGGTAGGCGAGGGACACCGCGTGGGTGTGCCCGGGCATGTCGAGCTCGGGCACGACGGTCATGTGACGGGAGGCCGCGTGGGCGACGATGCGGGCGTAGTCCGCCGCCGAGTACCAGCCGCCATCGTCGGCGCCGATAGCCGTCGCCGAGGCGCGCTGGGCGAGCTCGGGTCGCGACGGGAGGGCGATCCGCCATCCCTGGTCGTCGCTCAGGTGCAGGTGCAGGTGGTTGGCCTTCAGGGAGGCGGCCCGGTCGATCCATCTGCACACCGTGTCGACGTCGAAGAAGTGGCGTGCGACGTCGAGCATGACCCCGCGGTAGGCGAACCGGGGGCGGTCGGTGATCCGGACGGCGGGGATCAGCCATCCATTTTCATCGCGGGCGACGAGCTGCAGGAGGGTCTGCACGCCGTAGAACAGGCCGGCGGGGTCCGCCCCGGTGACCACCACGCCGTGCGCCGACGCATCCAGCGTGTACGACTCGGGGGCTCCGTCCGTCGCGACATCGAGTCGGATGCCCTCATCCGACCCGATGGTGGTGCCCGTGACCGCCTCGAGCTCGCGGCGCAGCAGCGCCGCGCAGGTCTCGTCGCCGGTGACGCCGGCGCTCGCGTCGAGCCGGAAGGCGGGCTCGTCGAGGGCGGTGGTGGACGCCGGGTAAGGCACCAGCGGAAGGCTCATGTAAGGCAACCTAACAAACTCCGGCCGAGACGGCATCCGTTATGATCGGGGATGTCGCGACTGGCGTTGAGGTGGATGACCACCGGGAAGCGACCGCATGGCACGTCGACCGCACGCCTGGGCCGATCGAACACTCGGAATCCCGATCCCGTCTGCAAGGAGAACGCCATGACCGACTCTTTCTTCACGGCCCCGCTGGCCGAGGTCGACCCCGAGATCGCGCAGGTGCTCGAGCGCGAGCTCGACCGCCAGCGCGGCTACCTCGAGATGATCGCCTCGGAGAACTTCGTTCCCGTCTCGGTGCTGCAGTCGCAGGGCTCGGTGCTCACCAACAAGTACGCCGAGGGATACCCCGGTCGCCGCTACTACGGCGGCTGCGAAGAGGTCGATGTGGCCGAGGAGCTCGCGATCGCGCGCGCCAAGGAGCTGTTCGGTGCGGAGTTCGCCAACGTGCAGCCCCACTCCGGCGCCACCGCGAACGCGGCCGTGCTGCACGCGATCGCCCGGCCGGGCGACACCATCCTGGGCCTCGCGCTCGACCAGGGCGGCCACCTCACCCACGGCATGAAGATCAACTTCTCGGGCCGCCTCTACGACATCGTCGCTTACGGCGTCGACCCCGAGACGAGTCTGATCGACATGGACGAGGTGCACCGCCTCGCCGTCGAGCACGAGCCCAGGGTCATCATCGCCGGCTGGTCGGCGTATCCGCGTCAGCTCGACTTCGCCCGCTTCCGCGAGATCGCCGACGAGGTCGGCGCGTACCTGTGGGTGGACATGGCCCACTTCGCGGGCCTTGTCGCAGCCGGCGTGCACCCGTCGCCGGTTCCCCACGCCCACGTGGTCTCCTCCACGGTGCACAAGACCATCGGCGGACCTCGCTCGGGCTTCATCCTCACCAACGACGCCGACCTCGCCAAGAAGATCAACACCGCCGTCTTCCCGGGTCAGCAGGGTGGCCCCCTCATGCACGTGATCGCCGCCAAGGCGACCGCCTTCAAGCTCGCCGGCACCCCGGAGTTCCGCGACCGTCAGGAGCGCACCGTGCGCGGTGCCGCGATCCTCGCCGAGCGTCTCCAGCGCGAAGACGTCGCCGGCGCCGGCGTGACCGTGCGCTCCGGCGGCACCGACGTGCACCTCGTGCTCGTCGACCTGCGCGACGCCGAGATCGACGGCAAGCAGGCCGAAGACCTCCTGCACGAGATCCACATCACCGTCAACCGCAACGCCGTGCCGAACGACCCGCGTCCGCCGATGGTCACCTCTGGTCTGCGCGTCGGCACGCCCGCCCTCGCCACCCGCGGCTTCGGTGACGACGAGTTCGCCGAGGTCGCCGACATCATCGCCCTGGCCCTGCTGCCCGGCGCCGACGTCGAGGCTCTGCGGGCCCGCGTGGCTGCGCTCACCGGCGCCTTCCCGCTCTACCCCGAGCTGCAGCAGTAACGCCGGGACGACATCCGAAAAACCACTTCTGCCCCGAGACATCACGCAATGCCCGATGTCTCGGGGCGGGATGTGTTTATCGATCCGAGAGGGAGCGTCATGACCGCGCAGAAGCTGGACGGAAAGGCCGCGTCGGCGGCGATCAAAGACGAGTTGCGCGCGCGGGTCGCCGCGCTCGCCGAGAAGGGGGTCGTGCCCGGGATCGCGACGGTGCTCGTCGGCGCCGATCCGGCATCGCAGCTGTACGTCGGCATGAAGCACCGCGCCAGCGAGGCGATCGGGATGAACTCCATCCAGCGCGAGCTGCCCGCCGACGCCACGCAGACGGACGTCGAGGCGCTCATCGACGAGCTCAACGCCGATCCGAGCTGCCACGGCTACATCGTGCAGCTGCCGCTGCCGAAGCACATCGACACCGACGCGGTCCTCGAGCGGATCGATCCCGCCAAGGACGCGGACGGGCTGCATCCGACGAACCTCGGTCGGCTCGTGCTGAACGTGAACGCCCCGATCACGACGCCGCTGCCGTGCACGCCGCGCGGTGTCATCGAGCTGCTGCAGCGCAACGGCTACGACCTGAACGGCAAGCACGTGGTGGTCGTCGGGCGCGGTGTCACCATCGGCCGCTCGATCGGCCTGCTGCTGACCCGGCGCGAGATCAACGCGACGGTGACGCTCACGCACACCGGCACGGCCGACCTGTCGCAGCACCTGAAGCAGGCGGATGTCATCGTGGCCGCCGCGGGCGTGAAGCACATCGTGCGCGCGGCGGACGTCAAACCCGGCGCGGCGGTGCTCGACGTCGGTGTGACGCGCGAGACCGACCCCGAGACCGGCAAGAGCGCGGTCTATGGTGACGTGGACCCGGATGTGGCGGATGTCGCCGGCTGGCTCTCCCCGAATCCCGGCGGCGTCGGCCCGATGACCGTCGCGCTGCTCATGACGAACGTCGTCGAGGCCGCCGAGCGCGGTTGTCCGGCTGAGAGGTGAAAGGGCGGGAGGGGGTCAGGATGCCCTCGTGTTGCGGGATAGCGGGCGGAACGACGGGGTACGTGTCGCGAATCCCATCCGCTGGCGGAGCGTGGCGGAGCGGTCGGGCTCTGGCCACGCGCCCATCCGCTGAAGCTCCGGCACCACGAGCTCGATGAACTCCTCGTAGGCCTGCGCGTCGCCGAAGGTCGGCTCGAGCATGAACCCGTCGATGTCGGCGTAGGCGGCCGTCTCCACGAGTTCCTCGGCGACCTCGCATGGATTGCCGGTGACGATGAAGCCGCGCTCCTGCACACGGAAGGCCTCCAGGACGTCGCCGACGGTGTCCACGCCCTCCACCGTGCGATACCGGTCCAGTGGGGTCTGCCCCTGGTCGTTGCCCGGGATGTCCTCGATGCGCATCGAAGGGTCAAGGCTTCGCAGGTCGATACCGGTGAACCCGGCGAACAGGACGGCGGCGTCGTCCATCGAGAACAGGCTCTCGAGCTCCTCGCGCTTTCGTTGCGCCTCCGCGCTCGTCGGGGCGACGGTGACAGTGACGCCGCTGAGCAGCTTGAGGCTGTGCGGGTCACGGCCTGCCGCGGCGACGCGGGCGCGGATGTCGCGCGTGGCTTTCAACGCCTGTTCCTTGTCCTGCCCCTGGATGAACATCGCTTCCGCGTTGCGGGCACCGAAGTCGCGTCCGCGGGCCGAGGCGCCTGCCTGGAACAGCATGGGGGTGCGCTGCGGCCCCGGCGGCACCTTGAACATCCCGTGGCTGGCGAAGTACTCGCCGCGGTAGTCGACCTCGCGCACGCGTTCAGGGTCGATCAGTACGCCGGCACCGCGGTCGAGGACGACCGCGTCGTCGTCCCACGCGTCTTCCCAGAGTGTGCGGCAGAGGTCGACGAACTCGTCGGCGACGTCGTAGCGGGTGTCGTGGTCGTAGTGCGTGATGCCGAACAGGCCCTCGGTGACCTGCGCGGTCGATCCGGTCACGATGTTCCACCCGATCCGGCCGCCGGTGAACGCATCGAGCGTCGCGAAGCGTCGGGCGGTGGGGAAGGGCTGTTCGAGCGAGGTCGAGGAGGTGATGACGATGCCCAGGCTCGGTGCCGCCTGCGCGACCGCACTCACCAGCAGCATCGGGTCGTAGCCGGGGAAGAGAATGCCATGGGAGAGCACTTCGTCGGGGACGGCGCCGTCTACGAGGGGGTAGCCGTAGCTGTCGGCGAAAAAGAGAAAGTCGAAGCCGGCGTCATCGAGCGTTCGCGCGAGAGTCGTCCAGTACGCGACGTCGCCGTATACGTCGGCGCGACCGTGCGGGTGGCGCCAGGTGGGGACGCCATTGGAGGGGGTGAGGATCTCAAACACCCCGAAGTGCAGCGGTTCGGCCATGCGTACCCCTTCGATGATTCACGCGGCCGTCGATGTCATGGCCCACGCGGCGCACGACGGTGCGCCATCCCAGCTTGCCGTGTGGCGACATCCGATCCGCGCCAAATATAAAACGTTTTACACAGTCGTAACCGAGGTCGTCCACGCGCCCTGACGGCGCGTGGAATCGCGCGCGACGAGTTCGACGGGGAACACCTCGACGCGCGGTTCGCCGCCCACCGTGATCATCTCCAGAAGCATCAGCGCGGCACACGTGGCCATTCCCTCGGCATCCTGGCGCAGCGTGGTGAGCGAGGGTGCCAGGCGCGACGACCAGCTGATGTCATCGAACCCGCACACCAGCAGATCGTCGGGGATCGAACGGCCCAGATCGATCGCCTCGAAGATGCCGCCGATCGCCTGATTGTCGGTGCACGCAAAGACCGCGTCGACGTCGCGATGCTCTTCGAGCAGGCGCCGAATGCCGGCGCGGCCACCCTCGAAGGAGTACTCCGCGACGGCGGTGTGGATATGGGAGGGTGAGATCCCTCGATCGACCAGTCCCTGCCGGAAACCACGGGCCCGCTGCTGCGCGGTCGTGAGGCTGACCGGGCCCTCCAGCATGCCGAACACCCGCCCGCCGACATCCACGAGGTGGTGCGCGGCCGCGCGCGCGCCGGCCTCGTTGTCCGAATACACCCCGCCCAGGCCGTCGAGATCGAACACCTCGTCGCATGCCACCATGGGAATGCCCATCTCCAGCAGCGGACGCACGGCCGGTCCGGTCGGCTGCGTGGAGAAGAGCAGGATACCGTCCACCCGCGAGACCAGTCGTGCCAGTGCTGCCGTCTCGCGCTGCGGATCGAACTCCGTGTTCGTCAGCGCTACCTGGAACCCCGATTCGGCGGCGATTCGATCGATCGTGCCGATCATGCCGCCCCAGAACGGGTTGGTGACATCGGGCACCACGAGGCCGATCGCGCTGCGCAACCCCGTGCGCAGGGTGCGGGCGGCCTCGTTCTTCTGATAACCGAGCTCGGCGGCCGCCTGCAGCACACGCTGTACCGAGCTCGCGCTGACGGCGCGTGACCCGGTCAGCGCGTTGCTCGCGGTGGAGATGCTCACGCCGGCACGCGCCGCGACGTCCTTGAGTGTCACGGGCCCATGGCCCTGCGGGACGAGAGGCATGGCGCAGAAAGCCTACCAGCGCACGATCACGCGCTCGATGAGCCCGATAATGCCCAACAGGCACAATGTTGTGACGGCCGAGAAGAGAATCGCTGCCCACATCTGGGGCAGGTTCAGATAGGTCGTCGCGGTCACGATGACGGCGCCGATGCCCTTGCTGGAGCCAGTGAACTCGGAGACCACGGCGCCGATCATCGCGGCCGTCACCGACAGCCGGGCACCGGCAAACAGGTAGGGCAGGCTCGAGGGGATGCGCAGGCGGAAGAAGATCTCCCGCCTGCTCGCGGCCATGGCGTTGAACACCTCGAGCGCCTGCGGGTCGACGGACCGCAGACCCGTGATGGCGTTGATGAGCATCGGGAAGAACGCCGAGATGGCGGCGATGATGATCCGCGGCACGTCGCTGAACCCGAAGGCGACCACCAGAGCGGGTGCGATCGCGACGATGGGTGTGACGTTCAACAACAACGCGACGGGCATGATGGCCGAGCGGAGGAACGTGAAATGAACGACCGTGGCCGCCAGCAGGAGCGCGACGACGACGCCGATGAGCAGACCGGTCATCGCGGAGCGGATCGTGACCATCAGGTTCTCGACGTAGAACTCAGGGCGCTCCGCGATGTCCGCGGCGATGTCCTGCAGCGGGGGCAGGACGCTCGTGAAGGTCGCCGCCGTCCATTGCCACAGCACGGCGAGGACGACGAACAGGACCAGCGGCGCCCCGACTGTGAGCGCCGCGTTTCCCGTGCGAACGCCGAGGCGGCGGCGCGTCCGGCGGCGCTCGGCGGGGGTGTCGATCGTGCTCATTCGTCGCCCTTCCACGCGCTCCAGAGGATCTGTTTGACCTCGGCGACCTTCGCCGTGAATTCGGGGGTCTCGGTCAGCTCCCACCCGCGAGGGCGTGGGAAGTCGACTCTGACGATGTCGCTGATGCGACCAGGGCGCGGGCTCATGACCACGACGCGGTCGCTGAGCAGCACCGCCTCCTGTGCCGAGTGGGTGACGAACACGATCGTTTTCTTGTGGTGCTCCCACAGCTCCAACAGCCGGATGCGCAGCGCATCGCGGGTCAATTCGTCCAGCGCGGAAAACGGTTCGTCCATCAGCATCACAGGGGCGCCCTGCGCGAAGCCGCGTGCGATCGAGGCGCGCTGCCGCATCCCGCCGGAGAGCTGATCGGGTCGCGAGCGCTGGAAGTCCCCGAGCCCGACTTCGGCGAGAATCGCCTCGGCATCCTCGGGGCGGCGCGTGCTGACCCCCTTGCGGTCCGCCTTCTTGTTGATCACGGCGGACAACGCCGCGTTCGCGCGGATGTCGAGCCAGGGCAGCAGCGCGGAGGACTGCGGGATCCACGCGATGTCCTTGCGTGCGGACGCCTTGCGAGGCGTCGACCCGAAAATGGAGATCTCGCCGGTGGTCTGCTCGTCCAGTCCTGCCAGCAGGCGCAGGAGCGTCGACTTGCCGCATCCGGACGGGCCGAACAGGGTCACGAACTCGCCCTGCCGGATCGACAGGTCGATGCCTGAGAGGGCCTGGACCGATTTCTTGCCGCGCACGTAGGTGCGCCCGACCCCGCTGACCTCGATCGTCGCGTCGCTCTGGTTCTGACTCATCGTCATCTCACTCCGGAATCGGGGTCGGGGAAGGGGAACGCTCGGGGCCGAGTACGACGATCTTGCCGAAGAAGTCGTTGGATTCGAGTCTGCGTTCCGCGTCTGGCAGCTCCTCGAAGTCGAAGACCGAGTCGATCACGACGGTGAACTCGCCGCTCGTGAACGCATGGATCGCCGCCGCCATGTCCGCGCGGCTGTAACTGCCGTGCCCGAGGATGTTCCGCCCCGGCTGATACAAGTCGGGCAGGTGGAGGTGAGTATCCAGGCCCGCCGTCGTTCCCGAGAGCACTACCCGGCCGGCCGGACGCGTCGCGCGCAGAGCGGCTCCCAGGAACTCGCCGCCGACGTGGTCCCACACGAGATCCGCTCCGCGGCCATCGGTCAGGCGGTACACCTCGGCGACCCAGTCGGGGGTCGCGGCACGGTCGATGACCTCGTGCGCACCCGAGCGCAAGGCGCGCTTGCGCTTGCGCTCACCCGAAACGAGGGTGATCACCCGTGCGCCGCGGGAGAGGGCGATCTGCACGCCGGCGGCGCCGAGGCCCGATCCGGCACCGGGGATGACCACGGTCTCTCCGGCCGTGAGCGCACCGGCGCTGAGAAGGCCACGCCACGCGGTCGCACCGGCGACCGGGACGGCGGCGAGGGCCGCCAGACGTTCGGTGTCCTCGGGGGCGACGGAGACGACGGTGCAGTTGCGCGCGGGTACCGCCACCAACTCGGCCATGCCGCCCGCCCGCGTGGATCCGATCGTGGCGAACTGCGCGCAGTAGGTCGGTGTCTCACCCAGGCAGTATTCGCACGATCCGCAGCTGACGACGGGATCGATCAGCACCACCTCGCCGGCGGCGGGAGAGGTGGCACCCGCTGCCACGGTCTCCACCTGGCCGACGATGTCCATTCCCGCGATGTGGGGGATCGACATCGCCGGGATGACGGGGGCGACTCGTTGGAGCACGTCGAGACGGTTCAACGCGATCGCCAGCACGCGCACGATGACTTCGTCGGGTGCGGCCGCGGGTGCGGCGACGTCGAGTCGTCGCCGCACCCGCGGGCCGCCGAAGTCCGTTTGGACCCAGGCCTTCATTACGGCGCGGGCCAGACCAGTTCGCCGTCGCCGTAGATCGCCTCGACGAAGCTCGTGTCGATTTCACTCTCGATGTCGGGCTCTGCACTGATGAGGTCGTTCTCCATCAGCATGTCCGCCTCGGGCGTCCACTGGTCGACCGCCTGGTATCCCAGCACCGTGCCTTCCGGCTGGCTCTCCTCGACCAGGCCCACCTCGGTCTTCCAACGCTGCGCGCTCAGATCGAGGTCGTAGCCGGCTTCCGAGAGCGACTCGGCGTATGCGAGGGCCGCGTCGAGGTTCTCGTCCGACTCATTGATCCACGCGTAGGCGGCGAAGCTCGCGCGCAGGAAGTCCTCGACGGCGGTGGGGTGCTCCTCGGCGAACGTGGAATTGACGATCTGCGTGTTGAAGGCGGACTCGATGCCGTAGTCGGCGGGGTCCCACTCGGTCACGTCGTAGCCCTGTGAGGCCAATACCAGGGGCTCATTGGACTTGTAGCCGGTGAGTGCGTCGACCTGCCCCTGCGGCAGGATCGTCGGGTCGTAGCCCACCGATACCCATTCAATGCTCGCCGTGTCCACGCCGTCGGCGGTGAGCATGGCGGAGATCTGCGGCGGGATGGCGCCTTTGTAGCCGGCAGTCGTGCCCTCCAGCTGGGAGAGGTCGGAGATGTCGGTGTTGGTCATCAACATGATGGCGGGGGTGTTGCCGTAGGTGGCGATCGCGGAGACATCCGCGCCGTTGTCGATGGCGACCATGACGTCGGAGGGGCTGCCGACACCGGCGAACTGCGCCGTGCCGGCCGAGACCAGCTGAGTGTTGTTCGATCCGGGCTCGATGGTGACATCGAGGCACATGTCCTCGAACATGCCCTGGTCCTTCGCGGTGAGGACGTCGAGCAGTCCGACGGATGCCACGTAGGCGTATGAGGTGAGGAAGGTGATGGGTCCGGCGGCTTCGTTCTCGGCGCAGCGGTCCGCGCTGATCATGTCGCTGACACCGGTCGACGCCGAAGCGTCGTCGGTGGCGTCTGCGTCGCCGGAGCAGCCGGCGAGCAGGAGGGCGCTGGCCGATGCGAGGGTCAGCGCCGTGAGGGCCTTTCGGGTGAATCGGGTGTCGAGAGTCATGGTGACCTTCCATGCGATGCCGGGGGCCGGCGAGCGGGTGAGGGAGGGGTGGAGTCGTCGTGCTCGGTGGGGCCGGGGTTGCAGTGAGCGCGTGTCCGGCACGCTAACAACGAATGTGTTCCCGATGTAAATCGTTTTATTACGGCCATGTAAAAGGTTTTGGATGGGTGCCGTTTCCGGGTCCGTGAGGCTGCAATCCTGGACTCTCCCCGCACGAATGATGCGCCGACAGGAAGAGGACGATGTCGCGATCCACCCCCGACTCCCACCTGGTCTTTCCGGCGACGCCCGCCGACGGGCCACGCCTGGATGTCGCGACGGCCCCGGCCAACCCGCTCGTCCTGCTGCGCGCCTGGTGGCACGCGGTCGCCGAGCGTGGCGGGCTCGACCCGCAATACGTCACGCTCGCGACGGCGTCGGCCGACGGCATCCCCTCGAGCCGGACCGTCCAACTGCTCGCCGTCGAAGACGACGCCCTGCTGTTCACGACCAATGCCGGCAGTCGCAAGGGCGTCGAGATCGAGCAGACCGGGCGCGCGGCCGTCTCTGCCTTCTGGCGCGAGAGTGCGCAGTCGGTCAACGTGACCGGGTCGGTCGTATGGGCGGATGACGCGGAATCGGACGAACGCTTCGCGGCCGAGACGCGTTCCGTGCGGGCCTCGCGCAGCGTCTCGTTTCATGGGTTGCCCCTGACCGACGAACACGAGCAGCTGGAGCGCTTCACGAGGCTACGCGACAGCGGGGAGCCCATCGAGCGACCCGCCTACTGGCGATGGCTGCGTGTGCTCCCGGACGCCATGACCTTCTGGGAGGGGCATCCCGAGGCCCTCAACCGGCGTGTGCACTATCGCCGCGCGGACAGCCGGTGGACGCGAGAGGCGATCCAGGCATGAGCACGCCCGACCGGTTCGCCGGCACCCGCGTGATCGTCACCGGCGGAGCACGCGGCATCGGTGGACGCATCGCGGAGCGCTTCGGACAGGAAGGGGCCCATGTCGCGATCCTCGACCGCATGGCCGATGCCGGTCGTGCGCATGCCGAATGCATCGGCGCACGGTTCATCGAGACTGACCTCGCTGACAATGACGACGCGCGTCGCGCCATGCGCGAAGCGATCGATCGGCTTTCGGGCGTCGATGTACTCGTGAACAACGCGGGGATGCTGCGCTTCGCGAGCGTTCTGGAGACGGATCCCGACGAATGGGACGCGATGTTCGCGGTCAACACCCGGGCGATGCTCGTGACCACACAGGTCGCGGCCACCGCCATGATCGAGGCCGGTGCGGGCGGTGCCGTCGTCAACCTCGCTTCGATGGCGGCCAAGACCGGCGGTGAAGGACAGGTGGCGTACGCCGCGTCGAAGGCGGCCGTCGTCGCCCTCACTCGCGTTTCAGCGCTCGAACTTGGCGCCCATGGCATCCGTGTCAACGCGATGTGCCCGGGGTACGTGCTCACCGAGATGGGCGCCGACACGCGCACCCCGGAGAAGGTTGCGCTGTGGTCGAGCTACTCCCCGCTCGGGCGCCTCGGTACCACCGATGACGTTGCGGGTCTGGCGTTGTTCCTCGCCTCCGACGAGGGTAGCTACTTCACAGGCCAAGCTGTCAATGTCACCGGCGGAATGGTGATGCACTGACCGCCCCCGATGGGGCGGATGCACGTCGCGGCAGCCCCGTGACGACGACCAGCGACAGAGCGGCGGTCGCGCCCAGTACCCACAGGGAGGCCGCGGTCCCCGCCGTCGCGATCACAGCTGCGACCGTTGCGCTGCCCAGGACCGCGCCCAGCTGGCGGGTGGCGTTGTACGCGCCGGAGGCCGCACCGGCGAACTCCGGCTCGATCGCGGTCATGGCCGCTGTCGCCAGCGGAGACCAGACGAAGGAGTTGGCCAGACCGAACAGACCCATCGCCGCCGCCGTCGTCCACACCGGCGCCCCCAGCTGGACCGACGCCGCCGTCGCGCACGTGGAGACCGCCAGTGCCGTCACTCCGACGAGCGCGACCGGCCGCGGGCCCCACCGGGCAACGCTCGTGCCCGCAAACGGAGCGGTCGCAGCCGAGACGACTCCCAGCGGCAGGATCGCGAGGGTCGCTTGGGCCACCGACAGTCCGCGGTCGTCCTGAAGCTCCAGCATCACCGGGATCAGAGCGGAACCCACAACGAAGCTCGCGCCGGTCGCTCCGAGGGTCGCGCGCACGAAGCCACGGCTCTGCAGCAGCCGGGCTGGCATGAGAGCGCGGCGCGGATCGTGCGGCTGTATCCGGATCGCGAGGACGACCAGCGCGGCACCGACCACCGCGACGGGAACCGTCAGGAACACCGGTGCGCTCGCCGCCTCATGCACGGCGACGATCACCGCGAGTACCCCGAGGGCGCCGAGTGCGACCGGTGCAACCGGGATCGTCGCACCCGAGCGCGGAGACGACGGTACCCACATCAGGGCCAGGGCGAAAGCGACCGCGCCCAGCGGCACGTTGACCAGGAAGATCGAGGGCCACCCGGCGAGTCCGACCAGCAGCCCCCCGAGAAGCGGGCCGGCCGCCGCGGCGAGACCCCCTACACTGCCCCACACTCCGAGAGCCACCGGCATGGTGGCTGCGGGGAAGACGCGGCGGATGATCGCGAGGGTCTGCGGCGTCATGAGCGCGGCCCCCAGGCCCTGCGCGACGCGCGCCAGCGTGAGCGCCGGCAGCGTGGCGGACAGACCGCACGCTGCCGATGCCGCGACGAAAAGCACGAGTCCGATCAGATACACGCGTCGCGCGCCGATGCGATCGCCCCACCGGCCGGCGAACAACAGAGGAACGGCGTACGCGAACAGGTATCCGCTGTTGACCCACACCGTCGCGGCGGCGGGCGCCGACATCTCGCGCGAGATCGCGGGGATCGCGACCGCCACGATGGTGCTGTCCAGCAGCATGAGGAAGAACCCCAAGCACAGTGCTACGAGTGTCAGCCATGGTGACCTGGCGCGGGCTCCCCTCGTGATCATCCGCGCAAATTCTCCCGGAGCGTACGTCCGGGGTAGCGCGGCGCTAGCGCACCGCGGCGGCGCAGCTCCGGCAGCAGAAGTTCCGCGATGTCCGCAAGTCCGGAGGGGGTCGCCAGTGGTGAGCTGAACATGTAGCCGCCGCGCGCTCCCGTTGCGGCGAAGTTCTCCTCGAGAGCATCCGCCACCTGCTCGGCAGAACCCACGAGGGTGTGGTCCATGCCTGTCGCATGGCGCCACCCGTGCTCGAAGAACTCCGCTCTGGTCATCGTGTGGTCGGGGCCGAGTTCTGACACGAGCATCCCCACCAGGCCGCCGGGACTTGCCTCTGCGGCTCGGATCCAATCAGCCAGATCGCCCAGGTGGAACCGCGCCGGTAGCGTCGAGAAGTCGAAGCCGGCGTTGTGAGAGATGTGCGCACCCACCGCCTCCTCGTTCCAGAACGAGAGCACCGAACGACGGCGCTCGTCGGCTTCCGCGGCCGTGCGCCCGACGATCAGCTGCGTCGCCCACAGGACACCGACACTCAGGGGATCGCGCCCGGCCGCGGCCACGGCGGCATCGAGACTCTCGCGGTACTTCTGCTGCGCCGCGACCGACCCCCCGAAACCGAAGGCGAGCTCGACGAACTGTGCAGAGGTCTGGATGCCGGCGGGAGAGCCGCCGGCCTGCACCAGCACCGGCTCGATCTGCGGGCTCGGCACGGCACTGAGCGGTCCCTTCACGGTGAAATGGGTGCCGCGGTGATCGATCGCGTGCACCTTCTTCGGGTCCGCGAAGCGTCCCCGCTCGCGCTCGCGCACGATCGCGTCGGGGGCGACGGAGTGCCACAGGGCCTTGCAGACGGCCACGAACTCCGCCATCCGCTCATAGCGTTCGGCATGGGGCATGAGTTCGTCGAAGCCGTAATTGGCAGCGTCCGCGCCGCGCGAGGAGGCGACGACGTTGAAGGCGAGGCGTCCGTCCGTGACGTGGTCGAGCGAATTGAGCAGGCGCGCCGTCGTGAACGGATGCGTGTACGTCGACGAGTAGGTCAGTCCGAAGCCGATGTGCTCGGTCACGGTCGACATCGCGGCGACGACCGGACTCATGTCCTGCCGTGGCCACTGGATGCCCCATTCCACGGCGGGGGCGATCGAGCCGCGCCAGGTGTCGGGGATGCCGCTGCCGTCGCCGAAGAAGAGCATGTCGATGCCGGCGCGCTCGGCTGTCACCGCGATCTCCTGGAACATCCGCACATCGGGGAAGTCGCGTCCCACCCACGAACCTGGCCGTGCCCAGCGGCCTTCTGTGTGCGTGAACGACAGGTCGAGGGCGGTGTGGATGCCGCTCATGCCGCGCGCCGTGCTGTCCACAGCGCCGCCACCTCGTCGGTGCTCATCACGAGCCCGGCATTCAAGCCCAGCGCCGTGAGTGCGCTATCGTGCAGGTCCGCGGAATAGGCGGCCGTGGCATCCGAGAGCACGACGACGGAGAAGTCGTGCTGGAACGCGTCGAACGCGGTCGCGGCGACGCAGCATTCCGTGGTCAGTCCGGCGACCGAGACCCACTCGACACCCGCTTCCCTCAGCTTCGCCGCCAGCGGTGTGCCGGCGAAGCCGCTGTAGCGGCGCTTGACAATGCGGATCTCCTCCGGTTCAGGAGAGAGGGCGAACCACTCCGCCCCCGCCGTTCCGCTCACACACGGCGCATTCAGCAGAGGCGCCGCCGGATCACCGAGATTCAGCCAGGAACTCGCCCGCCAGTGCGAGTCGGGGGCGCTCTCCAGTTCGACCCACACGACCGGGATGCCCGCCTCCCGTGCGCGAGTGACCGCCAGAGCGCATTGCTCGACGGCGCCGGCGAGGCTCGCCAACTCCCGGCGGCTCAGCCCGTACTCGGCGAGGAACTCCGGATCGGCGAACGAGCGCTGCACGTCGACGACGAGCAGCGCTCCACGCTCCGCACGTGCGCGGAGGGCATTCTCTTGCCGCTCCCGCAGCGAGGGGCCGGCGCTCACGATCCGGCTCCCGACTCCGCGGCGCGCAGCGCAGGCAGGACGTGTGTGCCGAAGGCAGCCAGATCCTCGAGATAGTCCGGGAAGATCAGCATCAGGCCGTCCAGCTCGGCGGCGTCCACGACGTGCCGGATGCGCTCGATGACGGTTTCCGGTGCGCCCGTTACGTACGGCGTCTGGAACGCCTCTGAGCCCTCGGCCTCCTGCGCCCACGACAGTGCTCGCTGAGCATCCCAGCCCCACGAACGGCGCATGTTCGCCAGTGCCTCCCTGTCGAGTCCTTCCGCGTACCGCGCCGCCCGCTCCTCCGCGGCCCGGTCGGTGTCGGCCATGACGACGGTCAGCATCGAGTAGGTGCGCACTTCGCGGCCCTCGGCGGCGGCGCGCTCGTGCACGTCGCGCGAGAACCCGGCCATCTCTTCGAGGCTCTCCGCGCCGAGGAATGCGCCGTCGGCGTAGCGCGCCTGGAAAGCGCGCCCGCTCTCGGAACGGCCGGCGCTGATGAGAGTGGGTCGGGTGGTGGGGCGCGGTCGCGACTGGCAGTCGGTGAGCGTGAAGAACTCGCCGCGCTCGGTGACGCTGTCCTCGCTCCATAGGCGCAGAACGAGGCGGGTCCACTCCTCGGTCATTCGGTACCGCTCATCGTGGGACATATCGGGGTCCCACAGGCCCATCTGCTCGAACTCATCGGCATACGAGCCGTTCACGATGTTGAGCCCGGCACGCCCGCCGCTGATCTGCTGAAGCGTCGCGAAGACCTTGGCGGCGAAGGCAGGGTTCTGCATGTTCGCATGGATCGTCGCCCAGATCTTGACACGCTCGGTCGCCTCGGCGATCCCGGCCATCATCGTGACCGACTCGATCGTTTCGCCCCAGTGGTCGGTCGCACCCCCGAAGCCGCGCCACTTGGCCATTGCCATGACGAAGTCCAAGCCGATCTGTTCGCCGAGCCGGGCGACGCGCTTGTTGTAGTCGTAGTCGGCGGGCGGGTAGGGCGCCGTGTCGGAGATGAGCCAGCCGCCGGCCGCATTGGGGAGGAAGAGCCCGTACTCGGTGCCGCTCATGCGCTGTTCCTGACGGGGTGCGGGGCAAGCGGCGAACGCGTGTGGACCATGAGGCCTCCCAGGGGTGTGGACATCATCGATGACCATGGAAAGCGTGCCGAGCGAACGCGAGTGCGGTGTTCCGGCGGAGGTCCATGCAGACGTGGAAACGATAGTGGAAGAGCGCTGGGCCCGGCAACTGGCTTCAGGGGCGAGATGCGAGCCCGACGATGCGCTCGCCGTCCCAGACCCAGACCTCGATGTGCATGTCGGGTGCGGCGCGGGGCAGCCAGCCGCCGGGCCGAAATGCGGCCGCTGCGTTGACCCCTACGCAGAGAATGGCCCGCGCCCCCGGCGCGGCCGCGGTGCGCAGCCAACTGAGCTTGAACATGTCGGCCATGATCTTGTTCCGGTGCTGGGACGTGAAGTCGCCGCGACGCAGCGAAACCTGGACAAAAACGCTTCCGTCAGAGGCGGCCCCGTCGACTTCGACACGGCTGCCTTCCTGAGTGCGCACGCGCATCCGCAGCGGACGCAGGGGGATTGCCAGTTCACGGCTCAGTTCCATCAGGGCGGCACGCTCCGGGGCATCGTCCGGGAACCGCCCCCACTCGCCCTGCCGGTCGGTCTCGAGGGCGATGTCGTCGCTGAAGCCGGCGGCGGTCATGGACGAAGAACTCCTGCGTGCGTGGGCGGAGCCGCGGGCGGGCATCCGTCGTGAGGGGACGGGCCCAGCCTATGCGCGCATTGCGTGCACAGCCTAGCTGGGGTCCTTCGGCGAGCCCAGCAGCCTGACGTGACGGAATCCAGCTCTTCCCTTGCTCATCGCTCGGGGTTGGGGGAGGCGGGGCCGCCGAGGGCCTTCACGTAGAGCTCCTGGCCCTTCGCCTCGACGCGGGCGGCGATGGCGTCCCAGACCGCCCATGCGATCGCGAGGATGATCGGGGGGAACACCCACCAGGAGATCCACCCGGTCGTGTTCACGCCGGAAAGCAGCACGACCGCGACCCAGACGATGAGGGCGACCAGGAGCACGATGCCCAGCTGCAGCACCTTCTCTCCCACCTTGGTGCGTCGATGCACCGAGCCCGCAGCGCGCTTCTGGAAGAACTTCCGGATGACCGGCCGCAGCCACACCGTGGCGACGGTGAGGAGCAGTGCAGCCCAGGGGGCGCTCCATCCGACCGCGACGACCTGACCCATCACGAGGGCGATCACGAGCAGCACGATGACGTTGAACGCCCACAGGGTGAGGAGGCGCACGACCCAGGTCTTCATGCCCTCAGCCTGGCACGCCGCGTGACCCGACGCACGCGGAAACGTGTCAGCGGAGGGCGACGAGGCGATCGAGGTCGTCGTCCGGCAGCGCGTCGGCCGTGGCGGTGACCTCCATCGACGCCAGCGCAGCGCCGCCGCGTGTGACGGTGAGAAAGGCCGTGTCGGCGGCATCCCGTCCGGTCGCGATCCGCAGCAGTGTCGATCGGGGTGCGAGCGTCGTGGCGTCCACGACGTGCCAGGCGTCGTCGACCCACGCCTCGGCGACGGCGTGGAAGTCCATCGGATCCAGGCCGGGAGCGTAGACGGCGACGAGCCGGGCGGGAACGCCCAGCGCGCGAAGCAGGGCCACGCACGTGTGCGCGTAGTCGCGGCAGCGCCGCGGCGGGCCAGCAGTGTGCGCACCGCGCCGTCGGTCGGCAGGCTCGATCCCGGTTCGTAGGCCAGCCGCGTCCCCACCCACGACGACACGGCCGTGAGCAGCGGGGCACCGGGCTCGACGCCGGCGAACTCCGCGACGGCGGTGGGGGCGAGCGCGTCCGACTCCGCGTAGCGACTCGGGCGCAGGTAGGTCACGAGGTCGGTGTCGGTCGCGACATCGGGGTCTCCCGTTCCGGAGACGGATGCCTCGTAGGACAGCTCGAGGTGCCCGGTCTCGCACGGCACCCGGTGCAGCCGGGTGCCGTGCGCATCGGGCAGCTCGTCGACGGGAACGGGCGCTCCGTCGACGGTGACCTTCAGCGTCTCGTCGGGAGCGTGATGACGCGAGATGGCGATCGCAAACACCAGCTCTGCGGGACCGGTGACATCCAAGGCGACGTGGGCGGAGACATCCCTCTGCATGCTCCGAGTGTGCCGTGGCCGCCGTCCGTGTGTCGAGGCTTGACATCGGGTCCTGCGTTCCGGTGGGCGCCCCGAGCATCGGTGAGCGGGCAGGATGGGGGGATGAGGACTGTGCAGCTGCGCCGGTACACGCTCGTCGACGGCGAATACGACGCGTTCGTCGAGTGGTGGCAGAAGTGGATGCCGGCCGTGCGGCCGGCCGCCGGGTTCGCGATCGAGTTCGCGTACGGCATCCGAGAGACGAACGAGTTCGTGTGGGCCGTGAGCGCCGAAGGCGATGAGCAGGTCTTCCTGCGCCTGGAGGAGACCTACCTCGCATCGGATGCGCGGGCGAAGGCGTTCGACGGTGTTCCGCAGCGGGTCGCCGAGTACAACGTGCGGCTGGTCTCCGAGACCTACTGACCGGGGACCGGCCGAGGGAGGCGGACGCGGCCGCGCACCTCGGCGATCACCCGTCCGCCGGTGAGGACACGCGCGTCGTAGAGCGCTGTCCGACCGGTGACCGCGCGCTGTTCGGCGACGGCGACGAGCTCGTCGCCCTCGTGCGAGGGCGTGAGGAAGACGATGTCGGCGCCGGCGACGAGCGCGGCATCCGGTGTGTGGTTGCTCGCGAGGGCGATCGCGGCGTCGGCGAGGGTGAAGATCATGCCGCCGTGCGCCACGCCCGCGCCGTTGACCATGTCCTCGCGCACGCGCATGCGCACGACGGCAGAGCCGGGTTCCGCGCGGTCGACGCCGATGCCGAGCGCGACCAGCACCGCGTCTGACGCGGCGATGCGACGGGAGTGCTCCGTCGCGTGGGTGTCGTCCATGCCCGTCAGGAGGTCTCGAACTCCGCGGTCACCTCGACGCGCACGGTGATGTCCGGGATGGAGACCTCTGCGCTCTCGCCGGACGCCATCGCGGCGCTGCGCAGTCCCACGGGGCCGGGACCTGCCTCGCCCGCGCGGAGCGTGACCACCCGGGCGATGGTCGTGCCGAGGGCCGAGGCGAAGTCGTCGGCCTCGACGCGGGCGTCGCTGACGGCAGCCGCGCGGATCTCTCTCGTCACGCGGGTTCGCGTGACCTCGGTGAGGGCCCACGAGGCGTGCACCGACGCGCCCATCGCGCTCAGCTGCTCGACGGTGTCGGCCACGCGATCGAGGTTCGACAGCTTCATCTGCACGGAGCTGGTGGTCACGTGCTCGCGGTGGAGCGATCCGTCGTTGTCGACCCACTGGTGCACGCCGGTGGAGAGTGTCGACGCGTGATGCCAGGTGGCGTCCCCGGCGGCGTGGAGTTCGCCCGCCCGCGCCGCCAGCCGGTTGTGCAGCGCGGTCGCCGCGGCGATCGCGGTGGCGCGGTCGGCATCCGAGACCGACACGCGCGCGACGAGCGTGGCACGCTCGGCGGGAAGATGCCGTTCGGCGGTGCCGACGGTGGTGATGACGGTCATACGTGCCTCCCGGGCCGCGCATCGAGGCGGCGCAGCCTCGCTTCATGCAACCACGCGATCGCCGGGTCCGCCACGATTGGCTCGTTCGCCGGTGCGGCGCGGCTCGTCGCGCCCGGTGTGAACAAGACAGGAGATTCGGGTCAAATGCCCGCGGGAAGCCTCCCACAGCGGCTGATTCCGCCGAATCTCCTGTCTTGTTCACGGTGCACCCGCGGGGTGGGCGAGGCAGCGTCTCCGGCTCAGCTGCCGCGCTCGTTCCGGGCGTGACCGCCGGGTCCGCCAGGATCGGTTCCTTCGCCGCTGCGGCGAAGGTCGAGCTCGCCGTTGTACGCGGTGGAGGGCGCGGGTGCTGCGCCGGCGCGGCAGAATGGCACCGACATGCGTTTCGCGATCGAGCACGATCGAGAGGATGCTGCGGCATCCGACACAGGGAGTCATCGATGACAGAGAACCGAGAGACCGCACTTCTTGCCCACGTCCCCGACGGGCTCTTCATCGGCGGGCAGTGGCGCGCCGCCGAGGGCGGCGCCACCCTGCCGGTGTTCGACCCGGCGACCGGGGAACGCCTGCTGACCATCGCCGACGCGTCGGTCGTCGACGGCGCCGCCGCGATGGACGCCGCCGTCGAGGCCTTCCCGTCGTGGGCGCAGACGCCCGCGCGCGAACGCGCCGAGCTGCTCCGTCGCGCCTTCGACCTCCTGCAGGAGCGCAAGGAGGACATCGCCCTCCTGATGACGCTCGAGATGGGCAAGCCGCTCGCCGAGGCACGCGGCGAGGTCGCGTACGGCGGGGAGTTCCTCCGCTGGTTCAGCGAAGAGGCGGTGCGGGCCTCGGGACGCTACGGGGCGAACCCCGAGGGCACCGGCCGCATGATCGTCACGCAGCACCCGGTCGGCCCGTGCTACCTCATCACCCCCTGGAACTTCCCGCTGGCGATGGCCACGCGCAAGATCGCACCGGCCCTCGCCGCCGGCTGCACCGTCGTGGTCAAGCCCGCCGAGCTCACCCCGCTCACGACGCTCTTCTTCGTCAAGCTGCTGCAGGATGCCGGGCTTCCCGACGGTGTCGTGAACGTCATCACCACGTCCTCCAGCGGTGCCGTCTCGGAGCCCATCATCCGCGACCCGCGGCTGCGCAAGCTCTCCTTCACCGGATCCACCCCGGTCGGGCAGAAGCTTCTCGAGCAGGCCGCGCAGGGCGTGCTGCGCACGTCGATGGAGCTCGGCGGCAACGCTCCGTTCGTCGTCTTCGACGACGCCGACCTCGACAAGGCGGTCGACGGCGCGATGCTGGCGAAGTTCCGCAACATCGGTCAGGCGTGCACCGCGGCGAACCGGTTCATCGTGCACCGCTCGGTCGCCGACGAGTTCGCCCGCCGCGTGACCGAGCGCGTGCAGGGCATGCGCATCGGTCGCGGCACCGAGGAGGGCGTGGCGATCGGTCCGCTCATCGACGATCGCGCCGTCGAGAAGGCGCGATCGCTCGTGGCCGACGCCGTCGACCGCGGGGCTCAGGTGCGCACGGGCGGATCGCCGGTGACCGGACCGGGAACGTTCTTCGAGCCGACGGTCGTCACCGACGTCGCCGCCGGCAGCGACATCCTTCGCGAGGAGATCTTCGGACCCGTCCTGGCGATCGTGCCCTTCGACGACGAAGACGACGCGGTGCGGCTGGCGAACGACACCGAGTACGGCCTGGTCTCGTACGTCTTCACCGAGAACCTCGCGCGCGGCCAGCGCATGATCGAGCGTCTCGAGACCGGGATGATGGGGCTCAACGTCGGCGTGGTCTCCAACGCCGCCGCCCCCTTCGGCGGCTGGAAGATGTCGGGTCTCGGCCGCGAGGGCGGCGCCGAGGGCATCCACGAGTACCTCCAGACGAAGTACACCCTCACCCCGAACCCGTTCTGACCCGAGGTGCCGGGCTGCCCGCGGCCGGGCCGCCCGGCCGCTCGTCAGGGTCGGGGCGGCTCGGCGGCGCGGACGATCGCGGTCACCCGTGCCGTCGCGGCGGCATAGGGGGCGAGGTCGGCGTCGTGCGACAACGGCTGCAGGATGACGCTCGTCGCGCCGGCGTCGGTGAGCGCGGCGATCGCCTCGGCCACTGCGGCATCGTCGCCGGACGCGGCGAAGCGGCGCTCACCGCTGAAGCCCCACGCGTCGAACTCCGCCTCGAGCGCTGAGGCGGTGTCGCCGAACGCGCACATGAGGAACACCACGATCTCGTGGGGTCCTCTCCGGCCCGCAGCTTCACGGGCGCCGTGGATGCGTGCGACGGCGGAGCGCACCATGGCGGGGCTGGATCCCGCCGTGAGGACGGTGCCGTCGGCGACCTCGCCCGTGAGAGACAGCGTCTTCGGGCCCTCGCCGGCCGCGAGCACCGGCACAGTGCGCTCGGGCGGCCAGGCGAGCTTCACCCGGTCGAGGCGCACGTACCGGCCCGACGTCGTCACCTCGTCCCCGGCGAGAAGCCGACGCAGCGCCGGCACGTATTCGCGCATGAGCGTCAACGGTGAGGCGACCCGTGCGCCGGCCTGTCCCATCCAGTCGAGCACCCCGTGTCCGAACCCGAAGATCGCACGCCCCGGGTAGAGCCGTTCCACGGTCGCGATCTCCATCGCCGCGAGGGCGGGATTGCGCAGCGGCATCGGCAGGATGCCCACGCCGACGCGCAGGCGCTCGGTCGAGGCGAGAGCCGCGATCAGCGGGGCGAGGCCGCTCTGCTTGAAGCAGTCCTCCCACACCCACACCTCCTCGACACCGGCGGTTTCCGCGCGACGGGCGAGATCGGTAAGCGTCTCCGGCGGCAGGGTCGGCTGATGGATCATTCCGATGCGGGGCATGCCCCCATGCTCTCGCAGGGCGAAACATTCCGGAACGCTCCGCGTGATATCAACGGGTGCATGCAGAGACTCCGAGGCGCCGTGCGGGTGCTCGTGGATGCGACGACCGAGCATGCCGGAGATCTCTGGATCGACGCGGGCCGTGTGGTCGATGCACCGACCGCGGACGATCTCGCCGCTGTTCGCGTCGACGAGATCGACGTGTCGGGATGCGTCGTGACACCTGGGCTGGTGAACGCCCACCATCATCTGCTGCAGTCGGGTTTCCGCACCCTGCCCGCCACCCGCGGCGTGCCCATGCGCGAGTGGCTGCCGGCGATGGCGTCGGCATATGCCGCAGCCGGCATCGATCCGTCCCTCACGGCGCGCACCGCCGCCGTGGGGATGGCCGAGTCGCTGCTGTCGGGCGTGACGACGGTGGCGGACCACCAGCTGAACTGGCCTCGGCCCGGCAGCGACCCCGCCCGGGAGGTGGCCGAGATCGCCGGAGCGATCGCGGCCGTGTCACGCGAGCTCGGCGCCCGACTCGCCTTCGTCCGCGGCACCGCGCGCGACGATGCCGGCATCGCCGCCGAGGGGGCCGAGGCGATCGTGGAGACGCTGCTGCGCGTCGGCCACGAGCGCGGCGTCACCGATGACGGGATGCTGCAGATCGCGGTGGGTCCGGCCGGTGTGCACTCCGACGGGGAGGCCACCTTCCGGCGCCTGGGCGAGGTCGCCGCGCGTCACGGGCTGCGCCGCCGCACGCAGGCGAACGAGCAGGTGGACACCGAGATCGCTCTGGAGCGTTACGGGCGTCGTCCGCTGGATCTCCTCGAAGAATGGGGGTGGCTCGACGAGGGGGTGACGATCGCGCACCTCTGCGACGTCACGACGTCGGAGATCGACCGCCTGGCGACAGCGGGCGTCACCGCGACCCACGCGCCCGGCTGCGACGTGCCGATGGGGTGGGGGATCGCACCCGTGGCCGCTCTGCAGGCCGCGGGTGTCGTCGTGGGGCTCGGCACCTCGGGTGGGGGGGCGAACGATGCCGGGCACCTGCTCGCGGATGCGCGCCTGGCGATGCAGGTGTCGGGACTCGTCGGCGCACAGCTCCCCGCCCGGGCCGTGCTGGGCATGGCGACCGAGGGTGGCGCCACGGGCCTCGGTCGAGACGACATCGGGCACCTCCGCGCGGGCGCCCGAGCCGACGTGTGCGTGTGGGATGTCTCCGGGGTTGCCGATGCCGGTGTCGCAGACCCGGTCGCCGGGCTCCTGTGGGCCTCGCCCGGGCGACGACCGCGCGATGTCTTCGTCGAGGGAGCGGAGGTGGTGCGCGGCGGACGGTTGCTCACCGCGGACGAGGCGACGCTGGTCGCCGGCCTCCGTGCGCGGATCGCCGGCTGAACCGGGAGGTCTCAGAGGTCGAGCACGATCCGGGGGCAGGTCGCGCGGGAGACGCACACCATCATGACCGTGCTGTCCTGCCGCTCCAGCGGCGTGAGCACCGAGTCCCGGTGCTCGATCTCGCCCTCCAGGACGGGGGCCTCGCACGTGCCGCAGGTGCCGCGCCGGCAGCTGGAGAGCACCACGGTCTCGGGTGACTGCTCGGTGATCGCGTCCAGGACCGATTGCCCGGGGGAGACCGTCACCACATCGCCTGACAGGGCGAGCTCGACCTCGAACGGATCGGACCACACCGGTTCGCCGAACTCCATCGCTTCGAACCGCTCGAGGTGCAGGCGGGTGCCGTCCTCGCCCGGGAACGCCGCGTCGAGGGCTTCGAGCAGCCGCGCCGGGCCGCACGCGTAGATGCGCGTGTGCTCGTCGGCGGATGCGGCGAGGCCGGAGACGTCGAACCGCCCGCCCTCATCGGCGGCGTGCAGGGCCACGCGATCCGGATGCGCCGCGGCGAGCTCGCTCGCGAAGGCCATCGTTCGGCGCGAGCGGCCGGCGTAGTCGAGGTGCCAATCCGCTCCTGCCGCGGCCGCCGCGGCGACCATGGCGATCAGGGGGGTGATGCCGATCCCGCCCGCGACGAACCGGTACGAAAGGCCCGGCTCGGGGACGAACGGAAAGTGGTTGCGAGGTCCGCGCACCCGGATGCGCGCTCCGACCGCGGCGCTCTCGTGCACGCGCACCGACCCGCCGCGGCCGGCGTCCTCGCGGAGCACCGCGACCCGCCACGATCCGCGTTCGGCCGGGTCGGAGCACAGCGAGTACTGCCGCTCGACGACCTCGCCCCGCGAGGACCCCGGCAGCACGAGGTCGATGTGCGAACCGGGGGTCCAGGCGGGCAGGTCGCGGCCGTTGGGCGAGACGAGGTCGAGTGCGACGACGCCGTCGGCGACGTCGGTGCGGGCGGCGATGACGAGATCTCGTTCGACGTCGCTGAAGTAGCTCACGGGTGCTCCTCGGGGTGGTTCTGAGGGACGACCGTAATCGACGTTTCCGGGCGATCCGGCGCCTGCTGCGAGTCGTAACAGGCTCGCAACACGTGGCGTGGGTGGTCGAAACAGGGTCGGCGTTCAATGGCCATTGTTGGTCAAGCCAACACCGTTCCCCAAACCGTCACCACCGAGAAAGCGAGCGCCATGGTCCTCCCGACGCCCGAATCTCTCGCCCCCGGCGCCGCGCTCGACGTGCTCCGCAACGTCACCACCATCGACGGCACCGTCGGCGACCTCGCCGTCGTCGACGGTCACCTCTCGACCTCCGTCGGCGACGTTGCGGGCCCGGCTGGCGTGGACGCGACCGGATGGATGCTGCTGCCGCCCCTGGCGGACATGCACGCCCACATCGACAAGGCCTACACGTGGGAGATGGCCGGCCGCCCCGCCGGCTCGCTGGAAGACGCCGTGGCCTGCTGGCAGCGTTTCGGTGCCGCCCTCACCCAGGAGCAGATCGAGCGCAACGCCCGCCGCGCGCTGCTGGCGGCGCTGCGCGCCGGCGTGACGACGATGCGCACGCACGTGAACTTCCACGAGGGCGCCGATCCGCTCCGCGGCCTGCGCGCGATCGTCGCGCTGCGAGACGAGTTCGCCGGCCTCGTCGACCTTCAGATCGTCGCGATGCACGGCCACCTGCACACCGCGGAACTCGTGCGCGAGGCCGTCGGGCTCGGAGCTGACCTCCTCGGCGGCGCGCCCCACCTGTCGCCGGATCCGACGGGGGAGATGGACCGTACGATCGCGCTCGCCGACGAGGCCGGGATCGGGGTGGACTTCCACACCGACGAGACGCTGAACCCCGCATCGCTGGATGTCGTCCACCTCGCGAACGCGACGGCGCCCTGGGCGCCCGAGCGCACGCGTTCGGCCGGGCATTGCGTGAGCCTCGCGGTGCAGTCCCGCGATCGGCTCACCGAGGTGCTCGCCACCGTCGCGGCGGCCGAGCTGACCATCGTGACCAACCCGCTCACCAACCTCTACCTCCAGGGGTGGGACCACCCCGTCTCGACGCCGCGCGCCATCCCGCCGCTGCGGGCGATCCGCGCGGCCGGAGTCGTCCTCGCCGCCGGGGGCGACAACGTGCAGGACCCGTTCAACCCCCTCGGCAACGGTGACATGGTCGACGTGGCCGCGGCGCTCGTGATCGCGGGGCACCTGTCACCCGACGAGGCGTGGCACGTCGCGTCGGCCGGTCGAACGCTCGTGGGCAAGCCCGCCGCCGGCGGCGCGCACGGCGACGTCGCCGACCTGCTCCTCGTGCGCGCATCCTCCGTCGCCGAGGCGCTCGCCGAACGCGCACCCGACCGGGTCGTCGTTCGCGACGGCCGCGTCGTGGCCACGCGGCACCTGTCCACCGCCACCGTCGACATCCGCACGCCCGCTCCGAAGGAGATCACGGTATGACCGCTGCCACCACGGCGCCCGTCACGACGGCGCCCACGCTCGCCCTCCGTGATGTCACCAAGGATTTCGCCACCGGCACCCGAGCGCTCACCGGCGTCTCCATGGACATCTCCCGCGGCGAGTTCGTGTCGGTCGTCGGACCCTCCGGATGCGGCAAGTCGACCCTTCTGCGCCTGGCCGCCGGTCTCGACACCATCAGCCACGGCAGCCTCGACGTCGATGCGGCCGTGACGAGCTTCGTCTTCCAGGACGCGACCCTGCTGGAGTGGCGAAGCGCCCAGAAGAACGTCGAACTGGTCGGCGAACTCGCCGGCGTGCCGTCCGCCGAACGAGCACGACGAGCCCGGGAGGCGCTCGCGCTCGTGGGGCTCGACGGCTTCGAGAAGCAGCATCCGCGCGAGCTCTCCGGGGGCATGCGGATGCGCGTGTCGATCGCGCGCGCCCTCGTGGCCGAACCGCAGCTGGCCCTGTTCGACGAGCCGTTTGGCGCGCTCGATGAGATCACCCGGCTCAAGATGCAGACGGAGCTGCAGCGCCTGTTCCAGCTCAAGCGGTTCGCGGCGATGTTCATCACCCACTCGATCTCCGAGGCGGTGTATCTGTCCAGCCGCGTGCTCGTCATGAGCGGGCGTCCCGGCCGGATCGTGGCGGACATCGAGATCCCGTGGGAGTATCCGCGCCCGCCGGAGCTGCGGTACTCACCGGAATTCGGCCGCATCGCCGGCCATCTGTCGCAGACGCTGGAGGCGCACGCATGACCGAGCAAACCCTCACCGCCCCGGCCGCGGCGGCGCCCGCGCAGGTCACCGCCCCGCCGTTACAGGCCCGGCCTCAGCGCACGTCGACGCTGCGTCGCGCCGGGTCCAGCGCCGTGCCGATCGTGCTCGCGGTCGTGGGCATCCTCGTGATCTGGTACGCCGTCTCGTACCTGCTGCTCTCTGAGAGCCGCCGGTTCCTGCTGCCCCCGCCGCACGAGGTCGTCCTCGAGACGATCGGCAACCCGCAGATCATCAGCCCGATGCTCGCCGCGCTCGGGCAGACGACGATGGTGGCCCTGGTGGGACTCGCGCTCGCCGTGGTCATCGGAATGTCGTGGGCGATCTTCATGTCGCAGTCCCACCTGGCGGAGCGGGTGCTCTACCCCTACGCGGTGATCCTGCAGACCATCCCGATCCTCGCGCTCACGCCGCTCATCGGCATCTGGATGGGCTATGGCATTCCCGCCCGCGTCGTGGTGTGCGTGATCATCGCGGTGTTCCCGATGATCTCCAACACCCTGTTCGGTCTGCAGTCGGCGGACCCCTCGGCGCACGATCTGTTCACCTTGAACAAGTCCTCGCGCTGGCAGCGGCTCACGAAGCTCCAGCTTCCCGCCGCCATTCCGTCGATCTTCACCGGCCTGCGCAACGCCGCGGGGCTCTCGGTCATCGGTGCGATCGTCGGGGACTTCTTCTTCCAGCAGGGCTCGCAGGGCATCGGCGGACTCCTGCGCACCTACACGCTGCGCCTGAACATGGAGCCGCTGTTCCTCGCCATCATCTTCACGGCGCTGTTCGGCGTCGCCGTGTTCTCGGTCTTCGCCGCCCTCGATCGTGCCGTCGTGGGCCGGCTGTTCGGCTGGAAGAACCGCTGACCCGCCCCACACCTCGTTCCCCCCACGCACGATCCATCCCACGCACCATCCCCTGTCCTGCGCATCACCCACTCGTCCAGGAGGACTCTCGAGATGACACCCCCCACCCGCATCATCCGACGTTCCGTCGCCGCCGGTCTCGCCCTGTCGGTCGCCACCCTCGGGTTGGCCGCCTGTTCGAGCGACGAGACCGAACCCGCCGCCGACACGACCCCGGCCGCCCCGACCGCCGAGGCCGGCGGCGCCCTCGACCTGTCCGAGGTGTGCCCCGCGACCGTGGTCATGCAGCAGGACTGGCAGCCCGAGGCCGAGCACGGCGCGATGTACGCGCTCGTCGGCGACGACTACACGATCGACAACGACGTCAAGAGCGTCACCGGATCCCTCGTCGCCCAGGGCGTCGACACCGGGGTCGACATCGAGGTGCGCCCCGGCGGCCCGAACGTCAACTTCCAGCCCGTACCGGCGCTGATGTACCTGGATGAGGACATCCTGCTGGGTGCCGTGAACACGGATGCGGCGATCGTCGCCGCCGCCGATCAGCCGACGGTCGCCGTGACGTCGCAGATGACCTGGAGTCCGCAGATCCTCATGTGGGACCCGGAGAGCCACGACGGTGCCACCACGATCGCGGAGGCGACCGCCGACGGTGCGCCGGTGGTCACCTCCGGCGACGTCATCCCCAACATGCTCCTGGCGCAGGGCATCATCGACAGCTCGCAGATCGACCTCAGCTACGAGGGCACGGCGCAGCGCTTCGTCTCCGACCCGACGATCCTCCAGCAGGGCTTCGCGACCGCCGAGCCCTACATCTACGAGAACGAGATCGCCGAGTGGGGCAAGCCCGTCGGTTTCCAGCTGCTGAGCGAGGTGGGCTACACCATCTATCCGGAACCGCTCGCCGTGCGTGCCGACGCGATCGAGGAGTACGGCGACTGCCTCGCCAAGCTCGTCCCGATCATGCAGCAGTCGCAGCTCGACTACCTCGCCGACCCGGCCGGCACCAACGCGCTGATCGTCGAACTCGTCGTCACCTACCAGACCGGCTGGACCTACTCCGAGGGCGTCGCCGACTTCTCCGTCGAGCAGCAGCTCGCGCTCGAGATCGTGCAGAATGACGAGGCCTCGGGTGTGTTCGGGCAGTTCGACCCCGAGCGCATGCAGTCGATCCTCGACGACTTCGTGCCGTTCCTCGTCGAATCCGGCAGCATCAGCGCGGCCGATGCTGAGGAGATCTCGATCGAAGACCTCTACACGAACGAGTTCATCGACACGTCCATCTCGATGGACTGATCCGCGGTGTCAGAGCGTTTCGGTCACGACGGCGGCCAGCCGATCGAGGGCGTCGGCGGCGGCGATCGCGTCCTGCTCCTTCGCGCGCAGACCCTCGACGACCTCGGCGCTGCTGCCCGCGTCTGCGCACGCGGTCCTGTTGACCCGCACGTTGACCGCTCCGGCCCGGGCGCCCGCGGCGAGCAGACGGGCCGCGACGGCCACGTCGGCGCGCACCGGCTCCGGGCACCGCTCCGCCAGCGGCTCGAGGGCAGAGGCGAGCTCGACGACGACTCCGGCCACCGCGGCGGACGACGCTGCGGCGTGCTCCAGGATGCGACGGGTGCGGTCGGCGTCCCGCTCTTCGGGCGCGGCATGGAAGACGACGGCGAGATCGGCGGATGCCCCGGCGTCGTCGTCGGCGACGTCCCACGCCCGCTCGCGCGCGGCGATGAAACGTCGGGCGTCGGGATGATCGTCGCCGTAGCCGTCGGCCATGGCGGCGACGGCGGCGCCGATGGCGGCGACGACCGCCGCCGCGGCGCCGCCGCCCGGGGCGGGGGCGGGCTCCGCGAGTCGCTCGGTCCACTCGGTGAGGGCTGCGGTGCGGGTGGAGATCTCCATCGCCGCAGTCTAGACGTCCTGCGGAGCGGCCGGTGACCATCCCTCCTGCGACGATGCACCGCGCCGCTCCGCTCGACGCGTGTCCGAAGAACATGACCTACGGCCCGTGCGGGGGTGTCAACCCCGACGGATCGTGCGAAGCGCATCCCGACCCGTGCGTCTTCCTTCAGCGAGAGCTGCCGGTACGGTGGCCGGATGCGGCGACGACCCCGGTGCCCGCTCCGACCGCGGCGGCCACGGAGGTCGCCGACATCCTCGCCCGGCGCGCTCTCGTGATGACGGGATTCCCCGCGCGTCCGATGGTCGCCGACGATGTCTCCCGCGTGGCGGAGGTGCTCGCTCCCCACACCGATGCCGCGCTGTCGGGAGACGCCGCCACCTCGCGCACGCAGTTCCCGCCGTCCTACCGCGGTCACCTCATGACGGCCGCCGGCATGCGCGCCTGGATCGGTGTCAACGCTCGCGATCGCAACCGCGTCGCGCTCGAGGGGGAACTCGCCGCTCTGCGCCACGCGGGTGTCGCCGGCGTGCACTGCGTCACCGGAGACCACACCGAGACAGGCGACCGGCCCGATGCGGCGCCGGTGTTCGACCTGGAGGCGACCACGCTTCTTCCCCGTGCCCGGGCCCACGGGCTTCTCCCGTCCTTCGCCGAATCGCCGGCGGCGCCGCCGCACCGGCTGCGCGGCCCGCGCGTCGCCGAGAAACAACGTGCCGGCGGTCGCCTGTGCCTGACGCAGTACTGCGGGGGCGTCGACGAGGTCGCCGCCTTCATCGAGCGGTGCCGCGGTGCGGGCGCGACCGCGCCCGTCCTCCCTGGCGTGCCGGTGATCGTCGACGACGACGGAGCCGCGCTCCTGGCCTCCTTCCACGCCGCGCTCCTTCCGCCCGGATACGCCGAGCGGCTGCGCACCGCGCGCGACATGCGCTCGGAGGGGATCCGGCTCGCGATCGAGTACGGCTCGGCCCTCCTCGAGGTTCCGGGGGTCGCCGGTGTCGTCGTCGCCGGCGGCGCGCGGCGCGGCGATGAGATCGCCTACGCACGAGCGCTCGCCACGATCGCCCGCGAGCTGGGAGGGGGAGCGTGACCGGTCGCGCCGGCTCAGCTGCGGCGCTGCTCCTTGACGACGACCACCCGGCTCGTCTCGCCCTCCGGGGTGCGCCATTTGTGGCGCACCCATCCCTCGTAGTACGTCGCGTCGCCGGCGCGCAGCTCGTGCTCGCCCTCGTCCAGCACGACGACCAGCACGCCGTCGAGCACGTAGACGAACTCGTCCTCGCCGTGCTCCCACCAGGGGCCCTCGTCGCCGAACGGCCCGATCATGATCATCGGCACGAAGTGCCCGGTCGGGGGCGCCATCACGTGCACGGGGCCGCTCTCGGTGTCCACCGCCGAGTCATCCTGACGGCGGAACAGGTGGAACCCGCCTTCCGAGCGCTCCCGCGGCTGCTCGGTCAGCAGCGCCTGCTGCGTCGTGCCGAGCGCCTGCGCGACGCGGAAGAGCGAAGTCATGCTCAAGCGCTCCAGCCCGCGCTCGACCTGACTGAGGAACGAGTGCGACAGCTGCGCCTCGGCGGCCACCTCGGTGAGGGTCGCCCCACGCGCCGTGCGGAGCGCCCGGATGCGCGCTCCGAGCGCGCGTGCGGCCTCGTCGGGGTCCGCCGGACCGTCCGGCGCCCGGCGCCCCATCGTTTCCGCCATGCCAGCAGGCTACCGGGCGGTCGTGCCGACCCCCGGCATCCCGCACCCCGCGCGACGAGTGACTCATCACCCGGCTCGCCGCGCACCGCCTTCGGGAGATGCGATGAAGGAGGACATCCATGACCACCCCCGACTACGCCGCCCTCGAGCGCGAGATCGCCGATCTGCTCGGCCCACGCGGCGTCAGCTCAGACATGCGTCAGCGCGAGAAGGCGTCGGTCGACGGCGCGCGCATGTCGCCGATCATCGCCGAGCAGCTCCCGCTCGGGGTCGCCGACCTCGTGGCGTTCCCGACCACCGCCGCCGAGATCGCCGCGGTCGTCGGCATCGCCTCACGCCACGGGGCCCCGATCACGCCGCGCGGCAAGGGCACCGGCAACTACGGTCAGGCGATCCCGATGCCCGGCGGGCTCGTGCTCGACATGTCGCGCGCCCGGTCGGTCATCGAGGTGACCGACGAGACGATCACCGCCGACGCCGGAGCCCCGATGACCGCGCTCGAGCAGGCGGCGCGCGCCGCGGGGCGACAGCTGTGGATGTATCCGTCGACGGTGCACTCCAGCCTCGGCGGCTTCCTCAGCGGCGGATCCGGCGGCACCGGGACCATCGCGCACGGGTCCAACGATCGCGGCTTCGTCGTCGCCCTCGACGTCGTCACGCCCGCCTCCGCCGGCGAACTCGTGCACCTCGAGGGCGAAGCGGCGCAGGGATTCGTTCACAACTACGGCACCGCCGGCATCATCGCCCGGGCCACCGTGCGGCTGGAGCCGCTGCAGGACTGGCGCGGGCTGTATGCATCCTTCCCCGACTTCTCCGGCGCCCTGTCGGTGCTGCGCTCGCTCGGACGGCTCACACCCCTGCCCCGGCTCGTGTCTGCTGACACCCCGCACGTGACGGCGCAGCTGCCGCCCGACGACGCCTTCCCCGAGGGGCGCAGCTCCCTGCGGATGATCGCCGACATCGCGACCGTGCCCGAGGCGACGGCGCTGATCGAAGCGGCCGGTGGCCGCATCGAAGACGTGCGGGAGGGGGCGAACGTCTCGTCGGCGATCTCGGTGCTCAGCTACAACCATCCGATCGAGTGGCTGCAGAAGTCCGAACCGGGCGTCTACTTCCACGTCGAGGTCTCGGGTGACGCCCTCGTCGAGCGCATCGACGCGGTGCACGCGGTGTATCCCGGCGGCCAGCTGCACATCGAGGCCGGTCACACCGTGCCGATCGGGATGCTCGCCGGCGTCTACGAGAGTCCCGAGGCGGTCTACGCCGGCATCGAGGCCCTCCACGACCTGGGCGTGTCGACCCACAACCCGCACCAGTGGAACGTCGACTTCCGCCTCGCCGAGACGGTCGCCCTCGCGCGCGTGACCGACCCCGCCGGGCTGCTGAACCCTGGAAAGCTCAACCCCGACTACGCCGGCCCCACGAAGGGAGCCATCCGATGACCACCCCGTTCACTCCGCCCAGCCGGGCGTGGGCTGATCTCTCCGGCCCCGCGATCACCGCCGCCACGAGCGACCGGTCGATCGCCGTCGTGCCGATCGGGGCGATCGAGCACCACGGCCCGCACCTTCCGCTGCGCACCGACGCGCTCATCGCCGAGGCCGTCGCGACGGCGGCCGTCGATCGCGCGGTCGCCGCCGGGATCGACGCGTGGCTGCTGCCGACGGTCGCCTACGCGAAATCCGACGAGCACCACTGGGCCCCCGGCACGCTGTGGATCGAGGGCACGACGCTGCTCGACGAGCTCGTGCAGATCGGCGCGGCGATCGCGCAGACCCCGGTGCGCACGGTCGCCTTCGTCAACGGCCACGGGGGCAACGTCATGCTGCTCGGATGGCTCAACCGGGAGCTGCGCCGCCGGTACGGCCTGCGATCCTTCTCCATGCCGTCCGGCGCGGGGGCGTCGGGAGACGGCGTCGACGGCCCGGACGAGAAGGGGCAGGGCATCCACGCCGGCTTCGGGGAGACCTCGCTCGTCATGCATCTCGCACCGCACCTCGTCGCGCCCGAGATGCCGCCGCGGAACGTGCCCGAGAAGATCGCCGGACACACGCACATCGGCTTCAACCGCAAGCCGGTGATGTTCGGCTGGACCAGTGACGACTTCGGTCCCACCGGCGTCATCGGGGATGCGACCGGCGCCAACGCGGCCTTCGGCAAGGTGCTCTTCGAGCGCGGGGTCGACTTCGTCGCCGAAGCGCTCGCCGAGATCGATGGATTCGAGTTCGCATGAGCGGCGCCGCGCATCCGGCGTCGATCTCGATCGCGGTCGAGGTGCCGGTCATCGACCACGCCAGCGATCCCGTGCACGCCGCCGATCCTCCCGCGGACCCGGCGGCGCTCGCGGCGAGCTGGCTGCCGGGGCCGGATGAGGACCGCATCCTGATGACGCTGTCGACCGTGTCGCCGGAGGGCGTCCCGCACGCGAGGACCGTGATGCTGAGCGACTTCGACGGCGCATCCTTCTCGTTCCACACCGACGCGAGCAGCCGCAAGGTCGCCGACCTCGCGGTGAACCCCCGGGTGGCGCTGACGATCCTCTGGCCGGGCTTCACCCGGCAGCTGGTCGTGGAAGGGCTCGCCACGCGAGTCTCCGACGCCAGCGCCGCCCGAGCGTACGCACGCCGGTCGCCGTACCTGCGTCAGTTGGCCTGGGTGAACACGCCGGAGGTCGCCGCCCAGCCGCTGGCCGCGCGGGAGGAGGGATGGGCGCGCTTCGCCGCCGCGCATCCCGACCCGGAGCCCCCCGCCGGGTGGGTCGGTTTCGCCGTGCGGCCCGAACGCTGGCTGTTCTGGGTGTCGCATCCCGGGGCCCCGAGCCGTCGCATCGAGTACACCCCGTCCGCGACCGGCTGGTCCGCCCGCCCCCTCCCCGGCTGACGCGCGCATCCACCCCGCCCCGAGCCACCCCTTTTTCTGCGAGCGACCCCTGTGTCGACGCAACGAAGGGGGCGGCTCGGCGCGAAGGGGGTGGCTCGGCGGGCTCGGATGCGGGTCAGACGTGGCGGTCGAGGAAGGCGTACACCTCGTTCTCGTCCACCCCGGGGAAGGCGCCGCGGGGGAGCGGCGAGAACATCTGCATGTGCACGCGTGCGCTCGGCCACGCCTTCCCCCGCCAGCGCGCCGTCGCCTCGACCGCCGGACGACGGCAGCACGATTCGTCGGGGCACGTCGAGGCGGCGCGCGTGGTCGTCTCGCGGCCGCGGAACCAGCGGGCGTCGTCGAAGGGCACACCGACGGTGATGGAGAATTCGCCCTCCGCGGTGGTCCCCGTCTGCGTCGAGCACCAGTAGGTGCCGTTGGGCGTATCGGTGTACTGGTAGTGCTCGGTGGTGCGGTTCTGCTCCGAGAACGCCGCCCGTGCGGAGAACTTCGCGCACGCGACCTGTCCGTCCACCGCACCGGTGACATCGGCCGGAAGCGGAAGGTCGTCGTTCTCGTACACGCGTGAGATGGCGCCGTCGCCGTCGACGCGCAGGAAGTGCAGGCGCATGCCGAGGTGGTGCGTCATGAGGTTCGTCATGCGCATGCCTGCCGCCTCGTGCGTGACGCCGAACGCGTCGCGGAAATCCTCGACGGCGAGATTGCGGTCCTTCTTGGCCTGTTGCAGGAATCCCACGGCGGTGGACTCGGGCATGAGACAGCACGCCGCGTAGTAGTTGATCTCGAGCCGCTGCCGCAGGAAGTCCGCGTAATCGGCGGGTCTCTCGTGCTCCAGGAGCCGGTGCGCCATGGCCTGCAGGGCCATCGACCGCAGACCGTGGCCGCCGGGGATCGACGCCGGCGGCAGATAGATGCGACCGTTCTCGAGATCGGTGATCGAACGCGTGGAAGAGGGGAGGTCGTTGACGTAGATCAGCTCGAAGCCGATCTGCTCGGCCATGATGCTCACCGTGCGATGCGTGAGGGCGCCGGTGGAGTGGCCCGCCGCCTTCAGCTGCTTCTCGGCGAGCCGCTCGATGTCGGGCAGGTAGTTGTCCAGCGCCCGCATGCGCAGGCGCTGCTCGGTGTTCGCGCGCCGGGCCTCTTCGGGGGTCGCGATCGCCTCCCGCTCGCGGCGCTGCAGCTCGCGGTGCAGGCCCAGGACCGACTCGATCGTCTCGTCGCTCATGCCCTTGGTCACGCGCACGGGTTCGATGCCGAGACTGCGGAAGACCGACCCGCTCTGCGCACGTTCGAGTTCGATCTCGAGCGCCGCGCGCCGGTTCGGTGGTTCCGGGGAGAGGAGCTCACCGACATCCACCCCGGTCGCCGCCGCGATCGCCTGCAGCAGCGACAGCTTCGGCTCCCGCTTGCCGTTCTCGATGAGGCTCAGGTGGCTTCCGGCCACACCGACCTTCTCGCCCAGTTCGTCCAGGGTCATCCCGTGGCTCACCCGCTGGTGTCGGATGCGGTGGCCCAGGGTCGACAGTTCCAGCGGCGTCGCGTGCATTCCTTGAGCATAGCGAAAGAAATGCAGAAAATACGATCCTGATTCTTGGTAAGACGCCGCTGATTCCTCCGATAGTGGGTACAGATCGACGTTCTCCCCGTCGTACACCGCACGCCACCCATCGCACCGAGGAGCGACATGGCCATCGCAGACATCTCCCCCCGCGTCACCGACGATGCCCCGCAGCAGCGACGCTTCGGCATCCGACCCCGCCTCGACGGCGACGGCATGGCCGAGCTCGTCGCGTGGGTGGATGAGATCGCCGAGCTGACGCAGCCCGACCGCATCCACTGGGTCGACGGCTCGCGCGCCGAGAACGACGCCCTCCTGCGAGCGATGGTCGAGCAGGGAAAGCTCATCAAGCTCAACCCCGAGTGGCGTCCGGGCTCCTACCTCGCCCGCTCCCACCCGAGCGACGTCGCCCGCACGGAGGGGCGCACCTACATCGCCTCCGAGCGCGAGATCGACGCGGGCCCCACCAACAACTGGGCGGCGCCCGACGAGATGCGCGCGACTCTGACGCCGCTGTTCGAGGGATCCATGCGAGGACGCACGATGTACGTCGTGCCCTTCTCGATGGGTGCCGTCGGCGGCCCGCTGTCCCACATCGGGGTGCAGGTCACCGACAGCGAGTACGCCGTCGCCTCGATCGAGATCATGACGCGGGTGGGGACCGACGTGCTGCGCGAGATCGCGCAGGGGGCGCCGTGGGTCAAGACCGTGCACTCGGTGGGAGCCCCGCTCGCGCCCGGCGAGACGGACGTGGCCTGGCCGTGCAACGACGAGAAGTACATCGTGCACTACCCCGAGACGCTCGAGGTGTGGTCGTACGGCTCGGGCTACGGCGGGAACGCCATCCTCGCCAAGAAGTGCTTCGCGCTGCGGATCGCCTCGGTGATCGGCCGCGATGAGGGGTGGCTGGCCGAGCACATGCTCCTCATCCGCGTCATCGATCCGGCCGGCCGGGCGTACCACGTCGCGGCGGCGTTCCCGTCGGCGTGCGGCAAGACGAACCTCGCGATGCTCAAGCCCACGATCCCGGGGTGGCGCGTCGAGACGCTCGGTGACGACATCGCGTGGCTGCGTCCGGGCGAAGACGGGCGGCTGTGGGCGATCAACCCGGAGGCCGGCTTCTTCGGCGTCGCTCCCGGCACCGGCGAGTCGACGAACGTGACGGCGGTCGAGACCCTGTGGGGTAACACGATCTTCACGAACGTCGCCCTCCGTCCCGACGGAGACGTGTGGTGGGAAGGGCTGACCGACACGCCCCCCGCCGAGCTCACCGACTGGCAGGGCCAGCCGTGGACGCCGGCGTCGGGCCGGCCGGCGGCGCACCCCAACTCCCGCTTCACCGTCGGCGCGGCGCAGTGCCCGCAGATCGCCCCCGACTGGGATGCGCCGCAGGGCGTGCCGCTGGATGCGATCCTGTTCGGCGGGCGCCGTGCGACGAACGTGCCGCTGGTCGTCGAGGCGACCGACTGGACCCACGGCGTCTTCATGGGCTCGACCATCTCATCCGAGCGCACCGCCGCCGCCGAGGGGACCGTCGGAGAGCTCCGCCGCGATCCGTTCGCGATGCTGCCGTTCTGCGGCTACAACATGGCCGACTACTTCGGACACTGGCTCCGGATCGGGCAGAAGCTGCGGTTCGACCGCGCTCCGCGCATCTTCCAGGTCAACTGGTTCCGCAAGGGCGACGACGGCCGCTTCCTGTGGCCCGGGTTCGGCGACAACGCCCGCGTGATCGACTGGATCATCCGCCGCATCGACGGCGAGGTGCCCGCGGTCGACAG
This sequence comes from Microbacterium sp. MTN4-26, assembly GCF_042846595.1. Taxonomy (NCBI): domain Bacteria; kingdom Bacillati; phylum Actinomycetota; class Actinomycetes; order Micrococcales; family Microbacteriaceae; genus Microbacterium; species Microbacterium sp. MTN4-26. Next base: position 115,538 of record NZ_BTGO01000002.1, read on the forward strand.
CCCGATCGGCCGGCTGCCGGAGACATCCGACATCGACCTCGAGGGGATCGACGTGCCGCAGGACGACCTCGACGCGCTCTTCGCGATCGACCGCGACTCGTGGCTGCGCGAGGCCGATCTCACGGAGGAGTTCTACGACACCTTCGACGGCCGCGTGCCGGCGGCCCTGCGCGCGGAGCTCGACGCCCTGCGTTACCGCCTGACCCGCTCCTGAGGCGGTTCCACGCGCGCGCCGAGTGCACGCTGCCGCGTGCGCGCTGCCGCGTGCGCGCCGCCGCGCGTGGCCGCATGACCGCTCGGCAGTCAGATTGTGCGGGTGCTCCGCTGTCAGATGCGCAGATGGTGACTGCGGAGCGAGCGGGATGCGCGGAAGGTGACTGCGGAGCGGGAGGGATGCGCGGAAGGTGACTGCGGAGCGAGCGGGAAGGATGCGCAGAAAGTGACTGCGGAGCGGGAAGGGATGTGCGCGCGCGGCGGCTGCGGGATGTGCGGGCAGCGCGGCTGCCGGGTCACACCAGCAGCTGATGCTTGGCGAGGTCGCGGTAGAGCGGCGTGGACTGCACGAGCTCGGAGTGGGTGCCCGATCCGACGACGCGGCCGTTCTCCATCACGACGATGAGATCGCTGTCGACCACGGTCGACAGGCGGTGGGCGATCACGATGAGCGTGCGCCCCGCGGCGACGGCGTCGATCGCCTCGCGCATGCGCTGCTCGTTCAGGCCGTCCAACGACGAGGTCGACTCGTCCAGGAGCAGGATGGGGGGTGCGGCCAGCAGGGCGCGGGCGATCGCGAGGCGCTGGCGCTCACCGCCGGAGAGCATGACCCCGCTCTCGCCCACGGCGGCGTCGAGCCCGTCGGGGCTCCGGTCGAGCACGTCGCCGAGGTTCACCGCGCGCAGCACACTCTCGCACTCGGCGTCGGTGGCGTCGGGGGAGGCCAGGCGCAGGTTCTCGGCGATCGTGCCGGCGAGGGTCGGCGCGTCCTGTTCGACGTAGCCGAGGCGGCTGCGCAGGTCGTCGCGGTCGAGGGTGCGCACGTCCTGTCCGTCGAGCAGGATGGCGCCGCCGGTCGGATCGTAGAACCGCTCGATGAGCGACAGGGTCGTGCTCTTTCCCGCACCCGACGGGCCCACCAGGGCCACGCGGGCGCCGCGCGGGACGCGGAACGAGACGCCGCGGAGCACATCCTTCGTCTCGTCCACGGTCTCGGCGGGCTGCGCGTCGTCCGCCTCGTCGGGCAGGGTGACGGCCGACGTGTCGACGTGGGCGCTCTCGAGCACCGCGCGTGCCTCGGTCTCCGCCCGACGGCGAGCGGCGACGACGTGCTCGGGATACCCGAACCGCACGTTCCGGAACTCCACGGCCGCGGCGTCTCCGGCCGTGCCGTCGGGCTCGGGAGCGACGGTCGCGGCGATCCGCGCGTCATCCTGGGTCTCCGTGGGGAGATCGAGCACCTCCTGGATGCGGCCCAGGGCGCCGAGCGCCTGGTTGACGGAGGTGATGGCGCCGAAGAACGACCCGAGCGGCCCGACGAGAAGGAAGAGGAACATCACGAAGGTGACGAGGTCGGCCACCCCGATGGCACCGTCCGCGACGCGGTATCCGCCGAGTCCGAGCACGGCCAGCAGCGACACCTGCAGGGCGATGCCGGCGATGGGCACCACGAGGGCCGACACCTTCGCGATCCGCACCCCCACGCCGTAGGCCTCGCCGGCCGTGGCGGTGAGGGCCGACTGCTCGCGCTCGCCGGCGCCCGATGCCCGCACCGTGCGGATGGAGCCGATGGCGCGCTCGACGCCGGAGGCGAGTTCGCCCACCTTGACCTGCTGCTCCGCCGTCGCCTTGCGGATGCGACCGCTGAGGGTCACGACCCCCAGGATCGACACGCCGAGAACGATCACGATGGCGCCGAGCAGCAGCGGGTCGATGAGCGCCATGGCGATGATGGCGCCGACGAAGATCAGGGCGTTGCCGACCGCGTCCGCGAGGCCCTGCGTGAGCACGGCGTACAGGAGGGTGGTGTCGGTGCCCACGCGCGAGACGAGGTCGCCGGTGCGGCGCGCGTCGAACTCGCTGATCGGCAGGTGGAGGATGCGCGCGATGAGCCGCCGCCGGCTCGAGTAGACCACCGCGGTGCCGGTGCGCTGCAGGAGGTAGTGCTGATAGCCGGAGATGACCGACGACACGATCACGAGCGCGACGATCGCCCACACGAGCATCCCGAGCGCCTGCTCGGCCTGCACCGCCTCGATGACCTGCCCGACCAGCACCGGCTGCGCGAGCGTGGTGACGGCGCCGAAGACACTGAGGATCGCGACGACGACGAGCACGGTGCGGTGCTCCAGGAGGAAGGGCAGCAGCTGCCGCATGCTCGCGCGCGGCCCGTCGTCCGGGGCACCCCGGCCGAATCGGGCGCGGGAGGGGCGGGTGTCAGTGGACATGCGGGTACCTCGGAACAGGGGATGACGGTTGTCTTCGACCGTACTTCGCTTCGCACCGCGACGGTGACGCCCCGGTGACGCCGTGGGCGAACGAACGCGCGGCGCCGCCGGTCTCAGGCCGGTCTGGCGGGGGTCGCGGCGTCGTTCTCGCGGTGGCCCTCGGGGGGTGTGATCCGCATCTCGGGCAGACGAGCGACGGCGAGCCATCCGGGAAGCACCACCATGCACAGGATGGGCACCATCGCGGCGTCGCCGGAGACGACGGCGGCGATGAACAGCGAGAGCCAGCCGTCGCGGATGACGACGAGGCAGATGCCCAGCACACCGGCCGAGATCGCCAGGGTGAGCGGGATGCCGGGGAAGAGGGCATAGGCGAGCACGCCGACGGCCGCGCCGATGAAGACGGCCGGGAACACGCGGCCACCGCGGAAGCCGGCGGCGCCGGCGATGAGGAGAGCGGCGAGCTTCACCAGCACGATGAGCGCGAGCTGCCCCGGCGTGAAGTCGTCGGCCTGCTCGGCCAGCTGGGCCATCTGGTCGAGGCCCTTGAAGAGCGTGATGGGACCGCCGATCGCACCGAGGATGCCCAGCAGCAGCCCCGCGACGGTGAGCGGCAGGATCGGGTCGCGCCACCGGTGGAAGAGACGGTGCGCGAGCGGGAAGGCGTAGAGCAGCCCGAGGCCGACGACGATCGCGACGGCGGCGACGACGATCGCGATGCCGAGATCGGGGAGGATGTCCAGCTCGACCGCCGGCAGCGGGAGGGCGAGGCTGCCGTGGTGGGACAGCAGCATCACGATCGACCCGGCGGCGGCCGAGACGAGCGGCGCGAACAGCCGATCCCACAGCAGTTCCTTCGACGCGATCGTCGCGGCGACCGACGTGACCAGCAGCGCGGCCCCGACCGGCGAGCCGAACAGGGCGCCGAAGGTGCCGGTGACGACCATCAGCACGACGAGCCGCGTGGGGATCTTCGGCACCAGGCGGCGGCAGATCCATACCGCGACGGCGACGTTGATCGTGATGATCGGCGCCTCAGGTCCGAGGCTCACGCCCGTGGCGAGGGTGAGGATCGCGGCTGCGGCGAGGCCGGGGAGGGTCGACAGCGGCATGGGCGGCGGGAAGAACGACTCCGTCGCGGGGTCGGGCCCGGCGTGTCCGGGCGCGAAGCGCACGATGAGGCCGGTGGCGAGCCCGGCGCCGGTGAGGATGCCGATGATCCAGCCCGCCCCGTCGGGGTCGATGCCGGCCGCGGCAGGCAGCACCTCCCACAGCAGGTCCTCCAGCGCCAGCGCGGCGAGGTCGAGGACGATCAGGCCGAGAGCGCTGCCGACCCCGATGAGAAGCGCCGGCAGTGACAGCGCGAGGAGGCGCTTGGTCGGGGAGGGCCGTGCGGCCACGGCGTGATCGTGCTCGCGCCCGAACTCCGGAACCGGGCGGGCGGGTTGCTCTGCCATGGGATCCCCCGAGATCTTCGTGCCGCGCCGAGCCGATCTGGGCGCGCTGCCAGGATAGGGGAACGGATGTCGCCGCCGGGGACTACTCTCAGACGGTGCCCGAACCCGTGATCTCCGCGAAGAACCTCCGGAAGACCTACCGGGTGGCGGGCAAACCCGCGTTCGTCGCCGTCGACGACCTCTCGTTCGAGGTGGCGGCCGGGGAGTCTTTCGGGCTGCTGGGTCCGAACGGGGCGGGCAAGTCGACGACCATGAAGATGATCGGCGCGGTCTCCGCCCGCTCCGGCGGCGACCTGTCGATCCTCGGACTCGATCCCGACCGCAACGGCCCCGAGATCCGGTCGCGACTGGGCGTGGTCCCGCAGCAGGACAACCTCGACGGGGAGTTGAACGCGCGCGAGAACCTGTACATCTACGGCCGGTACTTCGGGCTGCCGGGCCGCGAGTGCCATCGCCGCGCCGACGAGCTCCTCGTGTTCGCGCAGCTGGAGGAGAAGGCCAGGAACAAGGTCGATCAGCTCTCCGGCGGCATGAAGCGGCGTCTCACGATCGCCCGTGGCCTGATCAACGACCCGCGCATCCTGCTGCTCGACGAGCCGACAACGGGGCTGGATCCGCAGGCGCGCCACGTGCTGTGGGACCGGCTGTTCCGGTTGAAGGAGCGGGGGACGACCCTGGTGCTCACCACGCACTACATGGATGAGGCCGAACAGCTCTGCGATCGACTGATCGTCGTCGACAAGGGCCGCATCATGGCCGAAGGGTCGCCCGCGTCGCTCATCCGCGAACACTCCAGCCGCGAGGTGCTCGAGGTGCGCTTCGGGTCGGATCGCAACGAGCAGGTCGCGGCGCAGCTGGCGGGCGTCGGCGACCGCATCGAGGTGCTGCCGGACCGGGTCCTCGTGTACGCGCACGACGGCGAGCGGGCGCTGGAGGAGGTCACCGCGCGCGATCTGCACCCGCGCACGTCGCTCGTGCGGCGCTCCAGCCTCGAAGACGTCTTCCTGCGACTGACCGGACGGTCGCTGATCGAATGACGACCGAGCAGACGCACGCGCCCACGCTCGACGAGCTCCGCGAGGAGGCCCTCGCGTGGGGGCGCCGACCGCGCGCCCGCGGCGCGCTGTACGTCACCGAGCACATGGTGCGCGCCATGCGCGCCTACGGATGGACGATCGTGGTCGGGGCCCTGGGGCAGCCGATGCTCTACCTGCTCGGCCTCGCCGTCGGGCTGGCCGCGCTCATCCAGGCGCCCATCGACGACGGCTCTCAGCAGGTGCCGTACCTCGTCTTCGTGGCCCCGGCGCTGCTGATGACCTCGGCGATCGCCGTCGCCAGCGAGGAATTCACCTACCCCGTGATGGCGGGCTTCAAGTGGCGGCGGTACTTCTTCGGATTCTCGGCTTCGCCGCTGTCGCCGGGGCAGATCGCCGGCGGCGTGGTGGCCGGTGCCGCCGCGCGCATGACGATGACCGTCGTGCTCTACTTCGCCTTCATCGCCCTGTTCTTCGCCGTTCTCCAGCCTGGCGCCCTGGTGCCGGCCACGGCGTGGCTGTCGATGCCCATCGGCATCCTCGCGGGGCTCTCCTTCGGCGTGCCGCTGATGGCGTATGCGGCGTCGATCGTGGACGACAAGGGTCAGTTCGCGCTGGTGCAGCGCTTCGTGTTCATGCCCATGTTCCTCTTCTCGGGAACGTTCTACCCTCTGACGAACCTCCCGATCGGCCTGCAGTGGATCGGATGGATCTCGCCGCTGTGGCACGCCACCGAGCTCGGCCGAGTCGTCACGTACGGAGCCGAGGTGGCGCCCGGGATGATCGCGGTGCACCTGATCTATCTCCTCGCGCTCACCGCCGGCGGACTCGTCGTCGCGCGGCGCCTGTTCGCCAGGAGGCTCGCGGCATGAGCGCCGTCACGACGCAGCACCCGGTCGGCCGAGCCCGCGCCGGCGGGGTGCGGGCCCTCTGGTCCGGCAATCCGCAGGCCGTGGTGCAGCGCGGCCTGATCGCGGCGCGATCCTCCAGCTGGGTCGTGGTCGTCTCGGGCTTCTTCGAGCCGGTGTTCTACCTGCTGTCGACGGGGATCGGACTCGGCGTCATCATCGGCGAGGTCGAGGCGGCGCCGGGCGTCGAGGTGAGCTACGCCGCGTTCATCGCCCCCGCGCTCCTGGCGGTCTCGGCGATGAACGGCGCGATCTACGACTCGACGTGGAACGTCTTCTTCAAGCTCAACTACGGCAAGCTCTACGAGGGCATGCTGGCGACCTCGCTCGGTCCGCTCGATGTCGCGCTCGGCGAGATCCTGTACGCACTGCTGCGCGGCCTCGTCTATGCGTCGGGGTTCATGATCGTCATGCAGATCGCCGGCCTCAACCTCGCGTGGACCGCGATCCTGGCGCTTCCGGCGGTGCTCCTGATCGCGTTCGGCTTCGCGGCGGTGGGGATGGCGGTGACGAGCTTCATGAAGACCTTCCAGCACATGGACTGGATCAACTTCGTGCTGCTGCCGATGTTCCTGTTCTCGGCGACCCTCTACCCGATCTCGGTCTACCCGGAGTGGGTGCAGCAGATCATCATGGCGTTCCCGCTGTGGCACGCCGTCGACCTCATCCGCGGCCTCACGACCGGCATCCTCTCCGCCGGGATGCTGTGGCACGTGCTCTACTTCGTGGTCATGATCGCCCTCGGGCTGGTGTTCACCACGCGGCGGCTGCGCGCCCTGTTCCTGGACTGAACGAACCGCCGCCCGCAGACGGTCAGAGCGAGCCGCTGGCGGCCACGCCGATGTTGTCGTCGTAGTCGACGTCCTTCGTCTCCGGGGCGAGGATGAGGGCGACGAAGGTGAGCACCGCCATCGCGGACAGGTAGACGCCCACCAGCCACGGGGCGCCGCCGGTCGCGGCCCACAGGGCCACCGCCACGATCGGGGCGAGAGCGGCGCCGAGGATCGAGGAGAGGTTGTAGGCGATCGCCGATCCCGAGTAGCGCACGTTCGTCGGGAACAGCTCGGGGAGGACGGCGCCCATCGGCCCGAACGTGGCACCCATGAGCATGAACCCGAACACGAGGAACGCCTGCACCATCGCCCCGGTGAACTTCGGGTCGGCCTGCGGCAGCAGGAACACGTTGAAGGTCAGTCCGAACACGATGATCAGCCCCGTGATCCACAGCAGCAGGCGCCGTCGGCCGATCGCGTCGGCGACGGGACCGGCCAGCAGGGTGAAGATGCCGAAGAAGACCACGCCGATGATCTGCATCAGCACGAAGTCGGTGTAGCCGAAGCCGAGCCCGGGGTAGAACTGGTCGGCGAACGCGGCCGCGTCGAAGCTCTGGCCGGATGCCTCCGCGGCCGTGCGGGCCGCCGCCGTGGCGGTATCGAGGTCGGCCGCCTTGGTGCCGTAGGAGAGCGTGAAGTTTGTCATCAGGTAGAACAGCACGTAGGTGGCCAGCATGATGAACGTGCCGAGCACGATCTGCCAGCCGTTGCGGCGGACCACCGTGACCAGGGGGAACTTGCGCAGCGCGCCGTGCGCTCCGGCCTTCACGAACGTCTCCGACTCCACCAGGCGCAGGCGCACCCACAGTCCGATGATCACCATGACGGCCGAGAACAGGAACGGCACGCGCCATCCCCACGCGAGGAACGCCTCGGACTGCTGCGTGGGGCCGTCGGGGTGCGGGAGGGCCCAGCTGATCGCGAGGAAAACGCTGTTGGCGATGATGAACCCGAGCGGAGCGCCGAGCTGCGGGAAGGTGCCGTACCAGGCGCGCTTGCCCTTCGGCGCGTTCTCCGTCGCCACGAGCGCCGCGCCGGACCACTCGCCGCCCAGCGCGAAGCCCTGGGCGAGGCGCAGGACGAGCAGGAGCACCGCGGCAGCGGCGCCGATGTCCTGGAAGGTGGGGAGGCACCCGATGAGGATCGTGGCGACGCCCATGGTGAGCAGGGACCACACCAGCGTGATCTTGCGGCCGAACCGGTCGCCGAAATGGCCGAAGACGATGGCCCCCAGCGGGCGGGCGATCATCGCCGCGCCGAAGACGCTGAACGACAGCAGCAGAGCGGTCGTGTCGTTCCCGGTGGGGAAGAAGAGCGCCGGGAAGACCAGCACGGCAGCGGTGGCGTAGACGTAGAAGTCGTAGAACTCGATCGTCGTGCCGACGAGGCTCGCGGTGATGACGCGAGAGCGGGGATTCGCCGGAGCGGTTCGGGGGGAAGTCATAGCGAGCGACAAGCTTACTCTCGGCGCCCGCCGATCCGGATCACGTCCAGAGCACCGCGATGGCCGCGTTCGCGAGCGTCAGCGCGCCGATCGACCAGAAGACGCCGGTCGGCACCGAGCCGCGCTTGCGCTGCCGTGCGGAGCCGATCCCGAGCAGCGCTCCGATGACGAGGAGGATGACGAGCTTGACGCCGATCTTGATGTAGTTCAGCTCGTACGACACTCCCCACGGAGCGGCGAGGGCGAGGCCCGCGGCGGCGGCGACGGCGAGGCCCCAGTTCATCAGCCGTGTCACGTTCCGACGGCCACCGATGGCCTCGACCGCCCATGCGCCGAAGAGCAGGGCGAACCCGACGAGATGGACGAGCACGACGAGGTGGCGAAGGAACTCCATGCGACACAACCTACGGCGCCGGATGCGAGGCCGCCAGCAAGGACGACCTCACCGTCGCCCCGTCAGCCGCGCAGCGCGCGGGCGACCAGAGCGGTGCGCACCGCGGCGTCCGCCGCTTCCGCACCCTTGTCCTCTTTCGAGCCCTCCAGGCCCGCCCGGTCGAGTCCCTGCTGTTCGTCGTCGAGGGTGAGCACGCCGAACCCGACGGGTCTGCCGGCGTCGAGCGACACGCGGGTGAGTCCGTCGGTGGCGGCGGCGGCGACGAAGTCGAAGTGCGGCGTGCCGCCGCGGATGATCACGCCCAGTGCCACGACCGCGTCGGCCCCGCCCGCGAAGGCGGCCTGCGCCGCCAGGGCGAGCTCGAACGAGCCGGGCACGCGCACGAGGCGGTGGTCGGCGCCGCTGGCATCCAGCACGCGTCGAGCGCCGGCGACGAGCCCGTCGGTGATGGTGTCGTGCCACGTGCCGGCGATCACGACGACGGAGAGCCCCGTCGCGTCGACGGGGGCGGGGGTCTGGGGTGCTCCGGTGCCGCTCATGCGCCGGCTCCTTCCTTCATCTGCGCGACCGCGTCGGCGAGGTCCTCCTCGGCGATGATGTGTCCCATGCGGTCGCGCTTGGTGGCGAGGTACTGGTGGTTGTTGGGTCCGACGCCGACCAGCAGCGGCACCTGCTCGACGATGTCGAGTCCGAGTTCGCGCAGCTGGCTGACCTTGTCGGTGTTGTTGGTGAGCAGGCGCACGCGCTCGACGCCGAGGTCGGCGAGGATGCCCGCGGCCGCGGCGTAGTCGCGCGCATCGGCCGGCAGCCCGAGCTCGAGGTTGGCGTCGACGGTGTCGTAGCCGCGCTCCTGCAGCCCGTAGGCGCGGAGCTTGTTGATGAGGCCGATGCCGCGTCCTTCGTGACCGCGCATGTAGACCACGACGCCGCCGTCCTGCTCGATCGCGTCGAGGGCGGCATCCAGCTGCGATCCGCACTCGCACTTCAGCGATCCGAACGCCTCACCGGTGAGGCACTCCGAGTGCACCCGCACGAGCGGGGCGTCGGAGGAGAGGTCGCCGGAGACGACGGCGATGTGGTCGGTGCCGGTCACGCGGTCCTTGTAGGCGAGGAAGCGGAACTCGCCGTGGGAGGTGGGAACGCGCGACTCCGCGCGCAGGCTCACGCGGCGGCGATGCGCGTGGCCGGACCGGGTGCCGTCGGGGTCGACCTCCCCGAGGTGCGCGATGAGCTGCTCGATCGTGATCACCGGCACGCCGTCGCGTCGACCGAGCTCGATCAGACCGGGAAGGCGCATCATCGACCCGTCCTCCGCGACGATCTCGGCGATCGCTCCCACCGGTTCCAGCCCCGCGAGCCGCATGAGCTCGACGGCGGCCTCGGTGTGTCCGCCGCGCTCCCGCACGCCGCCGTCAACGGCGCGCAGCGGCAGGATGTGTCCGGGGCGGATCACGCTCGACGGCGTCGACGCGGGGTTCGCCAGCACGTTGAGGGTGTGCGCGCGGTCGGCGGCGCTGATGCCCGTGGTGATGCCGTCGGCCGCGTCGACGCTCACGGTGTACGCGGTGCCGCGGGCGTCCTGGTTGGTCTCCACCATCGGCGGCAGGTCGAGGGCGTCGGCGCGATCGGCGGGCATCGGCGCGCAGATGAAGCCGCTGGACCATCGGACGGTCCACGCGATCCATTCCGGCGTCGCCAGCTGCGCGGACAGGATGACGTCGCCTTCGTTCTCGCGGTTCTCGTCGTCGGCGACGATGACCGGGCGTCCCGCGCGTAGGGCGTCGAGGGCGTCGGAGATGGGGGAAAGGCTCATCGGGAGCCTCCTTCCGGATCTGCGCCGGCGGTCGGCGCGAAGGCGAGGAGTCGCTGCACGTGGCGCGCGAGGATGTCGGTCTCGAGGTTCACGCGGTCACCGGCCGCGCGCTCGCCGAGGGTGGTGGCCGTGAGGGTCTCGGGGATGAGGGAGACCTCGAACCACGGCGCGTCGGCGTCGGCGGCACTCGCGGAGCTGACGGTGAGGGAGACCCCGTCGACGGCGATGGAGCCCTTGTCGACGACGAGGGGCGCGAGGTGAGCGGGCAGGCCGATCCGCAGCACGAGCCACTGCGCACCGGGCCGCACCTCGAGCACCTCGCCGGTGCCGTCGATGTGTCCCTGCACGATGTGGCCGCCGAGGCGCCCGCCGGTCGCGGTGGCCCGCTCGATGTTCACCCGGCGACCCGGCGCCGCCCCGGCGAGGGTGGACATGTCGAGCGTCTGCTTCATGACGTCGGCGGTGAACCCGTCGGCGGCCTGCTCGACGACGGTGAGGCAGACGCCGGAGACGGCGATGGAGTCGCCGTGGGAGGCGTCGGAGACCGCGATCGGCGCGCGCACCGTCAGCCGGACGCCGTCGCCGGAAAGCGCCACGTCGGTGATCTCGCCGAGTTCTTCGATGATTCCGGTGAACATTCACGCGCCTTTCGTCGGATCCGCCGTGGCGGAGGAGGGGTGGGCGATGATCCGCACGTCGTCGCCGAGTCGGTCGATCGAGACGGTGTCGAGCCGCAGGGCCGACCCGATGGTCGGCACGCCGATCTCGCCCAGGGCGAGCCGTGCACCGCCGAGCAGCACCGGGGCGACGTAGACGATCACGTCGTCGACGAGGCCGGCGCGCAGGAACGCCGAGGCGACGGCGGGCCCGCCCTCGACGAACACCCGATGGAAGCCGAGGCCGCGCAGCTCCGCCAGCACCGCGGGCAGGTCGTCGCCCGCGCGCTGGAGGAACGGGCGGGGATGCCGGCGCACGGCCGCATCGTGCGGGATGTCGCGGCGCCCGAGCACGAGCGGCACCGGCTGGGAGTCGTGCAGCGCGCCGGAGGGGGTGCGGGCGGTGAGGGCGGGGTCGTCGGCGAGCACCGTGCCGATGCCGGCGACGATGACGTCGGCCGCCGCGCGGCGGCGGTGCACGTCTTCGCGTGCCGCGGAGCCCGTGATCCACTGGCTCGTGCCGTCGGCGGCGGCGGCTCGTCCGTCGAGTGACTGCGCCCACTTCACCGTCACGTGCGGACGCCCGAGGCGCTGCACCGCGAGCCATGACCCGAGCAGGTCGGTGCCGTCGGCGGCGAAAACGGCCGGCTCCACGTCGATGCCGGCGGCGCGAAGTCGATCGGCACCGCCGGAGGATGCCTCTCCCGGGTCGTCGACGGCGAACACGACGCGGGCGATGCCCGCCGCGATGAGCGCTTCGCTGCACGGTCCGGTGCGCCCGGTGTGATTGCAGGGCTCGAGGGTGACCACGGCCGTGGCGCCGCGCGCGGCACCGTCGGACAGGTGCGACAGGGCGTCGACCTCGGCGTGCGCGGTGCCGGCGCCGCGGTGCCACCCCTCGGCGAGGATCTCACCGTCGGGGGAGAGGATGACCGCGCCGACCTGGGGGTTCGCGCCTCGCGGGCCGCGTAGGGCGAGGTCGAGGGCGCGGCGCATCGCGCTCTTCTCCGCCGCGGTGGCCGGCATCCGTCATCTCCTCGTCCGTCTGACCTCTGCTGCTGCAGATCATCGCGCACACGGAAGACGGGAAGCGGCGACGCGTCAGCGTCGCTCGTGCCACCTCCCATCCGGACTCGCGTCGGGTTTCCCCGTCGCATCACCGTCGGTTCCGGAATTCCACCGGATCAACCCGCATCGTCGTCCGTTCGGATCTCGAGGCGGGGTCGCGGACTTTCACCGCCGGTTCGGATTCTCACCGACCCCGGAGCACGTCGACACTCATTCTAGGTCAACCGCACGCGCGGGCATTCATTCCCGATGCGCGAGGTAACACCCCGGCCGTCAGTCGTCCTCCACCAGGGCGCGAGCCGTTCCCTCGTCGATGACGAGGTCGGTCACCAGGCCCGCCGCGATTGCGCCGCGCAGGCTCGCGAGCTTCGACTCGCCCGCCACGATGCAGCAGCGCCGCGGAACCTGCCGCAGCGCCGCGAAGTCGGGGCCCGTCGCACGTTCGTTCAGGGCGATGCCGTCGCTGGACCCGTCGGCGCGGAAGAAGACCGTGGCGACGTCGCCGACCACACCGTCCCGGGCGAGGGCGCCGAGATCGGACGGGTCGAGGAATCCGCCGGAGTATACGTGGCTGCGTACCCGCGCCGACGCGGACCCCACGCTGAAGAGCACGAGGCCCATCTTGTCCTGCGTCTCGAGGATGCGCCGCGTGCTGCGCTCGCGCCACAGCAGGCGCTTGGTCTCGGGGTCGTCGAAGAACGCCGGGACCGGGAATTGCTGCACGCTTCCGCGGTACGCCTCGCCGAAGCGGCTGAGGATCTCGCTGGCGTAGAGCAGGCCGGTCGTATGCGTGTTCCCCGAGCCGTTCAGCTGCACGAAGGTGGTGTCGTGCACGGGTTTCGGAATGAGGTGCGTGCTGACCGCGGCCAGCGTCGACCCCCATGCGACGCCGACGGTGAGCTCCGAGTGCACGAAGTCGTGGATCACGTGGGCGGCGCCGAGGGCGACGCGCGCCAGACGTTCCGCTTCGGGCAGGTCGCCGGGCATCGGCACCACGTGCGCGGTGACGCCGAGGCGCGTCGCGATGCGCGACTCCAGCGTATGAGGGGCCTCGTGCGGCGAGCGGATCCTGATGTCGACGATGCCCTGGGCGCGCGCGTAGGAGAGCAGCCGAGAGACCGTCGAGCGCGAGGTGCGCAATTCCCGGGCGATCGCATCCATGGTGCGGTTCTGCACGTAGTACAGGTGCGCCGCGGTGTGCGCGCGGTCTACACGGAATGCGCCTTCGCGCCCGTCGTCGATATCGTCCATGACGACATGGTTGCACATGTGTGCAGACCCGCTGAAATATCGCGCAGCGGTGTGATGATGGATACCGGATCGAAAGGACGACCATGACGGATCGAAACGCGCCCTCCCTCCGCACCGACCTCGCTGCCCGGCCTCACGCCGAGGTTCTGATCATCGGCGGCGGCATCAACGGTGTCGCCACCTTCCGCGACCTCGCGCTGCAGGGGGTGGATGTCGCCCTCGTCGAGAAGAACGACTTCATCAGCGGCGCCTCGGCCGGGTCGTCCCACATGATCCACGGCGGGGTGCGCTACCTCGAGAACGGGGAATTCCGCCTCGTCCACGAGGCCGTCCGCGAGCGCAACGACCTCATCGGCACGGCGCCGCACTACGTCAAGCCGCTGCAGACGACCATCCCGATTCACTCGGCCTTCTCGGGGCTGTTCAATGCCCCGCTGCGCATGCTCACGCATCGGTCGGGAAAGCCGAAGGAGCGCGGTGCGCTGCTGATCAAGGTCGGACTGACGATCTACGACGCCTTCTCCCGCAACGGCGGACGCGTTCCCCGGCACGAGTTCCACGGGCGCAAGCGTTCGCTTCGCGTGCTGCCGGATCTCGGTCCCGGCGTGAAGTACACCGCGACGTACTGGGACGCCGCGATCCGGGACCCGGAGCGCCTCGGGCAGGACCTCGTTCGCGACGCACGCGCCGCCGGGGGCGACCGCGCCCGCGCGGTCAACTACACGGCCGCTGTTGCCATCGACGGCGACCAGGTGGTGCTCGAAGACGGGCCGACCGGGCGGCGGATCCCCTTCTCCGCCCAGATCGTCATCAACGCGGCGGGTCCCTGGGCCGACCTCGTCAACGACGCACTGGGTCGAGAGACCCGCTACATGGCCGGGACGAAGGGGTCGCACATCGTCCTCGATCACCCCGAGCTGCTGGACGCGACCGGCGGGCGCGAGCTGTTCTTCGAGAACAGCGACGGACGCATCGTGCTCATCCACCCCCTCAAGGGCCGCGTGCTGGTGGGCACGAGCGACCTCGAGCACGACATCACGGAGCCGGCGGTGTGCACGGAAGACGAGGTCGACTACTTCATCGACCTCATCGCGCAGGTGCTGCCCGACATCGCCGTCGACCGGTCTCAGATCGTCTACCGCTTCAGCGGCGTGCGGCCGCTGCCCAGCCACGAGGACCTGCCGCCCGGCTTCGTCTCTCGCGACTACCGCGTCGAGCATGGCGAGCTGGTCGCGGATGGGCCGCGTCTGATCACGTTGGTCGGCGGCAAGTGGACGACCTTCCGCGCGTCGGCGGAGCACCTCTCCGACGACACGTTGAAAGAGCTCGGTCGCGAGCGCTCGGTGACCACGCGAGGCCTCGCGATCGGCGGCGGCAAGGGATACCCGGCTGACGAGCGGTCGCGCCAGGCGTGGGTGGAACGCCACGCCGACGGTGTCGGACGCGAGCGCGCGGCCGTCCTGCTTGCTCGCTACGGCACGATCGCGCGCGACGTGATCGACGCGATCGTCGAAGATGATGACGATCGCGCGCTCGAGACCCTCCCGGACTTCTCGACGGGAGAACTGCGCTTCCTCGCGGTCACCGAGGATGTCGAGCGCCTCGCCGACCTGCTTCAGCGGCGCTCGGACCTCGCTTTCACCGGGCGGCTGTCCCGCGAGATCTTTGCCGAGGTCGCCGAGGCCGTCGCGCCGGTCCTGGGGTGGGATGAGGCCCGCGTCGGCTCCGAGATCGCGCGCACGATGGATCAGTTGGCCGCCCTCCACGGATGGCAGGCGTCGGCCGACGCGAACATTCCGGCGTGAGAATGCACATATGTGCACGGCGGTTGCGACGGTGTTCACCCGCTGGCTAGGGTTCCGGAGTCGCAGGATCTCACGGTGACGTGATCGATCCTTCGACTCCACCCGACTCACGAAGGAGTGTCCACGTGAAACCGCAGCTGTACCGCCGGAATGCCTTCTGGCTGGTGCTCTCCCTGATCCTCGTCGCCGTGTCCGGCGTCGGGGCTTCGCTCGTCCAGACCGACGCCGGAAGCGTCGAGATCAAGGATCTGCGCTGGGAGACGCCCACCGGGAAGGCGATGAGCGCACTGCTCTACATCCCTGAGAGTGCCACCGCCGACAACCCCGCCCCGGGTGTCGTCGCCAGCCATGGCTGGTTCAACAACCGTGAAATGCAGGACCTGAACTACGTCGAGCTTGCGCGGCGAGGATTCGTGGTCATGTCGATCGACATGTACGGCCACGGCGACAGCGACTGGCTCGTCCCCGGCGAGGAGGCCGTCGCCGGCACCGGCATGTACGACGCCGTCAAGCTCATGCATGACCTGCCATACGTCGACGCTGAGGAGATCGGCGTGACAGGTCACTCCAACGGCGCCCGTGCCGCGAACTTCTCCGTGCTCGAGGACAACGAAGCCGACGAGCCGCTCATCGCCGCCGTGCTGCTGGTCGACAACGACCCGATCTACCAGAATCCCGAGACGGGGCAGTGGGTCAACATCTACGGCGCCCGCGACACGGGACTCATCCAGGCGAAGTACGACGAGTTCTTCTTCCGCACCTACGACGAGAACGGCGTCGTGCTCACCGCCCCTCGGGACTACGTCTCGACCGATAACGCGCAGTCCTTCCTGCACTTCGGAGCCGATCCGTCGTCGTTCACCGACGAGCGCGAGGCCGGGGTCTACTACGACGAGGCGATCGACGGCACCGACAGCTCCCGCGTGATCTACAGCCTCGACCAGACTCACCCGTGGTCCCACACGTCCGCGACGGCGGCAGGCGACCTGGTGGAATTCTTCGACACCGTGTTCGAGTCGCCGAATCCGATCGACGCCGCCAATCAGGTGTGGCAGTGGAAGGTCTTCTTCAACACTCTCGGACTCATCGGATTCGGAATCTTCCTCGTGGCGTTCGCCCGTGCTCTGGTGACGACGAAGATGTTCGCAGCAGCTCGCCTCCCCGCCCCTGACGCGCAACCACTGGCCGGACGCGCTGCGAAGCTGTGGTTCTGGGGTGGCCTGGCGGTGTCCGCCGTCGTCAGCGCCGTCACGTACGTGTGGCTGAGCCAGCAGGCCTTCACCGGTCTCGTGCCGGCGTTCATCCCGCAGACCCCGCCGTACTTCATCGGGTTCTGGGCCGCCGTCAACGGCGTCTTCACCCTCCTGGTGCTGTTGGCCGCGTGGTGGTTCACGATGCGTGGCTCGAACTCCGGCCTCGCCGCCCGCGGTCTCTGGCAGGGATGGCGGCCGTTCGGCGCCGGTGTCGCCGTCGCGCTGCTGACCGTCGTCGCGGCGTTTGGACTCGTGTTCGTCGTGGATTACTTCTTCCAGACCGACTTCCGCCTGTGGGTCCTCGCGGTGCGGGCGTTCACTCCCGACAAGATCGGCCTCGCGCTGATCGTTCTGCCGCTATTCGTGATCTACTTTGTCGCGAACTCCGTCGCCGTGAACGTCTTCAACCGTGTGACCATCGGTGGTCGCGAGTGGATCAACACTGCCCTGTTGGCGTTCTTCAACGCGCTGGGTCCGCTCGTCCTGGTCATCGCGCAGTACGTGACCTTCGCGGCAAGCGGTCACCTCATCCCGGGCTTCGGAGGCATCTTCAGCATCTGGCTGTTCCCGGTCCTGGTGATCCTCCCCGTCGCGGCGATCGTGTCGCGGAAGATCTACCGAGAGACGTCCAACCCGTACATCGGCGGGCTGATCATGGCGGCCGCCGTCGCCATGGTCTCCGCGTCGAATACGCTGACGTACGTCGTATGACCCGATGCGGGGCACCCGGTCCACGGGTGCTCCGCATCCCATCCGAGAAGAAAGAGGCGACGTGGCCGAACACGTGATCGCGATCGATCAGGGGACCACCTCGACCCGGGCGATCGTGTTCGATGCCCGAGGATCCGTCGTCACGAGCGCACAGCGCGAGCACGAGCAGATCTTCCCCAAAGCGGGTTGGGTCGAGCACGACCCCGAGGAGATCTGGACCAACACGTCGTGGGTCCTCGAAGCGGTGCTGGAGCAGTCCGGCCTCTCCGCGGGCGACATCGCCGGCATCGGCGTGACCAACCAACGCGAGACCGCTGTGGTGTGGGACCGTCGCACCGGACGCCCGATCGCCAACGCGATCGTGTGGCAGGACACCCGAACCCAGCCGCGCGTCGACCGTCTCGCCGCCGACGGCGGCGTGGACCGCTTCGCCGGGACGACCGGGCTTCCGCTGGCCACCTACTTCTCCGCCTCGAAGATCGCTTGGATCCTCGACAACGTCGAGGGCGCCCGCGGGGCCGCCGAGGCCGGTGACCTGCTGTTCGGAACGCCTGACTCGTGGGTGATCTGGAAGCTCACCGACGGGCGCGAGCACATCACCGATGTCACCAACGCCAGCCGCACGCTGTTGATGGATCTCGAGACCCTCGATTGGTCGGACGAGATGCTGCGGATGTGGGACATCCCCCGTTCGATGCTGCCCGGCATCCGCCCGTCTTCCGCCGTCGTGGGCGAGGTGGTCGAGCCCGCCCAGGCCGCCGGGATCCCGATCGCGGGGATCCTCGGCGATCAGCAGGCGGCGACGTTCGGCCAGGCTGCGTTCGAACCGGGGGAGTCGAAGAACACGTACGGCACCGGGAACTTCCTGCTCGTGGGCACCGGCACCGACATCGTCCGTTCGGGCAACGGTCTCATCACCACCGTCGCCTACCGGATCGGTGAGGAGCCGGCGCGCTACGCCCTCGAGGGGTCGATCGCGGTGACGGGATCGCTCGTGCAGTGGCTGCGGGACAACCTCGGCCTCATCCGCTCCTCCGACGAGGTCGAGGAGCTCGCCGGAGGCGTCGACGACGCCGGCGGCGCATACTTCGTGCCGGCCTTCAGCGGGTTGTTCGCCCCGCACTGGCGTCCGGATGCGCGCGGGGCCATCGTCGGGCTCACCCGCTACGTCAACCGGCATCACATCGCTCGCGCGGCCCTCGAGTCGACCGCCTTCCAGTCGTGGGATGTCATCGAGGCCGTCGAGGCCGACACCGGCCACCCGCTCGAGGAGCTGCGGGTGGACGGCGGCATGACGAAGAACGACCTGCTCATGCAGTTCCAGGCCGACATCCTCGGCATCCCGGTCGTGCGCCCGCAGGTGGTCGAGACCACGGCGCTCGGCGCGGCCTACGCGGCCGGCCTTGCCACCGGAGTGTGGGCCGACCACGACGAGCTGCGGGCGCACTGGCGCGAGGACCGCCGGTTCGAGCCGCGCATGAGCACCGACGAGCGCGACCGGCGACGTCGGCTGTGGCGCAAGGCCGTGTCGAAGTCCCTGGACTGGGTCGATGACGACGCGCGCGTGCTCATGGGCACGACCGACGACGGCGGGTCACTTCAGCAGTCGTGACAGGCGGCGATCGGCGAGGATCTTGCCGCCGGTCTGGCACGTCGGGCAGTACTCGAGGGAGTTGTCGGCGAAGAAGACGCTGCGCACCTCGTCGCCGCAGACCGGACACGCCTCGCCGCGCCGGGCGTGCACCTTCATGCCGCGGCGCTTGGCGTCCTTGAGGTCGGCCGGTGGCTTCCCCGACGCGGCGGCGAGGGCCTCCGCGATCGTCGCCTGCATCGCCTCGTACAGGTGCGAGACGGTGTCGGCGTCGAGCGACGACGCCAGCGCGTAGGGCGACATCCGCGCGGCGTGCAGGATCTCATCCGAGTAGGCGTTGCCGATCCCGGCGATGAGGCTCTGGTCGCGCAGCACGCCCTTGATCTGCGTGCGACGACCGGCGAGCACGCCCGCGAGGGTGTCGACGGTGAAGGCCGGATCGAGCGGGTCGGGCCCGAGGCGGGCGACGCCGGGCATATCCGCCGGGTTGCGCACGATCGACACCGACAGCGACTTCTTGGTGCCCGCCTCGGTGAGGTCGAAGCCGGACCCGTCCGACAGGGCGACGCGCGCGGCGATGGGGGACTTGCCCGGGCGGAGAGCCGTCGCCGGCAGGGCGTCGTACCAGCGGAGCCATCCGGCCTTGGCGAGGTGGAAGACCAGGTGCAGGACGGCGTCATCCGTCGTTGCGGTGGGGGTGGCTGTGGCAACGTCGGTTGTGGCTGGGGCGGTTGGGGCGGTTGCGGTGGTTGCGGCGACGTCGAGGAACTTGCCGTGTCGACTCACGCCCGTGATCTCCGCGCCGTGCAGCGACTGCACCGGCGGGTCGTAGGTCTTCAGGGCCGCGATGTTCGTGACGGTGACTTTGGTGACGGTCAGTCCGGTGATCCGCCCGTCGAGGTAGTCGACGAGTCCCTGCACCTCCGGCATCTCGGGCATGCCCTCATCCTGGCACGGCGGGGCGGCCGCTGGGCGGGCAGGGGTCGGCGGCGGGGCGCAGGCTGGTGCCGGCCGCCGGATCGCGGGAGGGATCCGTCAGGCGGGCGTCGGCGGGTTGGCGCGTGGCGCGACACGGTCAGGACGCGGTCGCCGACGGCTCCAGGATCGGCCACGGCTGCGGGGAGCGGTCATCGCCCGGCAGCAGGCCGGCGAGCCACGCATCTTCCCGGCCGCGGTGGCTGGGGAGCGCCATCCGCGACATGCCTTCGAAGTGGAATCCGAGTGCGCGAGCGGCACGTGCCGAGGCGAGGTTGCCGACCGCGGCGCGCCATCCGATCCGTGCGTAGGCGCCACCTGCCGGGTCCAGCCCCCAGTCGAGCGCGGCCCGGGCGGCTTCGACGAGCACGCCGCGGCCGCGCGCGGCGGGCGCGATCCAGTATCCGAGTTCGGCGGAGTCCGCGGACGTGCGGTTCAGCCCCACGACGCCGAGCAGTGCCGTGCCCTCGCGGATCGCCCACGTCTGCTCGACGCCGGTGCGCCAGCGATCTTCGGCTCCGGTGCAGAACTCCTCGGCGTGGTGTCGCTCGTACGGCGCGGGCACCGTCGTCCACCGTTGGATCTCCGGATCCTGGCATGCGGCGAACACGGCGTCGACGTCGGCCGCCTCCGGCGCCGTCAGCACGAAGCGTTCGGTGGCCAGGTCGACGGCGCGCATCTCCCCACCCTACGTCGCCCTCCCATTCCTCCGCCCTGCGTCGCTCTCCCATTCCTCCGCCCTGCGTCGCCCTCCCATTCCTCCGCCCGCCCCGCCATTCCTCAGCCCCGCCCTGCCATCCCTCCGCCCGCCCCGCCATTCCTCAGCCCCGCCTGCCTGCCCAGTTGCCCCGTCCGTCTCCTGCCCGGAACCCCGTCCGTCTCCTGCCTGGCTGTCCCGTCTGTCTCTCGCTACGTTGGTGCCCCAACTCAGGCTGTGAGGCGCCAGACGGTGCCAACACGCCGTTAGCGGTGATTCTCAGCCTGAGTTGGTGCTCAGGAGTGCGGGGAAGGTGATGCCAGGGCGGCACGCTGCGGCGCTGCCCTGCCGTCCCGCTGCCCGGTTCCCGCCTCGTGTCTCCCGCCCGGTTCAATTGCCCACCCGGCACGTCTCTCCGTGCGGCTCCCCGACCGTCAGCCCTCTTGTTCGTGACCCAACTCAGGTTGGGAGGTGCGGGACGGCGCCGACACGCCGCTGGCGGTGGCCCTGGACCTGAATTCGTGCACGCCGCACCGCCCGTTCCCCCGTCCGGGCTGCATGCGCCCCCGCACCCGATCCGGTGTCCCAACTCAGGCTGAGACGGACGCGGACGGGGTGACACGCCGACGGCCGTGGCGCGCAGCCTGCGTTCGGGCACGTGTTCCCCTGCACAGGCGCCGTCGTGATGCAGGTCATCCCCAGGCGAAGGCGGCATGGCGTGAGCGGGCGCGAGGGGCCGCGACGATGCTGGTCATGCAGACGGACTGGCGGACATGGACACGTGCAGAGCTCACGGCGGAAGGGATGTCGCGCCGCGCTATCCGCGCCGCGGTCGATGATGGTGTGCTCGTCCGTGCCCGTCGAGACCGTTACCTCCCGTCGTCCGCTCCAGCCGACCTCATCCGAGCCGTGCGGGTCGGTGGGCGACTGACCTGCCTCGCTCTCTTGCGGCTCCTCGAGGTCTTCGTGGTCACCGGCGAGGGGCTGCACGTGCACCTTCCGGGGAACGCGAGTCGCATGCGCTCGCCCCACGACCGATTCACTCCGCTCAGGGGGCGAGTCTCGGTGGGTGTCGTGCTCCATTGGCTGCCGCTCCTTCGTCCACTCGGCACGGGTGATGTTTGTGTGGATGTGGTGGATGCGCTCGTCCACGCCGTGCTCTGCCAACCCGCCCGTCACGCTGTCGCGACGCTCGACAGTGCGCTTCATCGTGGCCTTGTCGGAGCGTCTGAGATCGCTGAGATCTTCGCCGCGCTTCCGGCGAAATACGGCATCGTCCGCGATCTCCTCGATGGGCGGGCCGAGTCCGGCAGCGAGACACTCATGCGGTTGATGGTGCGGGCGACAGGAGCGACCTATGAGCTGCAGGTGGTGATGCGCGGGGTCGGGCGGGTCGACCTCGTCGTCGACGGCTGGCTCGTGATCGAGTGCGACAGCGAGGAGTTCCACTCGTCATGGCGTCAGCAGCTGAAGGATCGGCGCCGCGACCTGGCGCTCGCGCAACGTGGATACGTGACCTGGCGCGTGACCGCCGCTCAGATCATGTACCAGCCCGACGAAGTCGCCGAAGGCCTGCGTGGACTGCTCGCCTCACGCCGCGACGGTCGTATCAGCACCGGGGCGTGAGGTCCCATCGTCCCGGTTGCGGCGCCAGCTGCGGTGTCGCCGGCCGCCAGGCACGTACTCAGGCTGTGCCGCGCGCCGCTGATCGGCCGCCGCGTCATGACGCAGGAAACCTCGAGCGGCGATGAGTTCAGCCTGAGTCCGGGCACGTGGCGGGTGGGTCGAGGCGGGCCGGTTCCCATCAGGGAGCGACGGCCGGGCGGCGGGGTCGCTCGGCGGGCAGTCCGGTGGAAATGCCGGCCGCGAGGCACGTACTCAGGCTGTGCAACGCGGGCGCGGGGCACAGCCGCGTCACGACGCGGTGACGCCGGAAGCTGGCGCTCGCTCAGCCTGAGTTCGTGCACGAGGCGAGGTGGCACGTGGCGAGGTGGCACGTGGCGAGGCAGGCGGCGCGATCCACCACCCTGGCGGCCCGATCACGAGGCGAGGTGGCACGAGTCGGGGCGGCACGAGGCGGGGTGGGATCGAACCGAGCCGCACCGCACCGGCGCCGCCGCCCACGGCGGGCCGCACCGCACCACGCCGCTACCCGCGGCTCAGACGCGGCGGAGGAGGCCGATCTTGTCGTAGACCGCGGCCAGCGTGCGGTCGGCGACCTCTTCGGCCTTCGCGGCGTTGGCCGCCAGGACCCGATCGAGCTCGGCCGGGTCATCGAGCAGGGCCAGCGCGCGCTCGCGGACCGGTCCGAACTCCGTCACGACGACTTCGGCGAGGGCCTTCTTGAAGTCGCCGTAACCGCGGCCGGAGAATTCGTCTTCGATCGCCGGAATTTGTCGCCCCGTGAGCGCCGCGAAGATCACCAGCAGGTTGGAGACGCCGGGCTTGTTCTCGCGGTCGTACCGCACAGCACCCTCGGAGTCGGTGACGGCGCGCATGATCTTCTTCGCCGATGCCGCCGGGTCGTCGAGCAGCCACAGAACCCCGGCGTCGGACTCGGCAGACTTCGACATCTTGGCGGTCGGGTTCTGCAGATCGTAGATGCGCGCGGTGTCCTGCTGGATGACCGGCATCGGCACCTGGAAGGTCTTCCCGAAGCGCGAGTTGAAACGCTCCGCGAGGTCGCGGGTGAGCTCGACGTGCTGCTTCTGGTCGTCGCCGACCGGCACGATGTCGGTCTGGTAGAGCAGGATGTCGGCGGCCATCAGCACCGGGTAGGTGAACAGCCCGACCGACGTCGCGTCGCTGCCGTAGCGGGAGGACTTGTCCTTGAACTGGGTCATGCGGCCCGCCTCGCCGAAACCGGTGACGGTGGAGAGCACCCAGGCGAGTTCAGCGTGGGCGGGCACGTGCGACTGCACGTACAGGGTCGACTTGGCGGGCTCGATGCCGGCGGCGATGTACTGCGCCGCCGTGCGACGGGTCTTCGCGCGCAGTTCGGCCGGGTCGTTCGGCTGGGTGAGCGCGTGGAGGTCGACGACGGAGAAGAAGGCCTGATACGACTCCTGCAGGTCGCGCCACTGCATGAGAGCCCCGATGTAGTTGCCGATCTGGAGGGAGTCGGCCGAGGGCTGCATTCCGGAGTAGAGCCGCGGTTTGTTCACCCGACAATCCTATGGGCGCGCTCGCCGGCTCATTCGCCGGACCCGGTGAACGGCGCCACCGGGAGCGGCGCGGCAGCACCGACGAACGCGACGATCTGGTGCGCGCCGGGATTGGTCTGCACCGGGACGTTCTCCCAGTTGTTGGCGACCCATACGTTTCCGGATGGATCGACGGCGAGGCCGGTGTTGCGGGTGAATCCGTCGAAGGCGTAGCCGGTGTCGTCGGGCGAGATCGCCTCGCCGGTCTCCAGGCCGCGAGGGCAGGTCTCCGCCTGCGCCCCGCAGAAGGCCGAAAGGCGCTGGTCGGCGAAGTTCGCGACCCAGACGTTTCCGTCGCCGTCGGTCGTGACGCCCCACGGACGGGTCACACCGCCGCCCGTGAACGCGGATGACACGGTCGACCCGTCGGCACTGATCATCGACACCGAGGGGGTGCCTTCCGCGTCGGCCGGACGCTCCGGGCACGGCAGGGTCGTCGTGCCGGAGTTGGCCACCCAGACGTTGCCGTCGGCATCGGTGGCCAGCCCCATCGGGTTCTGGAAGCCGGGGTCGGTCAGCGGCGAGCCGTCGACCGGAGTGCCGTCGCGGTCGAGCACGGCGACGGTGTTGTTCGCGATCCCGCTGACGAAGATGTGCTCGCCGTTGTCGACGACGTCGAACGGCTGCTCGAGTCCGAGATCGGCGAAGTTCTCGGCGGACTCGGGGTCGCCGCCGGGATACACCGAGACGGAGTCGTTCCCGCAGCTGGCGATCCATACATCTCCGTTGTCGGACACCTCGATGCCCTGCGGCCAGCTGAGGTCGCCCGCCGTGAATCCCGTATCGGGGGAGAGTGCCTCACCGTCGTACGTGAACAGCGACATGCTGTTGTGCGGCGGCTGCTCGTCTTCGGGGCACCCGGGTGCGGCGGCGGCGAACCCGAAGTTGCTGAACCAGAGCAGACCGTCCGCGGTGAACTCGATGCCGTATCCCGAGCCCGACAGGCCGCCGCCCTCGTACGTCTCCAGGAGAGCACCGGTCGGCGAGAATTTGAACATCTGGTCGCTGCCGCAGACCGGGGTCTGCGGGTCGGCGTTGTACTCGTAGTTGTTGTTGATCCAGATGTTGCCGTCGGGATCGATGGCGAAGTTCCCTGGTCCGGCGAGATCGGTGCCGTCGCCGTCGAAGCGCAGCGCGAGCGTCCACGCCGCGGGGGCCGCATCCAGCCCGGGGCGGTCTCCCTGCTCGAGCTGCGAAAGCTCGAAGAGCTCCTCGGCCGCGGCAGACGGATCGCGGGCGATGGTGGCGATCGCGGACGCCATCGAGGCGGTGTCGTCGACGCCCGCCGCCGCGTACACGTCGTGACAAACCTCGCGATCGACGAGGCAGGCGCCGACGATGTTCGACAGCGACGTGAAGGCCGGCAGCGTCTGCGTCTCGTACGCGTTCGGCGAGGTCATCAACACCTCACCGTAGGCGCCGGTCGCGGGGTCGGCGAGGTTGCCGGCCATCGCGGTCGCGTTGGCGAGGCCCGGGTTCTCGCCCGAGGGGAGCTCGCGTCCGAAGAACTGGGCGAGACCGTAGGCGGCCGCCACGGTGGTGCGTTCGTTGAGGGTCAGCTCGGTGAGGTCATCGGATGCGCTCACCGCGACCAGGTCGGCCCGCTCGGCCCCGCCGTGCGCGGCTTCGACGAGCAGGATGCGGTCCTCGGGAAGCGTGACCGGATCGAGGTGGAAGGCGCCGTCCTCTTCGGTCGTGGTCCGGCCGAGCTCGATCGGCTCACCGGCGCCGACGGCCCACGCCGTCAGCGCCCAGTCGCCGGTGTCAGCGCCCTCGACGACGGGCGCGACGTGCCCGTGAAGACCGTCTGCGGACGGTTCGGATTCCACCGCGGTGCACGCGGTGAGTGCGACGGCTGTCGCGGCCAGCAATGCGGTGGCGACGCGCGCGTGCGCACTCCGATAACCCATCCGTACCTCCCAGTGGTCGTTATGGTCCGGGCCCACCCTATCGAGGCCCACCACCCCGGCGACGTGCGAACATAGCAAGCCGTGACGCCATAGTTATCGATCCCATCGGCCGTCCCATCGGGTCCCTGTCAGGGCGCGGTCAGACGGATCCGATCCGATAGTCCGCGATCACCGGCGCGTGGTCGCTCCACCGGGTGTCCCACGTGGGTGCGCGATCGATGCGGTAGCCCTCGACCCGGTCGGCGAGCTCCGGGGTGGCGAGGTGGTAGTCGATGCGCCATCCGGTGTCGTTGTCGAACGCGCGACCGCGCATGGACCACCAGGTGTAGGGCCCCTCCACGTCGCCGTGGTGGCGGCGGCCGACGTCGACCCAGCCGAGGCCGGTGCCGCGTGTGCCGTCGACGGCCTCGACCTCGGTACCCTCGGCTGCGAGCCAACGGTCGAAGTAGGCGCGCTCGCGGGGGAGGAATCCGCTCTTCTTCCTATTGCCTCGCCAGTTCTTGATGTCGAGTTCCCGGTGACCGACGTTGAGATCGCCCATGACGAGGGAGAGCGGGGATGCGGCGCGGAGCGCCGGGAGACGCTCGTCCATCGCGTCGAGGAAGGCCCACTTCTCGTCTTGGCGGGGAGTTTCGGCCTCGCCGGTGTGCACGTAGGCGCTGACGACCGTGAGGCTCTCCCCGGCGACGACGAGGTCGGCCTCGATCCAGCGGCCGGCGGAATCGAACTCGGGCGCGCCCAGCTCGGTGCGCACGGCGGCCACGGGGGTGCGGGTGAGGATGGCGACGCCGGCGCGCCCCTTCGCCGTCGACTCGTCAGCGACGATCTCCCACCCGGGCAGCGCGTGCGCGAGCTGGTCGGCGTCGGCGCGCACCTCCTGCAGCGCGAGCACGTCGACCTCGGTGGCGTCGAGCCATTCGATCATCCCCTTGCGGACGGCGGCCCGGATGCCGTTGACGTTGACGGAGGCGATGCGAAGGAGCTCAGACACGCCCGCCAGCCTAACGGCGCCATCCGACATGCCCGCGGCGACGGCGTTACTCGAAGAGGGAGCCGCGCTTCGGCGGCGGGGGAGCGGAGCGCTCGACCTCGGCCAGCTCCTTCTCGGCATCGGCCACCGCGCGGCGCGCGGCGATGCGCCGGTACCAGGGCGCCGAGGCGGCCCCCGCACGCGCGCTGCGCAGGCGTACGCGCGCCGCCGTGAGGAGCGCCGCATGCTCCGCTGCGAGTCGTTCCTCCTCGGTGCGCTGAAGAATCGGCAGGTCCTCGTCGGTGGCGGCCACCGCCATCCACGAGGACGCCACGAGGATGATGACCCCGATGATGCGGAACCACAGCAGCAGCCCGACGAAGATCGCGAACGTCGCCAGCAGCGGGTTGGAAGGCGTGTAGATCAGCAGCCAGCCGGCTCCGATCTGCAGCACCGTGATCGCGGCGCCCCCGAGCACCGCGCCGGGGATGATCTGCCGCCACCGCAGCGAGGTGCCGGTGAGGAACTTCACCAGCGACGCGAGTGCCGCTGAGAACAGCAGGAACGACACCAGCAGCGCCGCAGCCTGACCGAGCACGTTGTAGATCGTCGACGTCGTCGGCCACCCGAGCAGGTCGAACAGCAGCCCGAGCGCCCACGTGCCCACGAACCCGAGGCCCGATCCCACCAGGAGCGCGGCCCCGAAGATCGCCGAAGCCAGCAGATCCCTCGCCTTGAGCAGGAAATAGCTGCGGCGATCCGGGGGAATGCCGAAGATGTCCCGCACGGCGCGGCGGGCGAACGTGATGAACCCGATCGCCGTCCAGATCAGGGTGACCAGTGCGACGATGCCGGTGATGCCGAGCACGCCGGTGCTGCTGGTGGCGATCTCGGTCACCTGCGCCGTGGTGAACAGGCCCTCGCCGTCGTCGCTGATGAGGTCGGGGATGTAGCTGTTGATCGCGCGGATCATCGCGTCGATCGCCTCGGGACTGCCCCCGAGCCACAGGCCCGCGACCGCGAAGGCGACGTAGATGGTGGCGAAGATCGCGAACAGCGCCTGGTAGCTCACGCCCGCGGCGAGGAGGAACCCGTTGTGCTGCAGGAAGTGCCGCCACACCCGGACGGGGAACCACGCGAGCGTCTTGCGCGTGAGGGTGGTCGCGCGCCCGATCGGCTCTTCGAACCTCTCGCGCAGCACCTCCTGCGTGGATTCCCACCGCGCTCGGAGCGTCTGCTCCTCGTGGGTCGCCTCGGCGACGGTCATCTCACGCGGATCCCCGGTGCCGGGGGTCTCCGGATGACCGTGCCGCGAGCGTCTCACACCCTCAGACTATGACGCGACGAGGGCGCCCCTCACGCGCCACCGCGCAGGACCGCCTGCTTGACCTCGGCGATCGCCTTGGTCACCTCGATGCCGCGCGGACACGCCTCGGTGCAGTTGAAGGTCGTGCGGCAGCGCCACACGCCTTCCTTGTCGTTGAGGATGTCCAGCCGCACGTCGCCCGCGTCGTCGCGCGAATCGAAGATGAACCGGTGGGCGTTGACGATCGCGGCGGGCCCGAAGTACTGGCCGTCGGTCCAGAACACCGGGCACGACGACGTGCACGCCGCGCAGAGGATGCACTTGGTGGTGTCGTCGAAGATCGCGCGGTCCTTGATGGACTGCACGCGCTCCTTCCCGGGCTCCGGGGCCGAGTTCGAGATGAGGAAGGGCTGCACCTCGCGGTACGAGGCGAAGAAGGGCTCCATGTCGACCACGAGGTCCTTCTCCAGCGGAAGGCCCTTGATCGCCTCGACGTAGATCGGCTGCGAGATGTCGAGGTCCTTGATGAGCGTCTTGCACGCCAGCCGGTTGCGACCGTTGATGCGCATCGCGTCGGAGCCGCAGATGCCGTGGGCGCACGAGCGGCGGAAGGTCAGCGAACCGTCGACCTCCCACTTGATCTTGTGCAGCGCATCCAGGACACGGTCGGTCGAGAACAGCTCGACGTCGTAGTCGACCCAGCGCGGCTCGGCGTCGACCTCGGGGTCGAACCGGCGGATGATGAAGGTGACGAGGAACGCCTGCACCCCGGTGTCGTCGTCCGCCTCGATGTCGGCGATGGCGTCGGGGTCGACCAGTGCGGTTGACATCAGTACTTCCTCTCCATCGGCTGGTAGCGGGTGATCACGACGGGCTTCCAGCCCAGCGAGATGTGATCGTCGGCGTGCGACGAGTGGGGGTCGCCGGTGAGGTACGACATGGTGTGCTGCATGTAGTTCTCGTCGTCGCGCTTGGGGAAGTCGTCGCGCATGTGCCCGCCGCGGCTCTCCTTGCGGTTGCGGGCCGCGACCACGACGACCTCGGCGATGTCGAGGAGGAACCCGAGCTCGACGGCCTCGAGAAGGTCGGTGTTGAACCGCTTGCCCTTGTCGTCGACGTGGATGTTCTTGAACCGCTCGCGGAGCTCCTCGATCGTCTCGAGCATCTCGCCGAGCGACTCGTCGGTGCGGAAGACCTGGGCCTTCTTGTCCATCTCGTCCTGCAGGGTCTTGCGCAGCACCGCGATGCGCTCCGTGCCGGTGCCCGCGCGCAGGCCCTCGATCAGGTCGCGCACGGCGCCGGCGGGATCCTCGGGGAGCGGCACGAACTCCGCGTCCTGCACGTAGGCGACGGCGTTGCGCCCGGCGCGCTTGCCGAAGACGTTGATGTCGAGCAGCGAGTTGGTGCCCAGGCGGTTCGAGCCGTGCACCGACACGCACGCGCATTCTCCCGCGGCGTACAGGCCCGGAACGACGGTGTCGTTGTCGCTGAGCACTTCGGCGGCGACATTGGTCGGGATGCCGCCCATCGCGTAGTGCGCGGTCGGCATCACCGGCACCGGCTCGACGACCGGGTCGACGCCGAGGTACGTGCGGGCGAACTCGGTGATGTCGGGGAGCTTGGTCTCGAGCACCTCGGCGCCCAGGTGCGTGCAGTCCAGGAGCACGTAGTCCTTGTGGGGCCCGGCGCCGCGGCCCTCCGCGACCTCCTGCACCATGCAGCGGGCGACGATGTCGCGCGGCGCGAGGTCCTTGATCGTCGGGGCGTAGCGCTCCATGAAGCGCTCACCAGACGCGTTGCGCAGGATCGCGCCCTCGCCGCGGGCGCCCTCGGTGAGCAGGATGCCGAGGCCGGCAAGGCCCGTCGGATGGAACTGGAAGAACTCCATGTCCTCCAGCGGCAGGCCCTTGCGCCACACGATGCCGACGCCGTCGCCGGTGAGCGTGTGGGCGTTGGAGGTCGTCTTGAAGATCTTGCCGAACCCGCCGGTGGCGAAGACGACCGCCTTGGACTGGAACACGTGCAGGTCGCCGGTGGCGAGCTCGTACGCGACGACGCCGGAGACCTTGGTCGCGCCGTCGGCATCCTTCACCGTGAGCAGGTCGAGCACGTAGAACTCGTTGAAGAAGTTGATGCCGAGCTTGACGCAGTTCTGGAACAGCGTCTGCAGGATCATGTGACCCGTGCGGTCGGCCGCGTAGCACGCGCGGCGCACCGGGTTCTTGCCGTGCTCGGCGGTGTGCCCGCCGAAACGGCGCTGGTCGATCTTGCCCTCGGGGGTGCGGTTGAACGGAAGCCCCATGTTCTCGAGGTCGATGACCGCGTCGATGGCCTCCTTCGCGAGGATCTCGGCCGCGTCCTGGTCGACGAGGTAGTCGCCGCCCTTGACGGTGTCGAAGGTGTGCCACTCCCACGAGTCCTCTTCGACGTTCGCGAGGGCCGCGGCCATGCCGCCCTGCGCCGCGCCGGTGTGGGAGCGCGTGGGGTAGAGCTTGGAGATGACCGCGGTCTTCGCACCCGGTCCGGCCTCGATCGCCGCCCGCATGCCGGCGCCGCCGGCGCCGACGATCACGATGTCGAACTGGTGGTAGTGGACGCCGTCCTTGACGTAGCTGTCCGCTGTCTCAGTGGTCACAGGCTTGTTGTTCCGTCTCTGAAGGGTTCTCGTCGCTCACGCGGCCTGGCACATCGCCCACAGGGAGCTGTCCGAGGTGACGCCGAGGCACGGGTCGAAGGTGAAGACCACCAGGGTGCCGAGGACGATGAGGAAGCCCGCGGCGAGCCACACCGCCCACACCAGCACGTTCCGCGTGGTCTTGTGGGTCACGTAGTCGTTCACGATGGTGCGCATGCCGTTCGCGCCGTGGATGAGGGCGAGCCACAGCATGAGCACGTCCCACCACTGCCAGAACGGGCTGGCGAGCTTTCCGGCCACGAACGCGAAGTCGATCTGGTGGATGCCGTCGCCGGTCATGAGGTTGACGAACAGGTGGCCGAAGATGAGCACCACCAGCAGCACGCCCGAGGCGCGCATGTACATCCAGCCCCACTTCTCGAGGTTGCCGCGACGGCGGCTGGCCGGGCGGGCCGAGCGCGGGTCGGCGATGGTGGCGGACATCAGTGGCCCCCTCCCAGGTCGGCGAAGACGTTGATGAGGTGACGCGGAACGAATCCGGCCATCGTCACCGCCCAGAGCCCCAGGACTCCCC
Organism: Microbacterium sp. MTN4-26; assembly: GCF_042846595.1. Classification (NCBI taxonomy): domain Bacteria; kingdom Bacillati; phylum Actinomycetota; class Actinomycetes; order Micrococcales; family Microbacteriaceae; genus Microbacterium; species Microbacterium sp. MTN4-26. Next base: position 146,467 of record NZ_BTGO01000002.1, read on the forward strand.
ACCACAGCTGCCGCTGGTAGCGCGCGCCCTTGGACCAGAAGTCGACGAGGATGATGCGCAGCCCGTTGTAGGCGTGATACGCGATGGCGCCGACCAGGGCGACCTCGCCGATGCCCATCAGCGGGTTCTTGTACGCGCCGATGACGATGTCGTATGCCTCGGGCGACACGCGGATCAGCGACGTGTCGAGCACGTGCACGAGCAGGAAGAAGAAGATCGCGACGCCGGTGATGCGGTGCAGGACCCAGGACCACATCCCCTCGTTGCCGCGATAGAGGGTTCCTCGGGGCACTCGCGATGTCGTCTGCGACACCGTCGGTACCTCGCGTGCTGGAGCAGACACGGTCGTCCTCCCTGGACTCGTACACGGTGAGGGCGGTATGCCCCTTCGGGGACGACGGTCCCCTGCGTCACACGGGCGCTGTCCCAGCTTATTCGGCGCCGCGGGATTCCGGCGATTAGGGCGACCTAACTCTCTCGACGTCGAGAGATCTGTCCGGTCGAGCGGGGCGACACATCCCCGACACTCACGGCCGCTACCCTTGCCGCATGCCTGAGCCGATCGCCGACTTCTACGCCGTCATCCCAGCCGGAGGGATCGGCAGCCGCCTGTGGCCGCTCTCGCGCGCCGACGCGCCGAAGTTCCTGCACGACCTGAGCGGCTCGGGGCAGACGCTGCTGCGCGACACGTGGGACCGCCTGGAACCGCTCGCCGGCGCTGAGCGCATCTCGGTGGTGACCGGTCGTGCGCATCGCGCCGCGGTCGAGCAGCAATTGCCGGGGATCCCGGACAAGAACGTCTTCCTCGAGTCCGAGCCGCGTGACTCGGCCGCCGCGATCGGGCTGGCCGCCGCGATCCTGCACCGTCGGGAGCCCGACGTGATCATCGGATCGTTCGCGGCCGACCACGTCATCCGCGTGCCGCACCTGTTCGACTGGGCGGTGCGGCAGGCCGTGGAGACGGCTCGCAAGGGCTACGTCTGCACGATCGGCATCCAGCCCTCGGAGGCGTCGATCGGCTTCGGCTACATCAAGAAGGGCGACGGCATCGTCATCGACGGAGCTCCCGAGGCGGCCCTCGTGCAGAGCTTCGTGGAGAAGCCCGACCTCGACACGGCCCGGGCCTACTTCGCCGACCGCTCCTACCTGTGGAACGCCGGCATGTTCATCTCGCGTGCGGATGTGCTGCTCGCCGAGATCGAGGCCAATCAGCCGGATCTGCACGCCGGGCTCATGGAACTCGCCGAGGCATGGGACGACCGCGAGCGCCGGGGGCCCGTCGTCGACCGCGTGTGGCCGTCGCTGACGAAGATCGCGATCGACTACGCCGTGGCCGAGCCGGCGGCCGCCAAGGGTGCACTCGCGGTTATCCCGGGGCACTTCGACTGGGACGACGTGGGCGATTTCGCCAGCCTCGCCAAGCTCAACTCGCACGGCCGCCACAACGACCTCGCGATCCTCGGGGAGAACGCGCGCATTCTGTCGGATGCCGCGAGCGGCATCGTGGTGAGCCAGACGTCTCGGGTGATCAGCCTCATCGGCGTGCGCGACATCGTGGTCGTCGACACCGAGGATGCGCTGCTGGTCACCACGAGCGAGAACGCGCAACGGGTGAAGGGTGTCGTCGACGCGCTCAAACTGTCCGGTCGGGGCGACGTGCTGTGACCGGCGCTTCAGCGCTTATTGCAGGTTTGTAACCATTCCTCGGTGACTGTGCCCGCTCTCTGTCGATTCTCCTTCGCACTGTGTAACTTGATGCAGTCCCCGTGAGAGTCACGGGACCTGTATGTGGAGGCTGAGTTGACCATCTCACGCACCAAGAAGCTCGTCGGCGCCACAGCCGCCGCGGGCCTGCTCGTCGCCCTCGCCGGCTGCGGCTCGGCCCCCGAGGACGACACCACCGACACCGCCGCCGAGGGCATGTCCGACTTCAAGGCCTGCATGGTCTCTGACGAGGGCGGCTTCAACGACAAGTCCTTCAACCAGCTGGGCCTGGCCGGCCTCGAGCAGGCGAGGGAGGAACTGGGCTTCGAGATCGCCACGACCGAGTCCGCCTCGGCCAGCGACTACGAGGCGAACCTCGACAACCTCGTGGCCGAGGGCTGCGACTTCATCGTCTCGGTCGGCTTCCTGCTGAGCGCGCCGACGGTCACCGCGGCCCAGGCCAACCCCGACGTCGAGTTCGCCATCATCGACGACTGGGCCGACAACGACTTCGACGGCGAGACCGACGCCCCGAACATCAAGCCGCTGGTCTTCGACACCGCGCAGGCCGCCTTCCTCGGCGGATACGCCGCAGCCTCGTACACCGAGTCGGGCAAGGTCGGCACCTTCGGTGGGGCGAAGATCCCGCCGGTGACGATCTTCATGGACGGCTTCCAGCTCGGCGTGGAGTACTACAACGAGCAGAACGACACCGAGGTCGAGGTCGTCGGCTGGGACATCGAGTCCCAGGAGGGCCAGTTCACCGAGGAGTTCGCCGCGAACGACCGCGCCAAGCAGGTCGCCCAGGGCATCATCGACCAGGACGTCGACGTGCTCCTGCCCGTCGGCGGCCCGATCTACCAGTCGGCCGCTGAGGCGATCCGCGACTCCGGTGGCGACATCGCCCTGATGGGGGTCGACGCCGACGTCTACGAGACCGACCCGTCGGTCGCCGATCTGCTGCTGCTGTCGATCCTCAAGGGGATGGACGTCGCCGTGTACGAGGCCGCTGTGCAGGCAGCGAACGACGAGTTCGACGTCACCCCGTTCGTCGGAACCCTCGAGAACGACGGTGTCGGCATCTCGTCGTTCCACGACTTCGAGGACATGGTCGACCCCGACCTGGCCGCAGAGCTCGAGGAGATCCGCGCGGGCATCATCGACGGATCGATCGACGCCACGTCGCCCGCTTCCCCGTAAGCGGCGCGGAAACACCCCGGCGGCCGGGCAGATGCGTGCATCTGTCCGGCCGCCTGTCGAATCGATAGATTGGCGGATATGACGCTCGAGCTTCGAGGGATCACCAAACGCTTCGGCTCACTGGTGGCCAACGACCACATCGATCTGGTGGTCGAGCCGGGAGAGATTCATTGCCTCCTGGGCGAGAACGGCGCCGGCAAGAGCACGCTGATGAACGTGCTGTACGGCCTCTACACCGCGGAGGAGGGCGACATCGTCATCGACGGCGAGGTGCAGCACTTCGCCGGACCCGGCGATGCGATGGCCGCGGGCATCGGCATGGTGCACCAGCACTTCATGCTCATCCCGGTCTTCACCGTCGCCGAGAACGTCATGCTCGGACACGAGGACACCACGGGCATCGGAGCTCTGGACCTCGACAAGGCACGTTCCCACGTGAACGAGGTGGCCGCCCGCTTCGGCTTCCACATCGACCCCGACGCGCTCGTCGGCGACCTGCCGGTCGGGGCGCAGCAGCGCGTCGAGATCATCAAGGCGCTCTCGCGCGACGCGAGGGTGCTCGTGTTCGACGAACCCACCGCCGTCCTCACGCCCCAGGAGACCGACGAGCTGATGGGCATCATGCGTCAGCTGCGCGACGAGGGCACATCCATCGTCTTCATCACCCACAAGCTGCGGGAGGTCCGCGAAGTGGCGGACCGCATCACCGTCATCCGCCTCGGATCGGTCGTCGGCGAGGCCGCGCCGACCGCTTCGAACGCCGAGCTCGCCTCGCTCATGGTCGGCCGTGCCGTCGAGCTGACGGTGCAGAAGGATGCGCCCCAGCTGCGCGAAGGAGGACTCGTCGTCGAGAACCTCCGCGTGGTCGACGACACCGACCAGATCGTCGTCGACGACATCTCCTTCGCCGTGCGACCGGGCGAGGTGCTCGCGATCGCGGGGGTGCAGGGCAACGGTCAGACCGAGCTCACCGAGGCCATCATCGGTCTGCAGCGCAAGCTCACCGGCTCGATCTCCCTCGACGGCGAGGAGCTGGTCGGCAAGACCGTCAAGCAGATCATCGACGAGGGCGTCGGGTTCGTGCCGGAGGATCGCAAGGTCGAAGGACTCGTCGGCGAGTTCAGCGTCGCCGACAACCTCATCCTCAACCGCTCCAGCGGAGCGCCGTTCTTCGCCGCCGCGACGCTCAAGCGCGGGGTGCTGCGGGAGTTCGCTGAGGAGAAGATCGCCGAGTTCGACATCCGCACCCAGGGCCCGGATCTCGCCGCCGGCCGGCTGTCCGGCGGAAACCAGCAGAAGGTCGTGCTCGCACGAGAGCTCAGCCGCGATTTGAAGCTGTTCGTCGCCTCGCAGCCGACTCGCGGCATCGACGTCGGGTCGATCGAATTCGTCCACAAGCGCATCGTCGCCACCCGCGACGCCGGCGTTCCGGTGATCGTCGTCTCCACCGAGCTGGATGAGGTCTCCGCGCTCGCCGACCGCATCGCGGTCATGTACCGCGGACGCATCGTGGGCATCGTGCCCGGCGACGCGCCGCGCGAAGTCCTCGGTCTCATGATGGCCGGAGAGAAGCCGCCCGTCGCGGCGGCCGATGAGGAGGTCACCGCGTGAGCGGCCAGAGCCCCGAGAGCAGCAGCCTCGGCCCCGGTGGGAGCGACCCGGTCCTCACCCGCACCGCCGCGGGTGAATCCGCCAGCCAGACACCCGCTGGCGACACGCCACCGCCGCCGCGCCAGAACCAGGTGATCCGGGAGATCCTGCGCGGCAACATCGTCACCACGATCCTCGCGATCGTGCTGGCGATGCTGATCGGCGGCATCCTCGTCGCCCTCACCGACCCCGAGGTGCAGTCCGCGGCCGGCTACTTCTTCGCGCGGCCGCAGGACACCGTCATCGCCGTGTGGCAGTCGTTCGCGGGCGCGTACTCGTCGCTCTTCCGAGGTGCGATCTGGAACTACGAGGCGGACACGTTCGTGCGCGCGGTCAAGCCGATCACCGACACCCTGAACTTCGCCACACCGCTCATCGCGGCCGGTCTCGGCGTGGGCCTGGCGTTCCGGGTCGGCCTGTTCAACATCGGTGCGCGCGGTCAGATGCTCATCGGCATCGCCGCCGCCGCGACCGTGGCGACCACGGTGCAGGCCCCGCTGCTGATCCACCTGCCGCTGACCATCGCTGCGGGTCTGCTCGGCGGCGCGCTGTGGGGCGGTCTCGTCGGATTCCTCAAAGCCCGCACCGGCGCGCACGAGGTGATCCTCACGATCATGCTGAACTTCGTGGCGTTCTACTTCGTCGCGTGGCTGCTGGCCACACCCGGGCTGCTCCAGCGGCCCGGCGGCACGCAGCCGATCTCGTCGCCGACCCCGGTGACCGCGCAGTTCCCGTCACTGTTCCCGGCGCCGCTGTCGGTCAACTGGGGCTTCATCGTCGCCATCGCCGCAACGGCCTTCGTGTGGTGGCTGGTCGAACGGTCCAGTCTCGGGTTCCGGATGCGCGCGGTCGGCGAGAACCCGTTCGCCGCGCGTGCCGCCGGCGTGAACGTCGAGCGGATCATCTTCTACGCCATGGCCTTCGCCGGTGCCCTCGCCGGCCTCGCGGGCGTCAACCAGATCTCCGGAACGATCACGAGTGGCTTCGGCAGCGGCATCGACGCGGGCATCGGCTTCGACGCGATCACGGTCGCGCTCCTCGGCCGCAGCAAGGCCTGGGGCGTCTTCGCCGCGGGCATCCTGTTCGGTGCGCTGAAGGCCGGCAGCTTCACGATGCAGGTGGCGCAGGACATCCCCGTCGACATCGTGGTGGTCGTGCAGGCGCTCATCGTGCTGTTCATCGCGGCGCCGCCGCTGATCCGCACCATCTTCTTCCTGCCCCAGGACGACAGCGAGCTCTCCGCGAAGCGACGAGCCCGTCGCGCGGCGAAGGCGGGTGCGGCATGAGCATCGACACGAGCCTTCCGACCTCCGCCTCCGGTGGCGCGATCGTGCGAGAACGCGTGAGGAAGCGTCACTTCAAGCTGCCGATCTCCCTCGCCGTGGCGACCGCCCTGATCTGGCTCATGGCGTTCGTCTTCGGTCGCGACGGCGTCAGCACCTATCGCCTCGGCGACCGCACCGCATCCATCGACCTGGGCGACATCGGCATCCCGACCGCGCCGGCGGTCACCATCTGCGCGATCGTCCTCGCGCTGCTCACCGCGTACGCGTTCTGGGCGGTGGCGACCTTCCGAAAGGTCGGGCTGTGGGTGCCGATCGTCTTCGCGCTGCTGGCCGTGTTCGCGTTCCTCACGTGGTCTGCCGCGGGCGGGCTGGTGCCGGTCACCGGGCTCCTGTTCGGCGCGGTGTCGCTGTCGGTTCCCCTCGTGTTCGGCGCACTGGGCGGTGTCATCGGCGAGCGGGTCGGCGTGGTCAACGTCGCGATCGAGGCGCAGTTCCTCTTCGCGGCCTTCAGCTCGGCGGTCATCGCCTCGATCACCGGATCGGTGCTGCTGGGACTCGTCGGCGCCCTCGTCGCGGGCGCCCTCGTCGGAGCCGTGCTCGCCGTGTTCTCCATCAAGTACCTCGTCGAGCAGGTCATCGTCGGCGTCGTGCTGAACGTGCTCATCACCGGACTCACCAGCTTCCTGCACGGCGCGCTGCTGAACCCGAACTCCGAGGCGCTCAACTCGCCGCCGCGCTTCCCGCGGGTGCCGATCCCGTTCCTGTCGGAGATCCCCATCCTCGGTCCGGTCGTGTTCAACCAGACCCTGATCGTCTACATCATGTACGTCGCGGTGCCGCTGGTCGCGTGGGGGCTGTACAAGACCCGCTGGGGACTGCGGCTGCGGGCGGTCGGCGAGCACCCTCAGGCGGCGGACACCGTCGGGATCAAGGTGAACCCGACCCGGTTCTGGAACGTGCTGCTCGCCGGTGCCATCGCCGGCATCGGCGGGGCGTACTTCACGCTCGGCTCGGTCGGCTCCTTCGACAAGGAGATGACCGGCGGCCTCGGATTCATTGCGCTCGCGGCGGTCATCTTCGGAGGATGGGACCCGCTGCGGGCGACCCTCGCCGCCCTGCTGTTCGGGTTCACCACGAACCTCGAGACGCTCCTGACGAACCTGGGCTCGCCCATCCCGTCGGAGTTCATGGCGATGCTGCCGTACATCGTGACCGTGCTGGCCGTGGTCGGCTTCGCCGGGCAGGTGCGGGCACCCGCCGCCGCGGGCAAGCCGTACATCAAGGGATGAGGACATGACCGACATCGATTGGGACGTGCTGCGCGCGGCCGCGACCGAGGCGATGCAGCGCGCCTATGCGCCGTATTCGCGCTTCAAGGTGGGGGCGGCGGCCCTCGTCACCGACGGGCGCATCGTCGCCGGCTGCAACGTCGAGAACGCGTCGTACGGGGTCACCCTGTGCGCGGAGTGCGGGCTCGTGTCCGAGCTCCACATGTCCGGCGGAGGCCAGCTCGTGGCGTTCGTGTGCGTCGACGGCGAGGGGCAGACCCTCATGCCGTGCGGCCGCTGCCGCCAGCTGCTCTACGAACATGCCATCCCCGGCATGCTTCTCGAGACCGTCTCCGGCATCCGCACCATCGACGACGTCCTGCCCGACGCGTTCGGGCCGCGCGACCTCGCCCCCGAGCGCACCTCGGAGATGCATTGAGCGACCACACCTCCCACGCCGCCGTCGAGCCCCATGACGCCGTGGATGTCATCCGCGCCAAGCGCGACGGGGGCGCGGTCGACGAAGATGCGCTGCGGTGGATGATCGACGCGTACACGCGCGGCTACGTCTCCGACGCGCAGATGTCGGCTTTCACGATGGCGATCCTTCTGAACGGCATGGAGCGCGATGAGATCCGCGTCATGACCGACGCGATGATCGCATCCGGCGAGCGGATGAGCTTCTCCGGCCTCGGCAAGCCGACCGTCGACAAGCACTCGACCGGGGGAGTCGGCGACAAGATCACCCTGCCGCTGGCGCCGCTGGTCGCTTCGTTCGGCGTCGCCGTGCCGCAGCTGTCGGGCCGCGGACTCGGTCACACCGGAGGGACCCTCGACAAGCTCGAATCGATCCCGGGTTGGCGCGCGGCGCTGTCGAACGATGAGCTGTTCGCCCAGCTGGCCGGTGTCGGCGCGGTCATCTGCGCCGCGGGCTCGGGGCTCGCGCCGGCCGACAAGAAGCTCTACGCGCTGCGCGATGTCACCGGCACCGTCGAGGCGATCCCGCTCATCGCGTCGAGCATCATGTCGAAGAAGATCGCCGAGGGCACCGACTCCCTCGTGCTCGATGTGAAGTTCGGCTCCGGGGCGTTCATGCGCGACATCGACCGCGCACGCGAGCTCGCCCGCACGATGGTCGCCCTCGGCACCGACTCGGGCGTGTCGACCACCGCGCTGCTGACCGACATGAACACCCCGCTGGGCCTCGCGATCGGCAACGCGAACGAGGTGCGCGAATCCGTCGAGGTGCTCGCCGGGGGAGGACCCGCCGACGTCGTGGACCTGACCGTCGCGCTGGCCCGCGAGATGCTTGCCCTGGCCGGTCAGCCGGATGCCGACGTCGAGAAGGCGCTCGCGGACGGCCGGGCGATGGATGCCTGGCGCGACATGATCCGTGCGCAGGACGGCGATCCCGACGCGGCGCTGCCGTCGCCGAAGGAGACGCACGTCGTCACTGCGCCGGAGGACGGCTTTGTGGCGAGGCTCGACGCGCTGTCGTTCGGTGTCGCCGCGTGGCGGCTGGGTGCCGGGCGCGCTCGCGCTGAGGATCCGGTCGTGCATGCGGCCGGCATCGACCTGCATGCCAAGCCGGGTGATCGGGTGCGCCGAGGTCAGCCGCTGTTCACGCTGCTCGCCGATGACGCCGCCCGCTTCGACCGCGCTCTCGCGGCCGTGGACGGCGCGTGGGACATCGCCGCGGAGGCCCCCGCGGCCTCGCCGATCGTGCGCGAGCGCATCACGGCCTGATCCACCCTCCCACCGCGCCTGCGCAGGCACTACTGTCGATACCGCCCACCCCCAGTCGAGGAGAACGTCCATGCCCATCGAACCCGACGGCGACGCGCGCCTGCAGGGCGTCTCTCTGCGCGGACTCCCCAAGGTCTCGCTGCACGATCACCTCGACGGCGCGCTGCGTCCTGCCACGATCGTCGAGCTCGCCGACGACATCGACCTCGACCTGCCTGCCGATGACGCCGACGAGCTCGCGGACTGGTTCGCCGACAAGAGCGATTCGGGCTCGCTCGTCGAGTACCTCAAGACGTTCGACGTCACCACGGCGGTGATGCAGACCCGCGAGGGGCTCACGAGGGTGGCGCGCGAGTTCGTCGAGGATCTTGCCGCCGACGGCGTCATCTACGGCGAGGTGCGCTGGGCACCCGAGCAGCACCTGGCCCGCGGTCTCTCGCTCGACGAGGTCGTCGAGGCCGTGCAGGAGGGCATCGAAGAGGGCGAAGATGCCGCCGAGAGCGCCGGCCGCGACATCCGTGTCGGGCAGCTGATCACGGCGATGCGACACGCCGATCGCTCGCTGGAGATCGCCGAGCTCGCCGTCCAGTGGCGTGGGCGAGGGGTCGTCGGCTTCGACATCGCGGGCGCCGAAGACGGCTTCCCGCCGTCGAAGCATCGTGAGGCGTTCGACTTCCTCGCGTCGCGATTCTTCCCCACGACGGTGCACGCGGGGGAGGCGGCCGGGCTCGACTCCATCCGCTCGGCCCTCATCGACGGTCGCGCGCTGCGGCTCGGGCACGGGGTGCGCCTGGCCGAGGACCTGCGGGTCGTCTCTCGCGAGGGCGACGAGGTGCAGGTGCAGTTCGGCGAGCTGGCGCGGTGGGTGCGCGACCGGGAGATCCCGCTCGAGCTGTCGCCGTCGTCGAACCTGCAGACCGGCGCGATCGCGCAGTGGGGCGAGGAGATCGAGGACCACCCCTTCGACCTGCTCTACCAGCTCGGGTTCGCGGTGACCGTCAACGTCGACAACCGCCTCATGAGCCGCACCTCGCTCACGCGGGAGTTGCAGGTGCTCGCGGAGACCTTCGACTACGACCTCGCCGACCTCGAGGCGTTCCAGCTGAACGCCGCCGCGGGCGCCTTCCTGACCGTGGAGGAGCGCGAGGAGCTCATCGAGCTGATCGCCGAGGGCTTCGCGCGCTGATCCGCCACCCGCGCGGTCTCGTTCCGCGCGCGCTGCCGTGCCTCGGCCGTCCCTCCGCTCCGCTCCGCGGCGTCGCCAACCCCGCGGCCGACGCCGTTCCTCCGCTCCGCCGCGTCGCCAACCCCGCGGCCGACGCCGTTCACAACTCCTCAAGAACGCGATCCCGCAGCCTGATCCCGGGCGCTGCGGGGTACAGCAGGCGTGTGGTTGCGGAGTTGTAAACGCATCCGGCCGATGAGCGAAGCTCGCCGCGTCACGCGGCCCGACCGTTCACAACTCCTCAACGGCGGGTGCGCCAGCGCCGACCGCGCGACACTTTCGTCTTCGGACGCAGATTCTTGAGGAGTTGTGAACAGCGCGGAGCGGCCGTCGGACATCACGGGGCGTCGACGCACGGGTGTGACGCGTCTGTGCGGGTGATCAGCGGCGAGGCGGATGTGCGAGGACGGCGGCGACCTGGCGCCGAACCGTGTCCCGCCGGTACATGATGTCTTCGGCGAGCGGCCGGACCGTCGTATAGCCGAGGGCCGCTGCGGCGAGGTCGCGTCGCCGGTCCCGCTTCTGCGCCGCCCAGTCTTCGTGGTGCTCCTTGCTGTCGCACTCGATGATCAGCCAGCCGTCGACCACGAAGTCCACGCGGCCCACACCCTCGATCGGCACCTGCACGTCGAACCGGCATCCGAGCGTGCGCAGCAGAAGGCGCATGAGCGACTCGGGCCCCGATTCGCACCGCCGGTCGAGCAGCCCGCCCAGGCGCCGGAACCGGCGCGGCAGGCGGGCGAAGATCTGGGCGAGGTCATCGCCGCCGATGAGCCGATGGTGCCAGGCGCTGTCGAGCGTCGCCACCGCCGCGCGCGGCGATTGGCAGCGGCAGGACTGCGCCAGGGCCTCGATGAGGTCGGCTGCGACCGCGTCCCGCGCGCCGCAGCGGGGTCGCCAGTGCGCCACGACGAGCGAGGGGCGGACGGGGAGCCGACTCGCGCCGTGATCCAATTGCACGTGGAGCCGAGTATCGTCCAGGACGAAGACACCGAGAGCGGTCAGCAGCGACACGCAGTCGAGCCGGGCGCCGAGCGTCGCCGCGTCGACGAGCGCCGCGTCGGTCGTGGTCGGCAGGTAGCGTCCGCGGCGGGGCCGCAGAATCCACCCGCGGCGCACGGCCTCGGTGATCGCGCGCCCGGTCATCCCTTCGCGGCGCAGGCTCGCCCGTGACATGAAGGTCGCACTGAGGAGCTCGGGGGCGCGCTCGCGAGGTGTCGGCATGCCCGAACTCAACTCGCTTCGGCGCGTCACGCCCGGCGCTCGCCCTCGATCCGGGGATGGCGGCGTCGCCGGCCCGGTTGGGGAGGGCGAGTGGCGTCCGGACGGCGCGTCCGAGGTCGGATGCTGCCGCGGCAGCGCCGTTCACAACTCCGCAAGGACGAGGCATCCGGCAACGCGAGGACGCCGCACACGCGCGTGGCGCTTCGGATATGAGGAGTTGTGAACGGCCGAGCACGGGCGCGCCACGCAGGAGCGCCGCCACGAGCGCCACCGCGGGCCCGCGGCCGCCGCCACGAGCGCCACCGCGGGCCCGCGGCCGCGGGGCCGCGGGCGGGTGCCGCGGGCGGGTGCGGCCCCCTCAGTCGGCCGGCGAGGCCTGCCGCGTCGCCACGAGCGCCTGGATGCGGTCGAAGAGCGGATGCTCCGGCTCGAGGCCCGTGACCTCGGCGGTGAAGGCCGCGGCGTCGCGCTCGGCGAGCAGCCGCTGCATGTCGACGGACTGCGCATCCTCCGGGTCGTGGAACGCGAGGGCGGCGGCGATCGCCGTCTCGAGGCCGGCGGTGGGGAGCCCGCGTTCGGCTGCCTCGGCCGCGGGGCCGATGAAGCGCTCGTTGCGCGACAGCTTGCGCAGCGGCTGGCGCCCCACCCGCCACACGGTGTCGGGGAGGGCCGGGTTCCGGAAGCGGCCGATGATCGTCGCACGGTAGTCGGCGAGGTCCGCCGCGTCGAACTCGTGTTTGGCGAGCAGGATGCCCGATGTCTCCTCCAGCGCCTTCGCGACGGCCGCTTCGATCGACGGGTCGGCGAGGGCGTCGGAGATCTTCTCGATGCCGGCCTGCGCGCCGAGATACGCGGTGGCGGCGTGTCCGGTGTTGACGGTGAAGAGCTTCCGCTCGATGTAGGGCGCGAGGTCGTCGACGAAGTGGGCGCCGGGGATCTCCGGCACCGCGTCGCCGAACGGCCCGCGCTCGATCGCCCACTCGAAGAACGGCTCGACGGTCACGTCGATGCCGGCGCCCTCGGGCTGGCCGGGCACGATCCGATCCACGGCGGTGTTGGCGAAGACGGCGCGTCTCGCGATCTGCGGCCACGCGTCGCCGGCGGCAGCGGCGACCTCGTCGCGAAGCAGGTGAGTGGCGTTGATGGCGTTCTCGCACGCCATCACCTGCAACGGCGGGCCCGCATCGCGCGCGATAAGCGCGGCGACGATGTGCGGGGCGACGAAACGGAGGATCGTCGGTCCCACGGCGGTGGTGACCACGTCGGCGTCGGCGATCTCGGCGACGACCTTCTCGGGGTCGGACTGACTGTTCACCGCACGGAAGCCGGTGACGGTCAAATCGCGCCCGCCGTCACCGACCTCGTGCACGGTGTACTCCGAGGCGGCGTTGATCGCGTCGACGAGCGGAGCGGCGACGTCGGAGAACACGACCTCATAGCCGGCCTCGTGCAGCAGCAGCCCGACGAATCCGCGGCCGATGTTGCCGGCGCCGAAGTGGACGGCCTTCATGACCCGGTCGCCTCGCTCACCACGGCGTAGATCTCCTCGGGGGTCTGCAGGGTCTTCAGGCGCGCGACGTCGTCCTCCTCGGAGAAGAGGATGGCGATCTGCGACAGGATCTCCAGGTGCTCGTCGCCCTTGCCGGCGATGCCGATGACGAACGTGACCTGCTCGCCGTCCCAGTCGACGCCGCCGTCATAGCGCACCACCGACAGCGCGGATTCGAGGATCGTGTCCTTCGTCTCATTCGTGCCGTGGGGGATCGCGAGCTCGTTGCCCATGAAGGTCGACACCGTCTGCTCGCGCTGCTGCATCGCGTCGTAGTAGTCCGCGGTGACGGCGCCGGCCGCCTGCAGGATGTCGGCCGCCTCCTTCATCGCCTCGTCGCGCGTCGCGCTTCCGGAGTGGATGCGCACCTGGCCCAGGCTCAGGACGTCACGTGCCATGGTGGCCCGCCTTTCGTTCGTGTCGGATGCTTGTCGCATCCACTGTTCCATCTGTGTCGGCCCGCGACCAGGGCCGGGAAAGGCTGCGGGGCCGGGGGCGTCGCGCCGGCCCGGCCCCGCAGCGGTCTCTCAGGAGTTCTTCTCGTGCTGGTCGCGGACCAGCTCGACGACCTCGTCGTAACGCGGCGAGTTCATGAAGTTGTCCACGGAGACGTGAACCGCGTCGGGCGTCTGGTGACGCGCACGGTCGGTGAGCTGGTTCTGCGTGATGACCAGGTCGGCGCTGGGGTCGAGGGCGGCGATGGCCTTGTTGGTCACCGTGACCCCCTCGAGGCCGGCCTTCTTGATCTTGTTGCGCAGCACGCTCGCACCCATCGCCGACGAGCCCATGCCCGCGTCGCACGCGAACACGATGTTGTTGATCTGACGCTCGGTCACGGTGGCGGCACCGCCGTCGCCGTCGGCCTGGGTGGCCGCTCCGCCGCGCAGGTTGCGCAGCGCATCCGAGCTCTTGCCCTTGGCCGCCTCGGTCTGGGTGATCGCGGCGCCGAACGCGTCGTCGGTAGAGGCCATCGCGGCCAGGTCGCGCTTGCGCGAGGCCCGCAGGATCACCGCGGCGATCAGGAAGGTCACCGCCGCCGACAGCACGACGGACAGGATCACCGCGAAGTACGCGCCGGTTGCGGTCTGCAGCAGCACCGCGATGATGCTGCCGGGGGCCGCCGGGGCGCGCAGGGCGCCGCCGAGGAGCATGTTCGTCGTGACACCGGTCATGCCACCGGCGATCAGCGCGACGATCAGCACCGGCTTCATCAGCGCGTACGGGAAGTACACCTCGTGGATGCCGCCGAAGAACTGGATGATCGCCGCACCGGGGGCCGACGCACGCGCCGCACCGAGTCCGAAGAACGTGAACGCCAGCAGCAGACCGACACCGGGACCGGGGTTGGCCTCGAGCAGGAACAGGATCGACGACCCGGTCTCGGATGCCTCCGTGACGCCCAGCGGCGTGAGCACGCCGTGGTTGATGGCGTTGTTCAGGAAGAACACCTTCGCCGGTTCGATGATGATGCTCGTCAGCGGCAGCAGGTTCATGTCGACCAGCCAGCTCACCGCGTTACCCAGTGCCTGCATGAGCCCGTTGACCAGCCAGGCGATCGGGTAGAACCCGACGACGGCCATCACGAAGCCCCAGATGCCGGCGGAGAACATGTTCACGAGCATCTCGAAGCCGGCGCGGATCTTGCCGTCCCACAGGCTGTCGAGCCACTTCATCGTGTATGCCGCGAGCGGGCCGAGGATCATGGCGCCGATGAACATGTGCACCTGGCCGAGCTGGCTCTCGCCCTCGGGCAGCGTGGCGTTGAAGTTGGCCACGAGCAGGTCGGAGCCGGCGATCGCGCCCATCGTCGCGATGACGCCGACGACGCCGCCGCGCACGTTGTAGACCATCGAGCCGCCCGTGTAGGCGATCAGCAGCGGGAGGGCGTAGTGGATGAACGGACCGACGATGGTCGCGAGGTCGGCGTTCGGGGTCCAGCCGACCTCGATGAAGAACGCCGTGAAGATGCCCCACGCGATCAGCGCAGGGATGTTCGGCATGATCATGCCGGACAGGAACGTGCCGAAGCGCTGTACTCCGACGCGCGCCTTGCTGCCCGTGCTCGCGGGCGATGACGCCGTTGTCATGACTGTGTCTCCTTCTCTCGGTCCGCCGCGGTCTGCGCGGCGATTCGTGCCGAGGCCGCGTCATCGGCGGCCAGGGCGGCTTCGGCGATGCGCACCGCATCGTCCAGGGTGTGCTCGAGCAGGGTCGCTCGAACGTCGGCAAGGGCTGTGGGCGCCATCGACAGGCTCGTCGCGCCGAGGCCCACGAGGACGACGGCCAGGAGCGGGTCCGCCGCCGCCTCGCCGCAGATGCCGACGGGCTTGCGGTTGGCCTTCCCCGCCATGCCGACCTCGCGCACGAGGCGCAGGACGGCGGGGTGCCAGGGGTCCTGATACGAGGCGACCGAGCCGAGCAGGCGGTCGGCGGCCATCGTGTACTGCGTCAGGTCGTTGGTGCCGATGGAGGCGAAGTCCGCGTGGCGGAGCACCCGGTCGGCGAGGAGCGCCGAGGACGGGACCTCGACCATCACGCCGGCGGTCTTGATGTCGTACTCGCGGGCGAGGGTGACGAAGTACTCCGTCTCCTCGACCGTGGCGACCATGGGCGCCATGACCCACAGGTCTGCGGGCCCCTCGGGCGTGCGGCGGGTGGCGGCGTGCGCCTCCGAGAGCGCGGTGAGCTGCTCGCGCAGGATGTCCTCGCTCTGGCGCAGCGCGCGGAGTCCCCGCAGGCCCAGGGCGGGGTTGTCCTCGTGAGCGTCGTTGAGGAACGGCAGCGGCTTGTCGGCGCCGGCGTCGAGCATGCGCACGACGACCTTCTTGCCGGGGAAGGCCTTCAACAGCTCCGTGTACGACGCGCGCTGCTGCTCGACGGTCGGCGCCTGGCTCGCGCTGAGGAAGAGGAACTCGGTGCGGAACAGGCCCACGCCCTCGGCGCCGAGCTCCACGGCTTCGGCCGCCGCAGCGGGGCTGCCGAGGTTCGCCAGCAGCGGCACAGCGGTGCCGTCGGCGAGAGCACCGGGGGTCAGCGGCGCGTTCGCGGCCTCTGCCCGCGCGCGGGCGCGGGTTGCAGCGCGGTCGAGCTCGTCCGTGGTCGGCTCGGTGGTCACCACGCCGGAGGCGGCATCCACGATCACCGTCTCGCCGTCGACGAGATTCTTCGCACCGGATGCGCCCACGATCGCGACGATCGACTTCTCGCGGGCGAGGATCGCCGTGTGCGAGGTCGGTCCGCCTTCGGTGGTCACGAGGGCGAGCACCTTGTCGAGGTCGAGCAGAGCAGTGTCGGCGGGGGCGAGGTCCTTCGCGACCAGCACGAAGGGGTGGCCCGGATCCGGAACGCCCGGCGCGGGCTCGCCGCGCAGCTGCGCGATGACGCGCTGGGCGACGTCGTCGAGGTCGGCCGCGCGCTCGCCGAGGTAGCCGCCGAGGGCGGTGAGCTGCTGCCGGAACGACGCGAACGCATCGTGCACCGCCCACTCGGCGGTCTTGCCCTGGGCGAGCCGCGTGTCGATCTCTTCTTCGAGGGTCGGGTCCTCGGCCATCATGGCCTGGGCTTCGAGCACCTCCTGAGCGGCGCCGCCGGCCTGCGTCCCGCGGGCCTCGAGCTCTCGGGCGACCGCGCCGACGGCCTCCCGGGCCCGGGAGGTCTCCTCTTCGGGGCTGAGGGCGCTGGCCGCATCGTCGGGGGCGGGCAGCGGCGGTGCCATGCGGGCCACGGGCCCCTGGGCGACGCCGAGTCCGATGCCGACTCCTCGCAACTGTGTCATCCGGAATCGCCTCGCTTACGCGTCGTGATCGGTCGTGAGCAGTTCCGAGAGCGAGTCGAGCGCCGCTTCGGCGTTGTCGCCCTCGGCGGTGAGGGTCACGTAGTCACCCTGCTCGACGCCCAGGGCGATGACGCCGAGGATGCTCGCGGCGTTCACGGGAGCGCCGGAGGCCTTCGCGATCGTGATCGGCAGACCGGTCTGCTTCGCCGCCTGCGCGAACAGCTTGACGGGGCGGGCGTGCAGCCCGTGCGCGGAAGCGACGCGGACGGTGCGGCTGATGGCGGTCATGAGTGATCCTCTCTGATGCGCGTGTGCGCGAACACGGTGTCGTGAGGAGTCCCGGCGACCGCCTCGCGCACGAGCGCGAGGGTGCGGCTGGCGTCCTTGTCGGCGTAGACATCGGACGGCATGAGCGCGACGATGCTCCCCACGTGGGCGGCTTCCGCCCGGATGCGGTCGAGGTCGTCGTGCAGGTGGGGCCCCACCATGACGAGATCGGCCGTCTCCAGATCGATCGGGAGGGACTGTGCGGTCGCCGCCGTGGCGGTGACATCCACGCCCTGCTCCCGCGCCGCCTGGCGCAGACGCTGAACGATGAACGTGCTCGACGCGCCCGCGCCGCACACCACCACGATCCTCATCGACCACACTCCTCGCTGATTCTTCGATTCTGAGGATTCCCTGAGCGCGTGACAACCAGTCCTTCTTCCGCCCGGCAGGAAAGGCGCCGCCTTCCGCCCGGGAGGAAGGCGGGCATGGAAGACTTGCCGGTGACGAGGCGAGGAGCGACGTTGACCAAGGCACGACAGGATCGCCTGCTCGGCATCCTGGTGCGGGACGGCCAGTGGGCCACCGCGGCGACCCTCGCCGACGCTCTCGGGGTCACTCCGCGCAGTGTCCGCAGCTACGTCACCGCGGTCAATGCGCGGGTGCGTGGCGGAACCGCGATCGAGTCGGGGCCGCAGGGGTACCGCGCCGGACCGGATGCGGTGGCCGCGCAGCGAGCGGGAGCGGGCGCCGATTCCGGCACCCCCCGAGATCGCCTTCATCGCCTGGTGCGGCTGCTGCTCGACGACCCCGACGGCGTCGACGTGTTCCAGACCGCGGACGACCTGCACGTGAGCCCTGCGACGCTCGAGGCGGACCTCGCACGAGTGCGATCCCTGCTGGGCGGTACCGAGTTGACGCTGGAGCGTTCCGCCTCGACCGCACGACTGCGCGGCACCGAGATGGCCCAGCGGCGGCTGCTCAGCCGCCTCGCGCACGACGAGATGGACGCCGGCGCGTTCGACCTCGAGGCACTGCGGCGCACGCTCGGCGACGAGTCGGTCGGAGCGCGAGCGTTCGGTCCGTTCAAGGACGACCTCGTCGGAGAGCTCGGCAGCCTCGGCTACTACGTCAACGAATTCGGGATCGCCGACGTCGTGATGCACATCGCCATCGCGGCCGACCGCGTCGCGCAGGACCGCGGGCTGGATGCGATCGCCCACGACGCGCAGGAGTCGCACGAGGCGGTCGAGGCGCTGATCGGACGCCTGGCGGAACAGCATCTCGGCGTGACTCTCGGTGCGGGGGACCGGTTCCACCTTGCGACCCTCGTGCTCACCCGCGTCGTCGCGCCGGGTGCATCGGCGCCGTCGGTGCGCGGGCGCCTGGACCCCGAGGTGGAGGGGGCGGTCCGCGAGATCGTCGAGCGGGCCGCCGCCCAGTTCCTCGTCGACATCGCGCACGATGACTTCATCCTCCGCCTGGCACTGCACGTGCAGAACCTGCGGGCGCGGGCGAAAGAGCAGGCGTGGTCGCGCAATCCGCTCACCCGGTCGCTCAAGTCGACGTACCCGATGATCTTCGATGTCGCCGTCTTCATCGCGAGCGGCCTGAACACCTCCCTCGGAATTCCTCTGCTCGACGATGAGATCGCCTACATCGCGATGCACGTCGGCGGACGACTCGAGCGGAGCCGTCGCGCCGACCAGCTGCTGACCGCGACGATCGTGTGCCCCGGGTACTACGAGCTGCATGAGCTGCTCCGCTCGAGCGTCGACCGATCGCTCGGACGTGCGATCGAGGTCGTCGGGGTCGAGACGCGCGCGGATCCGGACTGGCGCTCGATCGACACCGATCTCGTGCTCACCACGATCGATCCGCCGACGCCGAACGACCGGGTCGTCCGCGTGCAGCCGTTCCTCACCGAGAGCGACGTGGAACGGGTGCAGGCGGCAGCCGGTCGCGTGCGCCGGGGGCGGCGCCTGGCCCGACTGCGCGCCGACATCGAGCGCTACTTCGATCCGTCGGCCTTCGTGCGCGGGCTCGACGCCGGCGCAGGGGAGGAGGGCGTCATCCGGGCCCTGGGCGGGCGGCTCGTCGATCTCGGCGTCATCGACCCGGAGTACGTCGACCGGGCGATCGAGCGCGAACAGCTCTCGTCGACCGCCTTCACCGACGCCCTCGCCGTGCCGCACGCGATGGGCATGACCGCGTCGCGCACCGCCATCGCGATCGGCATCGCGGACCCGTCGATCCCGTGGGGCGACGGGCGCGTGCAGGTCGTGGCCCTCGTGGCCTTCTCGGAGAACGATCGAGAGGCCTTCCAGACCGTCTTCGAGCAGTTCGTCGAGGTCTTCAGCGAGCGTGAGAGCGTGCACCGCATCGTGCGGCGCGGCACCGACTTCACGCCCTTCCTCGACGAGCTCGTCGCCGTCATCGACGGCTGATCCACCGGCATCCGTCGCTCGGACCCCGCCCCGGCCGCCGCCGCCCTTCCCACCGGCCGCGGCCGCCCTGCCCCGCATCCGCCGCCCCTGGCCTGCCAGCTGTGCCCTAATTCAGGCTGCGCGGCCGTCAATCCGGTCGACACGCCGTCAGAGGAGTTCCTGAGCCTGAGTCGCGGCACGGCCGACGGCAAACGCCGCGCGACGCCGGGCGCTCCCGCTGCCGGGCTTGTTCGGCCAGGGTCCCGCGCCCGGCTCGTTCTGTGCCGCCGCGCATCCCCTGCCAGCTGTGCCCTAACTCAGGCTGCGTGGCCGTCGATCCGGTCGACACGCCGTCGGGAGCGCCTCTGAGCATGAGTCGCGGCACGTGGTCGACGGTGAACGCCGCGCGACGGCGGGCGCTCCCCGCTTCCGGGCCTCTCCGTCCGAGACCCCGCTCGCCCGACTCGTCCCGTGCCGCAACTCAGGCTGCGCGGGCTTCACCGAGGGCGACACGCCGATGGCCTGGGCGCTGAGCCTGAGTCAGGGACGATTGGGGGGATGGGTAGTGCGTCTGAAGTTGCGTGTGAAGTTGCGAGGCCTTCAGCCCTACCTGCCCCTCACGACCCACCGCCGGGCTTGCCCGGTTGTCCCGCGTTCTGCGCCGGGGCGGCCTGTGACGCAGCTCAGGCTGCCGCGGCCGTCACGGGCTCGACACGCCGACGGCGGAGCCGCTGAGCCTGAATTAAGGCACCTGGATGCGGGCGAACGTCTCAAGCCGCGCCGCGACGCAGGTCGCCCCACCGCCCCAGGTCGCCCCACCGCCCCAGGTCGCCCCAGGCGACGGGGCGGCTCAGGCGAGGCTGTCGAGCAGCGCGCGGGCGCCGTCGGCCAGCGCGCGAAGGCGCGACTGCGCGTCGGCGGATGACTCGGCGCGCACATCGAGGTAGACCTTCAGCTTCGGCTCGGTGCCGCTCGGCCGCACGATCACGCGGGATCCGTCGTCGAGCCACAGCCGCAGCACGTCGCCCGGCGGCAGGCCGTCGACGCCCTCGAGCAGATCGTCCACCTGCTCGATCGGCACGTCTCCCACGGTGTGCGGATGCTGCTTCCGCAGCGCCGACATCATCGCGCCGACCGCCGCGACGTCGTCGGTGCGCACGGAGACCTGATCGCTCGCGAACACCCCGAAGGTCTCGTCGAACTCCGCCAGCAGGTCGCCGAGCGTGCGGCCTTCGCGGCGCGCATCGGCGGCCAGCCCGAGCACTGCGATGGCGGCGGAGATGCCGTCCTTGTCGCGCACCGTCTCCGGATTGACGAGGTAGCCGAGCGCCTCCTCGAATCCGTAGACGATTCCGGGTGCCCGGGAGATCCACTTGAAGCCCGTCAGCGTGGCGTGGAAGTCCAGCCCGTGCGCGTCGGCGATCGCCTTCAGACCAGGCGAGGAGACGAGCGAGCACGCCAGAGACGGCCGCGGGGCCGCTGCCCCACCCTCGCCCTCGCCGCGTGCCGTGACCAGGCGGGCGGCGCGCCAACCGAGCAGCAGCCCGATCTCATTCCCCGTCAGCCGCCGCCACCCGCCGTCGGGGTCGGGCAGTGCGACGGCCAGCCGATCGGCGTCGGGGTCGTTCGCGATCACGAACTCGGCGCGCGCCTCGTCGGCCGCGGCGAACGACAGGTCCATCGCCCCCGGCTCCTCCGGGTTGGGGAAGGCCACGGTGGGGAAGGATCCGTCCGGCTCGATCTGCTCGCTCACGACCACCGGCGCCGGATATCCGGCGCGGTCGAGGATCGCCGACAGCGTCTCCCATCCCACGCCGTGCATGGCGGTGTACACCCAGGTCATCCCGTCTGCGCCCGCCGGTGCGGGGGCGACAGCGGCCGTCGCTTCGATGTACGCGTCGACAACGTCTTCGGATGCCGTTTCGAATGCCAGCGAGCGGGGGAGGGCGGCGATGTCACCGGCGTCGGCGACGCGCTGGATGTGCGCGGCGATCTCGGCGTCGGCGGGGCTGACGATCTGCGACCCCTCGTCGTCGCCGCCGAGATAGACCTTGTAGCCGTTGTCGTTCGGCGGGTTGTGGCTGGCGGTGACCATCACCCCGGCCGCGGCGCCCAGATGGCGCACGGCGAAGGCGAGCACCGGTGTCGGCAGAAGCCGCGGGAGCAGCACGGCCCGGAGGCCTGCGCCCGCGAAGATCTCCACGGAGTCGCGCGCGAAGACGTCGGAGTTGCGACGCCCGTCGTACCCGACGACCACGAGCGGAGCGTCGGGCCGGAGTGGTGCCGGCTCAGCGACGTCGTCGGCCGCGGCATCCACACCCGCCCGTTCGGCGAGGTAGGCGGCCAGCCCCGCGGCCGCCTGGACGACGAGTACGCGGTTCATGCGGTTCGTGCCCGCGCCGAGCTCGCCGCGCAGGCCCGCCGTGCCGAACGCGAGCCGCGCCGCGAACCGGTCGTGCAGCGCATCGAGCGCATCGGCATCGCCCACCTCGGCGCCCTCGAGCAGTGCGCGCAGCTCCGCCCGGGTGTCGGGGTCGGGGTCCTGGGCGAGCCACGCGCGGGCGCGCTCGAGCAGATCTTCGTGTGCGGTGCTGTCCATGGCGGCCTCCTCGTCGCTGGGAACAGAGCTCTCGTTCGGCGTCACAGGGCCGCCACGACCCGCGCCAGCAGGTCGCTGATGACGGGCTCGGCCTCGCGGCCCGCTTCGATGACCTCGGCATGGCTGAGCGGGGTGGTCTGGATGCCGGCGGCCATGTTCGTGATCAGCGAGAACCCGAGGATCTCCATGCCGGCCTGGCGCGCCGCGATGGCTTCGAGGGCGGTGGACATGCCCACGATGTGCCCGCCGATGGCCTTCGCCATCTGCACCTCTGCCGGTGTCTCGTACTGCGGGCCGCGGAATTGGCAGTAGACGCCCTCGTCGAGGGTCGGGTCGATGCGCCGGGCGACGTCGCGGAGCCGGGTGGAGTACAGATCGGTGAGGTCGATGAACGTCGCCCCCTCGAGCGGGGAGGCGCCGGTGAGGTTGATGTGGTCGCTGATGAGCACCGGCTGCCCGGGCTTCCAGGTATGACGGATGCCGCCCGCGCCGTTGGTGAGCACCATGGTCTTCGCGCCGGTCGCCGCGGCCGTGCGCACGCTGTGGACGACGCGCCGCACGCCGTGGCCTTCGTAGAAGTGGGTGCGGGCGCCGATGACCAGCACGCGGCGCCCGTCGGCGGTGAGGATGCTGCGGAGGGTGCCGACGTGGCCTTCCAAGGCGGGCTTGCTGAATCCGGTGACCTCGGGCGCGGGGATGGTCGCGGTGGTCTCGCCGATGAGGTCGGCGGCTTTGCCCCACCCGCTGCCGAGGGTGAGGGCGATGTCGTGGGACTCGACACCGGTGAGCCGAGCGATGTCGGCGGCGGCGGCCGCGGCGACCTCGAACGGGTCGGTGTCCGGGGCGTCGAGAGGATTCAGGGGCTCATCGTGCATGCCCCCACTCTAGGAACGTGCCCACGGTCCCGCCAGGAACCGGCGTTCGTGGCGCGTCCCCCGGACTGGAACAATGGGGGGCATGTCGTTGAGCTTCGAGCAGACCCAGAGCGTCGCGATCATCGGCGGCGGCCCCGGCGGGTACGAGGCGGCGCTGTCCGCTGCCCAGCTCGGCGCCGACGTCACCCTCGTGGAACGGGCCGGAGTCGGCGGGTCGGCGGTCATCACCGACGTCGTCCCGTCGAAGTCGCTGATCGCGACCGCGGATGCGGCGGTGGCGATCTCCGAGGCCGGCGATCTGGGCGTGCAGCTGTTCGCCAAGGGCGCCGACGGCAAACCGCTCAAGCCCGAGATCGCGATCAACCTCGCGGCGGTCAACCGGCGCCTGCTCTCTCTCGCCCGCCAGCAGTCCGACGACATGCGTGCGCAGCTCGCCGAGGCGGGCGTGCGCATCATCAACGGTCACGGCCGCCTCGAGGGCGATTCCGCGGTGGTCGTCTCCACCGGCCCCGGCGGCACCGACTTCGACCGCGTCGAGGCGGACACGCTCGTCGTGTCGGTGGGAGCGTCGCCGCGCGAACTGCCCACCGCTCGCCCCGACGGCACGCGCATCCTCACCTGGACGCAGCTGTACGACATGAAGGAGCTGCCCGAGCACCTGATCGTCGTCGGCTCCGGCGTGACCGGCGCCGAGTTCGCCTCGGCCTACATGAACCTGGGGTCGAAGGTCACGCTCGTGTCGTCCCGCGACCAGGTGCTCCCCGGTGAGGATGAGGATGCGGCGGCCGTGCTCGAGAAGGTCTTCAAGCGCGGCGGGATGACCGTGCTGTCGAAGACCCGTGCCGAGAAGGTCGAGAACACCGGCGACGGTGTGCGCGTGACCGTCTCGGGCGGGCAGGTCGTCGAGGGCAGCCACTGCCTGCTCGCGGTCGGATCCATCCCGAACACGAAGGACATCGGCCTCGAGGGCGCAGGGGTGCAGATGACCTCGTCCGGTCACATCCGCGTGAACCGCGTCGCCCGCACCTCGGTGCCCAACATCTACGCCGCCGGCGACTGCACGACGTTCGTCCCCCTCGCATCCGTCGCCTCGATGCAGGGGCGGCAGGCCGTCTTCCACGCGCTCGGCGACGTCGTGATCCCGCTGGAGCAGCGGCGCATCACGGCGAACATCTTCACCGCCCCCGAGATCGCCACGGTCGGCTACTCCGAGCAGGACATCGAGAACGGCGTCATGCGCGGCGTGGTGCACAAGCTGCCGCTCGCGGCGAACCCGCGCGCGAAGATGCAGGGCATCAAGGACGGCTTCGTGAAGATCATCGCCCGGCAGGGCAGCGGCACGGTGATCGGCGGTGTGATCGTCGCGCCGAAGGCATCGGAGCTGATCTATCCGCTGGCGATCGCGGTGGAACGGCGCCTGACCGTCGACCAGGTCTCGAGGGTGTTCGCGGTGTATCCGTCGCTGTCGACGAGCATCACGGATGCGACGCGTGCGATGCACATCGTCGACCGCAGCGAAGACGAGGACTGACCCTTCCCGCGAGTCCCGTCCTCCGGCCGTTGAGCCCGCGAGTCCCGACCTCCGGTCGTTGAGCGAGCGCAGCGAGACGAAACGTCGCCACGTTTCAACGTCGGAGATTCGGCCCGACGTCGGAGAATATCGGACGATTCATCCGACATCGGCGTGATTCTCCGACGTCCAGGGTGGTCAGGCCACGTCGGTGGCGATAGGCTCCGGGCGTCGGAGGGGGACCGGGTGATCGACGCCGCGCTGCTGCAGCTTCCGGAGGGGGCGCACGATGTCACCGTCGTGCGCGAAATTGACGGCCTGAGCTACATCGATCCGGATGATCCGGCGATGCCGTCGTACCGGGTCATCGCGAACAATCGCCAGCCGGTCGCGCTGCGCGACATGATGATCCTCCCCGTCCGCACGGGGTACATCGGTGCCGACCGGCTGAAGCCCGACCCGGCGCTCATCCCGCCCACCGGTGAGCAGGCAGTGCCCGACGTCGACGAGACGACCGTCTACCTGCCGGTGCGTGATGGTCACGTCAGCGCGCAGGTGTACCGGCCGCAGGCGGCGGCTTCGGATGCGGTCCTGCCGGTGATCCTCTATGCGCACGGTGGCGGGTTCACCGTCGGCTCCGACTTCGACACGGCGTACATCACCCGCCGGCTGGCGCGGGACAATACGGCGGTCGTCGTCTCGACGAACTATCGGATGGCGCCGGAGTACCCGTACCCGACGCCGCTCGACGATGTCGCCGACGTCTACGCGTGGCTCGTTCGCGAAGCCGGACGTGTGGGCGGCGACCCCGCGCGCGTGGTCGTGGCCGGCGATTCGGCGGGGTCGAACTTCGCCGCCGCGCTTGCGCTGTACGCTCGCGCGCACGACCTGCCCGCGCCGGCCGCGGTCATCATGCTCGGTGCGTTCGCCGACTTCACGCAGGAGCGGTGGCCCTCGTTCCAGGCGCAGGCGCCGCGGGGCATCGTGTACGACAGCGCCTTCTTCGCGTTCATCCGGAGCGCCTACCTGCCGACGACGGCGTGGACGGAGCCGCTGGCGAGCCCGATCTACGGCGACCTGCGCGGCTATCCGCCGCTGTTCCTGGCCACCGGAACGCACGACCCGATCATCGACTCCGCCCGCGCTTTCGCGTCGCTCGTCGCAGACGCCGGGTCACCGGTCGATGGATACTGGCCCGAGGGAATGCCGCACGGCTTCTACTTCTTCCCCGGGGTGCATCCCGAAGGCGATGTCGCGTTCGAGCGCTGCGCCGCGTTCCTCGCGGCCCACCTGTAGCGCGTCAGGCGATGGTCATCAGCTGATGACCGGCGGAGACGGTGGTGCCGGGGTCGGCGTTGACCGAGCCGATGACGCCGTCCTTGTGGGCCTGGATGGGCTGCTCCATCTTCATCGCCTCGAGCACGACGATCAGGTCGCCCTTGACGACCTCCTGGCCTTCGGCGACGGCGACCTTGACGATGGTCGCCTGCATGGGTGCCTTCACCGCGTCGCCGCTGGCGCCTCCGCCGGAGACGGTCGCGGCGTGCGAGCGGCGCGAGGGCGGGGCGACGGCCGGGCGGCCCGTCTGCGGGGCGGATGACACGACCCGGTCGGGCAGGCTCACCTCGAGGCGCTTGCCACCCACCTCCACGACGACGGTGTGGCGCCCTTCGTCGGGCTTCGGAGCATCCGGTTCGCCGTCCCACGCGGGGATGTCGTTGACGAACTCGGTCTCGATCCACCGGGTGAACACGCCGAACTCGCCGCTCTCGGCGGTGAAGGCGGGGTCGCTCACGACCTTGCGGTGGAAGGGCAGCACCGTGGGCATGCCCGCGACCTCGAACTCCTCGAGCGCGCGGCGGGACCTCTCGAGGGCCTCGGCGCGGTCGCGGCCGCTCACGATGATCTTGCCCAGCAGCGAATCGAACGCACCCGACACGGCGTCGCCGGCGGTGACGCCGGAGTCGAGCCGGATGCCCGGACCGCCGAAGGTCTTGAAGACGTGGATGGGACCGGGCTGCGGCAGGAAGTTGCGGCCGGGGTCTTCGCCGTTGATGCGGAACTCGATCGCGTGACCGACCGGCTGCGGGTCGTCGTATCCGATCTGCTCGCCCTCGGCGATGCGGAACTGCTCCCGCACCAGGTCGATGCCGGTGACCTCTTCGGAGACCGGATGCTCCACCTGCAGGCGCGTGTTCACCTCGAGGAACGAGATCGTGCCGTCGGCACCGATGAGGAACTCGCACGTGCCGGCGCCGAGGTAGCCCACCTCGCGCAGGATCTTCTTCGACGCGTCGTAGAGGATGCGGTTCTGCTCCTCGGTGAGGAACGGTGCCGGAGCCTCTTCGACGAGCTTCTGGTGGCGGCGCTGCAGGGAGCAGTCGCGCGTGGAGACGACCACGACGTTGCCGGCGGAGTCGGCGAGGCACTGGGTCTCGACGTGGCGCGGCTTGTCGAGGTACTTCTCCACGAAGCACTCGCCGCGGCCGAACGCGGCGATGGCCTCGCGCGTCGCGGACTCGAACAGCTCCGCGACCTCGTCGAACTCGCGCGCGACCTTCAGGCCGCGCCCGCCGCCGCCGTAGGCGGCCTTGATGGCGATCGGCAGCCCGTGCTCGCGGGCGAAGTCGATCACCTGCTCGGCACCGTCGACGGGGCCGGGGGTTCCCGGCGCGAGGGGAGCGCCGACCTTCTCGGCGACGTGACGGGCGGTGACCTTGTCGCCGAGGGCCTCGATGGCCTCCGGCGACGGGCCGATCCAGGTGAGGCCCGCCCCGATGACGGCGCGGGCGAAGTCGGCGTTCTCGGCGAGGAAGCCGTAGCCGGGATGCACCGCGTCGGCGCCGGAGCGTCGTGCGACGGAGAGGATCTTGTCGATGGAGAGGTAGGTCTCCGCGCTGGTGGATCCGTCGAGGGCGTATGCCTCGTCGGCGAGGCGCGCGTGCAGGGCGTCGCGGTCCTGGTCGGCGTAGACGGCGACGGAGGACTTTCCGGCGTCGCGCGCGGCGCGGATGACACGGACGGCGATCTCGCCGCGGTTCGCGATGAGGACCTTGGCGATACGAGGCATGGATTTCAGCCTACCGACGGCCTCCGCGGTGGTTTTGACCGGTTCGTACAAATCCCACGAAGAAACGTGGTCTTCCTCGTACAACGTTCGTCGGGCATCCGTCGCGCCAGGATGCCCTCGCATCACTGCGCGGCCGGGGCCCAGAGGTCGGGCCACGCCACGTCGAGCTCGCGCACGAGGTGGCGGAGCGTCGACAGCGACATCCCCACCACCGTCGACGGGTCGCCCTCCACGCGCGTGATGAACGGCGCGCCGAGGCTGTCGACCGTGAACGCGCCGGCGACCAGCAGCGGCTCTCCGGTCGCGACGTAGGCGTCGATCTCGGCGTCGGTGACGTCGTCGGCGAAGGTGACGGATGCCTCGGCGACGGCGTGGGCCTCCCGCGGCGCGATCCCGGGCGCGAGCCGGAACACCGCGTGACCGGAGTGCAGCACACCGGTGCGTCCGCGCATCCCGCGCCACCTCGCCGTGGCGTTCTCAGGCGTGTAGGGCTTGCCGAGGATCTCGCCGTCGAGCTCGAACATGGAGTCGCCGCCGATGACGATGCCGTCGAAGTCGGGCTGCTCGGCGGTGAGCCGGGCTGCGACGTCGGCCGCTTTGCGGCGCGCGAGGAGGAGCACGTGCTCGTCGGGGGAGAGGGTGCGATCCTCGCCGGCCTCCACGGCGGCGACCACGGCCTCCTCGTCGACGTCCGGCGCCGCCGTCTCCGGCGAGATGCCCGCCTGGCGCAGCAGCATGAGGCGGGCGGGCGAGGTCGAAGCGAGGCACACGCGCATGCCACGACGATAGCTGTGACAGGCTCGAGGCATGGACGTCGGCAGCATCCTCGACCTCGACATCACCGGCGTCGCGCACGGCGGCGTGTTCGTCGCCCGCCACGAGGGCCGCGTGGTGTTCGTGCCCGACGCCATCCCGGGGGAGCGCATCAGGGCGCGTCTGACCGAGACGTCGAAGAAGTCCTTCTGGCGCGCCGAGGCGCTCGAGGTCCTGGATGCGGCGCCGGCCCGCCGGCCGCACGTGTGGGCGCCGGCCGACATCGGCGTGCCGCCCGACGAGCGTCCCGGTGGCGCCGACTTCGGCCACATCGAGCTGGATGCGCAGCGCGCACTCAAGCTCGACGTCGTGCGCGACGCGCTCGCGCGCATCGGCCGCCTCGACATCCCGGCGACGATGTCCGCGGCCGCGCCGCTCCACGACGATACCGGCGCGGTGCTCGCCGAGGAGACGCCCGACGGCACCGGATGGCGCACGCGCGTGAGCCTGCACGTCGGCGACGACGGACGGGTCGGGCCCTACGCGCAGCGCAGCCATCGCATCGTTCCCGTCGACTCGCTGCCGCTGGCGACGCCGGCACTCGAGCGCGCCCTCGAGGGCGTCCGGTCCGCGCAGCCGGGCCGCATCGACCTCGTCCAGCCCGCCGACGGCCGCTTGCGCGTCGTGCCGCGACCGGCCGGACAGCGCTCCGACGCGGCGCGCGAAGTGGTCCTGGAGCAGGCGGCAGGGCGATCGTTCCGGGTGGATGCGGGCGGCTTCTGGCAGGTGCATCGCCTCGCCGCCCACACCCTCGCCGGGGTCGTCTCGCAGCGCCTTCGCGAGGTCGCCGGCGACGAACCGGCCGTGGACCCCGACGGGTGGCACCTCGACCTCTACGGCGGCGTGGGGCTCTTCGCCGCGACCCTGGGTGGCTTGGGTGGAGAGAGCGCCCGCATCACGTCGGTGGAATCGGACGAGCGGGCGACCGAGCACGCCGGTCACAACCTCGCCGACTGGGTGGGAGCCCGTGCCGAGACGGCCAGGGTGGACCGGTGGGTGTCGGCACTGCGAGCATCCGCGACCGAGCGTGAGCGCCAGCGCCTGGCCCGAGGGGTGGTGCTGCTGGATCCGCCGCGATCGGGGGCCGGACGCCAGGTCGCCGAAGACGTCGCGGCGCTCGGACCGCGCACGATCGTGTACGTCGCCTGCGATCCCGTGGCCCTTGCACGCGACCTCGCGACCTTCCGCGAGACCGGGTACGTCACCGACCGCGTCGACGCGCTCGACCTGTTCCCGAACTCGCACCACGTCGAGGCCGTCGCCGTGCTGCGACACGAGTGAGGGCGAGCGGCCGCCCCGACCCCGCGATGGAGCGTTCTCACAGGTAAGGTGATCGCATGACACGGGTGGCGCTCATCGACGATCACGAGTCGGTGCGACTCGGTCTCGAGGCCGGCTGCGCGCGCGAGGGATCGGCGAGCGTGGTGTTCTCCGGCAGCACCGTCACCGACTACCTCTCGTGGCGACAGGAACAGCAGGTCTCACCCGCCGATGTCGTGGTGCTCGACCTCACCCTCGGCGACGGGGCGACCGTGACCGAGAACGTCACGCGACTGGTCGCCGACGGCTCGAGCGTCATCATCCACAGCGTCGCCGACCGCCCGGCTTCCGTGCGCGAGGCGCTCGCCGCCGGGGCGGCCGGAATCGTCAGCAAGTCCTCCCGCATCGACGACGTGCTCCACGCGGTCTCCAGCGTCGCGCAGGGCGAGCCCCTCAACAACGTCGAGTGGGCGAGCGCCGTCGAGGGCGATCGCGATTTCGCCGATGCTCAGCTCTCGGCCCGCGAGCGCGATGTGCTGCGGCTGTATGCGGCGGGTCTGCCGCTGAAGGTCGTCGCCGAACGGCTCGGAGTCGCCTACTCGACGGCCAAGGAGAACATCACCCGAGTTCGCATGAAGTACGTCGACGTCGGGCGCCCCGCGCCGACGAAGATCGACCTGCTCCACCGCGCCGTCGAAGACGGGCTGCTCGATCGCCACGCCGACCGCGAGACCTCGCCGTGACCTCACCCCGCCTCCGCACCGACACCCCTGTCGCCGTCGACGAAGCCTGGGGACAGCTCCCGCGCCTGCGAGGAACCGAGCCCGACCTGGGGTCGTTCACGCGCCACCGCATCGAGCGGGTGCTGCAGATCGCCATCGCGCTCGGCTCGGTCTTCCTCGGCCTGCAGGGATTCGTCACCGCCATCGGGACCCTCGCCGCGGGCACCCTCGCGCAGAACGCTCTCGTCGTCATCACCTTCGGCAGCCTTCTCGCCATGCTCGTGGCGTGCGTGCTCGGCCGCGCCGTGCGGATCGCCGCCGGTGTGTTCATCGGCGTGTTCGCCGTGGTGCTCATCGCCTTCCCGATCGCGAACGTCGGGCTCTACACATCCCCCACCGAGCAGCCGTGGATCTGGTTCCTCATCAACGTCGCGACCGTCTCCAGCGTGCTGGTCTTCCCGCTGCCGGCGCAGATCGCGTGGACGATCCTCACGCCGCTGATGTTCGGCGTCGTCCGGCTCATCGGGGGAGCGTTCGATCCGTCGTTCTGGCTGTCGCTCGGGCTCGACGTGTCGTTCGCGCTCATCCTCGGCGGGGTGCTGCTCACCCTGGGGTGGCTGCTGCGATCGATCGCGACGAACGTCGACGAGACGCGTGCTCGTGCCGTCGACTCCTACGCGCGGGCCGCGGCCGCCGACGCGGCCGAAGACGAGCGGGTGGCCGTCGCGGCCCTCATGCACGACAGCGTGCTCGCCGCCCTCATCGCCGCGGAACGCGCCGACACCCCGCGTGAGCAGGCGCTCGCGGTCTCGATGGCGCGCGAGGCGCTCACGCGTCTGGCGAACACCGACCGTGACGCGAGCGAGGGCAGCGACGCCGCGCGCAGCCCCGACAGCATCGCCGATGAGATCGAGGCCGGCGCGCACGAGATGGGCGCGGATGTCACCGTGCGCCGTCGAGTCGCGATAGACGCCGGCGAGGTGCCCGGCCGCGTCGCCCGATCGATCGTGCTGGCCGCGACGCAGGCGATCTCCAATTCGCTTCAGCACGCCTCGGCGTCGGGCCTGGAGGTCGTGCTCGAGGCCTCGGGAGACCCCGCAGGGCTCGTCGTGGAGATACGGGACGAAGGGGCCGGTTTCGACGTCGGCGCCGTGCCGGATGACCGCCTCGGCATCAGGGCGTCGATCATCGCCCGGATGGCCGCCGTCAGCGGAAGCGGCGTGGTCAGTTCGGGTGCCGACGGCACCCGGGTGCGGCTCGAGTGGGCGGGGCTGGTGTCGGCGTGATGAGCGTGCGGAACATCCTCGTCGGCCTTGCGCTGGCCTTCACCGCGTACCTCGCGGCGCGCGGGCTGTGGTGGACCGAGCCGGTGCCGCTGCCGTGGCTGCTGGTGGTCGCGCTGTTCGTCTATCTCGGCACGACGTGGCTGGTGGTGCTGTGGGAGCCGCGCCGGGCCGAGGCCGCGGGAACCGAGCCGATCCCCGAGGTCGACGGCGATGGCGTGGACGAGGCGCTGAGCGCTGCCCGCCGCACCGGTCGCCTTCCCACCTGGGCGGCCGGACTCGCGCTCGGGGCCGCGATCGTGGTGCCGAACGCGCTGTCGGTGGCCGTCGGCCCCGATCATGTCACCGCTCCGTACGCCACGTGGTACCTCGGCGGGATCGGCGCCCTGATGGTCGTCGTCATGGTCCGCCGACGCCCGTGGGTCGCGTGGCTCGGCATCATCGCGCTCGGCGTGACGGCCTCGGTGTGGATGGGACCGGTGACGGCGCTCGGCCTCGGACTCGTCGGCTCGGTCGTGTGGGTCGCCGTAGCGCAAATGCTCATGCTGTCCCTGGACCGCGCGGCGCGAGACACGGCGCAGCTGACCACGCTGCAGCGCGCGGCATCCGGTGTGGAGGCTTCGCAGAGCGTGCGGCAGCGCGAGCGTCGCACGAAGGTGCAGCGCGCACTCGCGATCGCGGGCCCGGTGCTGATGCGCGTGGTCGCCGAACGCGGCCGTCTCACCGAAGACGAACGGCTCGGCGCCCGCATCGCCGAGGGCAGCCTCCGCGACGAGCTGCGGGGACCGCGTCTCCTCGACGACGACGTGCGGGCCGAGCTCGAGCGACTCCGACGCCGCGGATCGACCGTGACGGTGCTCGACGAGGGAGGCCTCGACCGCGTCGACGAGGTGACGCTGTCGGTCATCCGCGGCCAGCTCGCCGAGACGCTGCGCGAGGCGACGTCGGAGCGCCTGTACGTGCGCACCTCGCCGCACGAGAGCGTGGCCGTGACGGTCGTGGGCCGTTCCGGCGCCGGCGCCGCGCTTTCCGACGAAGACGCCGTGGACCTCTGGCGCGAGATCGCCCACCCCCGCCGCTGACCGTCACCCGCGTCGCGGACGCCCACCGCTGGCCGTCACCCCGCGTCGCCGACTCCCCGCGCCGCGGACGCCCACCGCTGGCCCCCCTGCCGCGTCGCGGCCACCGCGCGGCGGCCGAACCGGTCGCGCCTGTGCCCGCCACGCCGTGAACAACGCAGGAGATATCCGCGTCGCGGGAGCCTGGGGCCCGGATCTGGGGTAACCGCGCCCGAATCTCCTGTGTTGTTGACCGGTGGTCGGCGATGCGCGTCACGAGGGTGGTCTTCACGGCGGACCGGCGCGACGCCAGACCAGCGTCGGAGCCACCGCGGCGCGGTGTGAACAACGCAGGAGATATGCGCGTCGCGGGAGCCTAGGGGCCCGAATCTAGGGCAGCCGCGCCCGAATCTCCTGTGTTGTTGACCGGTGGCGGTGCGGCCGCGCGCGGCGGTGCCGCGCGGGCCAAGACGCCGCGGACAGAGAAGAGGCGGGGAGCGGCGTTTCCGCCAGCTCCCCGCCTGGGCGGACGATTACCCGAAAACCGTCCGCAGGGGCCGACCCGACGAGTCCGCAAAGCGGAGGTGGGCCAGCCGAACGCCGCAGCGTTCCAGCTCCTCCAGTATGCGACGCGCGCAACACGCCGTCTGTAGGTATTTCGGGGGACACGCCGGCGGGCGCCGTGCCCACCCCACACGAACGGCCGGAGCCGTCAGCAGCCGTGCTGCCAGCCGCCCTGGCGCCACCCGAGGTCGCGGCGCAGCGGCGTGCGCAGGCCGCGCTGCGTCAGTTCCCACGCGGACCGCTGCGGCGTCGGGTCGGCCGTGGCGTCTTCGACCTCGGTGCGGTACGCCTCTGACAGCACGGCGATGAGGGCGGCGAGTTCGTCGTCGGTCGGGTTGCCGCGGCGCACGTCGATCATGACGCGGGGCTCGGCGTCGCTGTCGGTCACAGCGGGATGTTCCCGTGCTTCTTCGGCGGCAGGCTCGCGCGCTTGCCGCGCAGCGCGCGAAGCGCCTTCGCGATCGACACGCGCGTCTGCGCGGGCTCGATGATCCCGTCGAGCTCGCCGCGCTCGGCGGCGAGGAAGGGCGACGCGACGTTGTAGGTGTACTCGGTGGCGAGCTTGGTGCGCACCGCGGCGACGTCTTCGCCCGCTTCGGCCGCGCGTTTGATCTCACCGCGGTAGAGGATGTTCACCGCACCCTGGCCGCCCATGACCGCGATCTCCGCGGTGGGCCAGGCGAGGTTCACGTCGGCGCCCAGCTGCTTGGAGCCCATCACGATGTAGGCGCCGCCGTAGGCCTTGCGGAGGATGACGGTCACCAGCGGCACGGTCGCCTCGGCGTAGGCGTAGAGGAGCTTCGCGCCGCGACGGATGACGCCGGTCCACTCCTGGTCTGTGCCGGGGAGGTATCCGGGCACGTCGACGAGCGTGACGATCGGGATCGAGAACGCGTCGCAGAACCGCACGAAGCGGCTGGCCTTCTCGCCGGCGTCGATGTTGAGGGTGCCGGCCATCTGCGACGGCTGATTGGCGATGATGCCCACCGAGCGGCCCTCGATGCGTCCGAACCCGATGACGATGTTCGGCGCGAACAGCGGCTGCACTTCGAGGAACTCGCCGTGATCGAGGAGTCCTTCGATGACGGTGTGGATGTCGTAGGGCTGGTTGGGGGAGTCGGGGATGACGGCGTTGAGTGCGCGGTCGGCGTCGGTCGTCTCGAACTCGAACTCCGTCTCGTAGACCGGCAGCTCCGCCATGTTGTTGTCGGGGAGGTAGCCGAGCATGGTGCGCACGTAGTCGATCGCGTCGTCCTCGTCGTCGGCGAGATAGTGCGCGACGCCGGAGCGGGTGTTGTGCGTGTGCGCGCCCCCGAGCTCCTCCATGCCCACGTCTTCGCCGGTGACGGTCTTGATCACGTCGGGGCCGGTGACGAACATCTGGCTGGTCTTGTCGACCATCACGACGAAGTCGGTGAGGGCAGGGGAGTAGACGGCGCCGCCGGCGGCCGGCCCCATGACGATCGAGATCTGCGGGATGACGCCCGACGCGCGGGTGTTGAGGCGGAAGATCTCGCCGTACTTGCCGAGCGCGACCACCCCCTCCTGGATGCGGGCGCCGCCGGAGTCGAGGATGCCGATGATCGGGATGCCGCTGCGCAGCGCGAGCTCCATGACCTTGATGATCTTCTCGCCGGCCACCTCGCCGAGCGATCCGCCGAAGGTCGAGAAGTCCTGCGCGTAGACAGCGACGGCGCGCCCGTGGATCGTGCCGGTGCCGGTGACGACCGAGTCACCGTAAGGGCGGGCGCGGTCCATCCCGAAAGCGGTGGTGCGGTGTCGCACGTACTCGTCGATCTCCACGAACGAGCCGGTGTCGAGGAGCAGTTCGATGCGTTCGCGAGCGGTGAGCTTGCCCTTGGCGTGCTGCTTGTCGTGGGCGGTCTTCTCCGCGTCGACGACCGCCTCCTGATACCGCGCGCGCAGGTCGGCGATCTTTCCGGCGGTGGTCGAGAGGTCGATGTCGTCGGTCACGGATTCCACCCTATCGGCGCGGGCCTGCGATCCCTTGGAGGGTCTGCACAACCGATCCGCGCTGCCTTGGTGCGGGTCCACACCGCGGATGCGGGACCGTAGCGGATGCGCTGTGCCGCCGGAAGGGCGCGGCGCCGACCGGCGCCACGGCGTACCGTGGGCGACATGACGATTCCCGCCGCCGGATACCCTCGTGCCGCTGCCCGCAGTCCTCGCGTGCAGCTGACGGAGTCGACCGACTCCACCAACGCGGACGTGATCGAGGGGGTGCGCGACGCGCCGGGCCTGTGGCCGCACCTGTCGGTGCTGGTGACGACCGACCAACGGGCGGGTCGTGGCCGCCTCGACCGCTCCTGGGTCGCCCCGCCCGGAACCGCGCTGGCCGTGTCCACCCTCGTGCGGGTGCCCGATCTTCCGGTGTCGGCACGTGGATGGATCCCGCTCGCGGCCGGCGCCGCGCTCGTGCGGGCGGTGCGCGGGCAGCTGGGCTCGTCGGGGCACGAGGCGGCGCTGAAGTGGCCGAACGACGTGCTGCTCGACGGAGCGAAGCTGTGCGGCATCCTCGCCGAGGTCGTGCCCAGTCATCCCGACTGCGTCGTGATCGGCACCGGCATCAACACGCGCATGTCGCAGGCCGAGCTGCCGGTCGAGACCGCCACGTCGTTCCTGGCCGCCGGTATCGATGTCGACGACGATCGCCTCATCGCCGACTACCTCGACGTGCTGGACCGCTACCTCGCTGACCTCGCCGCCACGGGCGGTGACGCAGCGGTCGCCGGTCTCCACGCCGACGTCGCGAAGAACTGCGCGACGGTCGGCAAGCGCGTGGCGGTGTCGCTCCCGGATGGCACGTCGCTCGAGGGGGAGGCGACCGGCATCGACGCCGACGGCCGGCTCGTCGTCGACTCCGGCGGCGACCCGATCGCGGTCTCGGCGGGCGACGTGGTGCACGTGCGCTGAGGCTGGGCGCGGCATCCGCTCGATGTCGGCCGCTCCCGGCATGATAGGGGCATGACACAGCCGATCGGAACGGGCGCGCGGCCGCTCCTTCCTGCGCCCGGGGCACCGACCCCGGAGCTGCGCATCGCGCGGGTGCGTCCGCACGCGCGACGGCTGTTCTGGTCGGTGCTGGTCCTGCTGGCGGTCGCCGGCGCGGTCGGCTTCTTCTACGGCAACCTTCCCGCGCCGTTCGAGAACTGGATGCTGCTGACGGCCGCGGCGGTTGTGGTGTTCCTCCTCGTGCTGCTGCCCTTCCTCGCCTGGTGGTCGCACACCTACGTGATCACCACGCGCCGGGTGATCGAGCGGTACGGCGTCTTCGTGCGACGTCGTCGCGAGCTCAGCCACGTGCGCGGCTACTCCATCGGTGTGCGTCGTGGCATCCTGCAGCGGCTGTGGGGAGCGGGAACCCTCACGCTGTCGAACGGCGTCGATGAGCCGCTGCGGCTGCGGAACATCCCGAACGTCGCCCTCGTGCACGAGGCGCTCGTCGACCAGGTGGAGGTCAATCAGATCCTCGCCCACCGCGATGCGCAGTCCATGACGCCGACGAGCGGGGCGTTCGCCGCTCCGCCGGCGCCGCCGGCCCCCGTGTGATCCGTCGCCGCATGCCTCGATGGCGGCGGTGAGACAGAATGGAGCGGTCGGAAGGAGCGGGATGACCCTGCGTGTCGGTGTGGTCGGTGGCGGACAGTTGGCGCGGATGATGATCGCGCCCGCGGTGGAGCTGGGGATCGAGCTGCGGGTGCTCGCCGAGTCCGAGGGGATGGCGGCGAAGCTCGCCGTGACCGCGGTCGGGGACTACCGCGACGCGGAGACCGTGCTGGCCTTCGCGCGCGAGGTCGATGTGATCACCTTCGACCACGAGCACGTGCCGCAGGACGTTCTCGGTGCTCTCGTCGATGCCGGCGTGGCCGTGCGTCCGGGTCCGCACGCTCTGCGATTCGCGCAGGACAAGATCGAGATGCGCACGCGGCTGGCCGAGCTCGGCATGCCGCAGCCCGACTGGGCCGCGGTGACCGGCCGCGACGAGCTGCAGGCTTTCCTCGACGCCCATGGCGGCCGCGCCGTCGTGAAGACGCCGCGCGGCGGGTACGACGGCAAGGGCGTGCGCGTCGTGACGGCCGCCGCCGAAGCTGATGACTGGTTCGCGACGCTCGCCGAAGACGCCCACGGCGGAGCGCTCCTGGTCGAGGAGCTCGTGGACTTCTCGCGCGAGCTCGCGCAGCAGGTGGCGCGTCGGCCGTCTGGCGAGGTGCGCGCGTCTCCGGTGGTCGAGACGGTGCAGAAAGACGGCGTGTGCGCCGAGGTCGTCGCGCCGGCGCCGCATCAGGACGCGCGCCTGCAGGAAGTGACCGCGCGGATCGGCGTCGGGATCGCAGAGGGACTGGATGTCACCGGCATGCTCGCCGTCGAGCTGTTCGAGACCGTCGACGAGCGGGTGCTGGTGAACGAGCTCGCGATGCGTCCGCACAACAGCGGTCACTGGACGCAGGACGGCGCGGTGACGAGCCAGTTCGAGCAGCACCTGCGCGCGGTTCTCGATCTGCCGCTCGGCGATGCGGATGCGGTGGCGGACTGGTCGGTGATGATCAACATCCTCGGTGGTCCGGTGTCGGACTCCCTCGACGCGCGCTTCGCCGCGGCGATGGAGGCGCATCCGGTCGCGAAGATCCACACGTACGGCAAGGCGCCGCGTCCGGGCCGCAAGGTGGGTCACGTGAACGTCGCGGGCGCGGATCTCGACGACGTCGCCTACCAGGCCCGCGCCGCCGCCGCCTTCTTCCAAGACTGACGCCGCCGGCTTCCGGTCGTTGAGCGAGGAGCGCAGCGTCCCCTCCCTGGTCGTTGAGCGAGGAGCGTAGCGTCCCCTCCCTGGTCGTTGAGCGAG
Organism: Microbacterium sp. MTN4-26; assembly: GCF_042846595.1. NCBI lineage: Bacteria > Bacillati > Actinomycetota > Actinomycetes > Micrococcales > Microbacteriaceae > Microbacterium > Microbacterium sp. MTN4-26. The sequence goes on from NZ_BTGO01000002.1 coordinate 184,405, forward strand.
GAGCGTAGCGACGAGACGAAACGCACCCCGGCCCCGAAACGCCCCCGTGCCGTTGCGGGGTTCTTCCAGCCGCCGCGCCTAGCCTGGACGGGTGACCCGACCGCTGCATTCTTCCGACGCGCCCTTGGTCGGCGTGGTGATGGGTTCCGACTCGGACTGGCGCGTGATGAGCGACGCCTCGCAGGCGCTCACCGACTTCGGGGTGCCGCACGAGGTCGAGGTCGTCTCGGCCCACCGCACGCCCGACAAGCTGCTGCGCTACGGCCGCGAGGCGCGGGCACGCGGCCTGAAGGCGATCATCGCCGGCGCCGGCGGTGCCGCGCACCTGCCGGGCATGCTCGCCTCGCTCACCTCGCTTCCCGTGATCGGCGTGCCGGTGCAGCTGGCGACGCTCGACGGCATGGACTCGCTGCTCAGCATCGTGCAGATGCCTGCGGGCATTCCGGTGGCAACCGTGTCGATCAACGGCGCGAAGAACGCCGGGATCCTCGCCGCCCGCATGCTCGGTTCCTCGGATGCCGCCCTCGGCGACCGCGTCGAGGCGTATGCCCGTGATCTCGAGGCGCAGGTCGAGGAGAAGAACCGGCGGCTCAAGGACGCCCTGTGAGCGTCGCGGCCCCGCACCGGCCGGTCGCCTCGTCCCGGTCGCGCACGATCGAGGAGCGGCCGCTGCGTTACCCCGACGTGTCCTCCGGCTCGGTCATGAGTCGGCGCGGCTGGTGGCTGGTGGCCCTGAACTTCCTGCTTCCCGGTTCTGCCCAGGTGCTCGCCGGGAGTCGGCGGCTGGGGCGCATCGGGCTGGCGGCGACCATCCTCATGTGGATGCTCGTGGTCGCGGGCGTTCTCATCGCCCTGTTCGCGCAGGGTCTGCTCATCTCCCTCGGCACGAACTGGTTCGTGCTGCTGCTCGCGCAGGGGCTCCTCATCGCGTACGCCGCGCTGTGGGTCGTCCTCACGATCGACACGCTGCGTCTGGTGCGGCTGGTGAAGACCGCGGGCATCGCTCGTGTCGGCATCCCGGCGCTCGCAATCGCGCTGGTGATCGCCGCGAGCGGCGGTGCCGCCTACGCGGCGCAGTCGGTCGGTGCGGCGCGCACCGCGCTCGGCGCGATCTTCGGCGCGAGCGGACCGCCGGTGGAGCCCTCCGACGGGTACTACAACATCCTGCTTCTCGGCGCTGACAGTGGCGAAGGCCGTGACAGCATGCGCTTCGACTCGATCTCGGTGGTGTCGGTGAACGCCGAGACCGGCGCGACGACGATCACCGGCATCCCGCGCGATATGCCCAACTTCCCCTTCTCGGAGGGGCCGATGCAGGAGAAGTACCCGAACGGTCACGAGGGGTTCGCCGACCCGACGTGCGGGTGGGGGAGCGGCGTCAACCAGCTGCGCACCGAGGTCGAGGTGTGTCAGGACGGCACGGCGCTGTATCCCGACGCGTACGACAACGGCTCGTCGCCCGGCGTCGAGGCGACCAAGGATGCCGCCGAGGGGATCCTCGGCATCGAGATCCCGTACTACGTCTTCGTCGACATGAAGGGCTTCGCCGACCTCGTCGATGCGCTCGGCGGGGTGACGATCACCGTCGATGAGAGGCTGCCTGAGGGTGGCGGTCCGACGTACGACGGTCAGCCGGCCGAGGAGTGGGCGACCGGGTGGATCGAGGTCGGCGAGCAGCACATGGACGGCGACACCGCCCAGTGGTACGCCCGTTCGCGCTACACCACCAGCGACTTCGACCGCATGGAGCGTCAGCGCGAGCTGCAGCAGGCCATGCTCGACCAGTTCACGCCGCAGACCGTGCTCACCCGGTTCCAGGATCTGGCGGCGGCCGGGGCCGATCTGGTCGAGACCGACATCCCGAACTCGATGCTCCCGTTCCTCGTCGACCTCGCGGCCAAGGCGAAGGATCAGCCGGTCACGACGATCGAACTGACGCCCGAGGGCGGCATCGACGAGTACGACCCCGACTACGACTACATCCGCGAGCTCGTGCAGCAGACGCTGCACCCGCCGACCCCCACGCCGGAGCCCGAGTCGTGACCGCCGTCCTGCGGGTGATGCTCGATCAGCTCGTCGCCCCCACCGACAACGATCTGAAGGTCGCTTCCGGAGAGCTCGTGCGTGCCCTCATCGCCCACGCGCCGCAGGGGTGCGAGGTGGAGGGGATCGCACCCGCGGCCGGGGGTGACGGCGTCGCGGCGCTGTCCATCCCGGGCATGGCCGGAGTGCGTCGCACGTCGCTGCCTCGCCGCGAGCTCGCCGGTGCGCTGCAGCTCGGCGTCGCGACGGGCATCGGTGGCGGGATGATCCACGCCCCGAGTCTGTTCGCGCCGCTGGTGAAGCACGACCGCGTGCACAACAACGATCAGACGAGCGTGACCGTGTGGGATCTCCGCCCGTGGGATGCACCCGACGAGCTCTCCCGATCGAGCGTCGCGTGGCACAAGGCGATGCTCAAGCGCGCCGTCAAGCACGCCGACGCCGTGGTCGTGCCCACGCACGCGATGGCGCGGCGGCTGGGGGAGATCGCTCGGCTCGGGGATCGCATCCGGGTGATCTCGGGCGCCGCTCCCGAGGGCTTCCGCGTGCCGACGGATGAGATCGGACGTCGGCGCGAGCTCGACCTCCCCGAGGGATACGTGGTGCTCGCCGGTACGTCAGCGGAATCGGACGCGCTCGCCGCCGGGTTCGGTGCGGTCGCCCGCAGTGGCCACGACGTGCCCGTCGTCGTGGTGGATGCGGGCGAAGGCGAAGAGCCGGCGATCGCCGAGATCGCGGCGGCCGCCGGGGTTCCCGCGCGACTCGTGCATGTGCGCGGCGCGCTCGCCGACGCGGACCGTGGCGCGGTCTTCGGTGCGGCCGTCGCCTACGTGGCCCCGTCGACGCGGGCGGTGTTCCCGTGGCGGACCGTCGAGGCGATGGCCCTTGGCGTTCCGGTCATCGCGGCGGACTCCGACGTCGTGCGCGAGGTCGTCGTCGACGGCGGCACGCTGGTGTCGGCATCCGACGCGGATGCTGCTGACGCCCTGGGTGCGGCGCTCGCGGATGCGCTCGGGTCAACCACGGCTGCCGAGCGTCTGGCGGTCATGGCGGCCGATCGCGGCCGCGTCTTCTCCTGGCTCGAGGCGGCAGACAAGATCTGGGCTCTGCACGCCGAACTCTAGTAACAATTGTGTTCAGGTGTAACTTTCGCCACACTAGTCACAGAATCCCCTGTGAATAAGGAGTCGGGTAGATGAGGCGATTGATTGCGCCGACGCTCGCTGTGATCGCCATGCTCGCCGGCTTCCTCGTCGCCCCCGCCGCGTCAGCGGTGGAGCAGACCGTGGTCGCCGATGCTGCGACCACGGTGGACGTCGTGTCAGCCCTCGACGCGGAGACCGCGATCGGCGACTCCATCCAGACCGCCGACCTGTCGAAGTTCCAGGCCGGCAACATCATCAGCGACGCCGTTTTCTTCGACAAGTCCACGATGACTGAAGCGCAGATCCAGGCCTTCCTGGAGAAGATGGTGCCCACCTGTCAGTCCGGATACACCTGCTTGAAGGACTGGTATGACACGTCGCGGAATGTTTCCGCCGACGCCATGTGCGGTGCCTACTCGGGCGGCACTCGGGAGCGTGCCTCGCGCATCATCTACAAGGTGTCGCAGGCGTGTGGCATCAACCCCCAGGTCATCCTCGCGACTCTCCAGAAGGAACAGGGGCTCGTCAACCACGTGTGGCCGAGCGACTGGCGGTACCGCATCGCGATGGGGCAGGGCTGCCCGGACACCGCGGCGTGCGACACGCGCTACTACGGCTTCTTCAACCAGGTCTACGGTGCCGCGTGGCAGTTCAAGCGATACGCCAACCCCGCGGGGACGAGTCAGTACTTCACCTGGTACGCGCCGGGGAAGACGTGGAACATCCTGTGGAACCCCAACCACGACTGCGGATCGTCGCCGGTCTACGTGCAGAACCAGGCGACGGCGAACCTGTATTACTACACCCCCTACCAGCCCAACGCTGCGGCGATCCGCGCCGGGTATGGCACGGGCGATGGATGCTCGTCCTACGGCAACAGGAACTTCTACCAGTACTTCACCGACTGGTTCGGGTCTACCACGACGCCGGTGAACGCGTGCGCTCAGCCATCATCACCCAAGACTGCGGTCAAGACGTACGTCGTGACAGCCAGCAGCCTAAATGCACGGTCGGCGCCGAGCCTTGCGTGTGACGAGAACATCTCCGCATTGGCGCAGGACACGGTCTTGCAGGCGACTGCGGTGGTCGACGGCTGGTTACGTGTTGACACGGAGTCCGGCGCACGATGGGTCGCCCGCGAGCATGTGCGCTACGCGGCCGCAGACGAATCAGTCTGTGCTCTCCCTCCGAAGGTCGGGTCGGCGCAGTACGCGTATGTGCTCGTCGCTGACTCAACCGGACGGGCGGTCCCGAACTCGGGCTGCGAACTCAACTCGACCGAGATCTCAGCGGGGACGATCGTACAAGCATTCGCGGTGAGCGACGACCGCAACTGGGTGAAGGTGCACATCGGCGACGTCGATGGCTGGGTAGACCGGGCGGTGCTCCGCCGCGCCGACACGATGGAAACTGCGTGCGCTCTGCCAGGGGACACCAGCGCAGCACACATGGTCTACACGATCCGAGAAAGCGGCACCTCTGGGCTGACCTCGCCGAACCCAGAGTGTGGCATCGGGCGCGCGACTCTTTCTGGACAGACGGTGGTGCAGGCAGTGTCGGCAAACGGGGACCGCGACTGGTTGTTGGTGTCCTCGGGCCGGGGCCTCCTATGGGTTGATCGCAGCCATCTAACTCGCCTAGCTTCGACCGCGGACCCCTGCGAGGTGCGCGTTTCTTCGCGAGCGGCGCAGCGCACTTATCTCCTCGATGTCGACACTGAGGCGCTCTCGTCGCCCACGACCGTGTGCGACACCGGCTCCGTACCCATCTCGGCAGGGACGGTGCTCCGCCCGAAGGCGAGCACTGAGGCGGGGGACTGGCTGCAGGTAGAGACCGACCAGGGTATGCGGTGGGTGCCCCGCGGATCCGTGCGCCAGGTGACAAGCGAGGAACTGTGTGCCGAGCCACCGGCCGACGCGACGTCGGCGATGAAGACGTACACGTTCCTCGCAACAGCGACGGCGCGGACGGCGCCGTACGCGGAGTGCGCGTCGGGTGTAGTAGAGGTGGCCGCCGGCACGGTGGCGACGGCGGTGGAGGTCAACGGCGCGCGTGACTGGCTGAAGCTGCGGCTTGCCGAGGGCGACCTCTGGGTGCCGCGCGATGCGGTCCGCTACGCCACATCGGGAGAATCCTGCGCTCAGCCGGCTGACGCGACGTCGGCGATGAAGACGTACACGTTCCTCGCAACAGCGACGGCGCGGACGGCGCCGTACGCGGAGTGCGCGTCGGGTGTAGTAGAGGTGGCCGCCGGCACGGTGGCGACGGCGGTGGAGGTCAACGGCGCGCGTGACTGGCTGAAGCTGCGGCTTGCCGAGGGCGACCTCTGGGTGCCGCGCGATGCGGTCCGCTACGCCACATCGGGAGAATCCTGCACTCAGCCGTCTGACGTGCGATCGGCGTACAAGTCGTACGTCGTGCGGAGCGAAGGATCGATAGCCCGGAGCGCGCCTTCTCTCGAGTGCGGCCGTGGTGTCGTCGAGATGTCCGCGGGAACGGTGCTCACAGCCAAGGCGGTGACCGCCGATCGGCAGTGGCTGCTGTTCGAGTCCTCGTCGGGCGAGGATCTCTGGCTTCCGCGCGACGACGTGGACTATCAGTAGGGCTGGCCTCCTGTCCGCACGACGTCCTCCCATCCGGCGGGCGCTAAGATTCCCCTTGGCCTCCGTACCTCCGCCGACCCGACACCGAAGCTTTCTGCATTGAACACAGCGATCGACCTCTCCGAATACGACGTCCCTGGCCGCGGCCGCGGGATTCTCGACGTTTTCCAGTGGGGATATCTTCTGCGCCTGCTCGTGCGCAAAGGGACGGCTACGCGATACCGCAATTCGGTCCTCGGCTGGACGTGGTCCTATGTCAAGCCGGCCGCCCAGTTTGCCGTCTACTACTTCGTCATGGGAATCGTGCTGCGGGCGCATGACGACGTTCAGTACTTCGCGATCTATCTCTTCGCCGGCGTGGTGATCGTCAACCTCTTCAATGAAGCATTCGGCAATGCCACCGACTCGATCGTGGCCAACGGTTCGCTTGTCCGGAAGATCTACCTTCCCCGCGAACTGTTCCCCATCGCGGCGATCATCGTCGCTCTCATCCACTTCCTCCCGCAGCTCGCGGTTCTCCTTCTGGTCTGCATCGTGGTGGGATGGACTCCCACCTTCGCCGCGCTCGGCGCTGTGCTGCTCGGTACGGTGATCGTCGTGACATTCGCGCTCGGCCTCGGACTGTTCTTCAGCGGACTCAACGTCCGATTCCGTGACGTCCAGAACTTCGTGGAGATCATTCGGATGTTCTCCACCTGGACATCTCCGGTCCTGTACCTCTGGACGTTCGTCGCGGCGACTCTTCCCGCGTGGGCGTTCGGCATCTACATGATGAATCCGCTCACGATCGCCGTCGAGCTGTTCCATGTGGGGTTCTGGGAGCAGACGGTCACGCAGAGCCACGGGCTGCCTCCCGCGTTCTGGGAGTATGCAGCGATCGCAATGGGCATCTGCGTAGCGATGCTCTTCATAGGCCAGTTCACCTTCCGCCGTTTCGAGCGCTCATTCGCACAGGACCTCTAAGTGACGAACCAGATCACCGCGCAGACGACCGCGAAGCCCTCGATCATCCTCGAGCACGTGTCGAAGCGCTTCCTCCGCAGGAATTCGCATTCCTTCAAGGAAGCGTTCATCGGCTGGATGAAGAAAAAGAAGGTGCGCGCCGACACGTTCACCGCGCTCGATGACCTCAGCTTCCAGGTCGGCGAGGGCGAGGCCGTCGCTGTGCTGGGCCTGAACGGCTCGGGCAAGTCGACGACCCTCAAACTCGTGTCGGGTGTGCTCGAGCCGGATTCCGGCCAGGTGTACACGCGCGGCCGTGTCGCGGGACTCATCGAGGTGGGCGCCGGGTTCCATCCCGATCTGACCGGAAGAGAGAACGTCTACCTCAATGCCGCCATTCTCGGAATGAAGCGCAAAGAGATCGACGAGCGATTCGACGACATCGTCGCCTTCTCGGAGATCGAGGAGTTCATCGACCAGGAGGTCAAGCACTACTCCTCGGGGATGTTCATGCGACTGGCGTTCTCGGTGGCCATTCATGTCGAGCTCGATGTGCTCCTTGTCGACGAAGTGCTCTCAGTGGGTGACGCACCGTTTCGGGCGAAGTGCGCCGCGAAGATCAAGGAACTCACTGCTCAGGGCATCACGATGCTGGTCGTCAGCCATGACATGGTGATGGTCCGCGAACTTTGCGATCGAGGAATCCTGATCCGAAAGGGCAAGCTGGAGTTCGACGGACCGATCGATGAAGCTGTGGAACGCCACGCGGCCCGGTGAGGCACCCGATCGTGACTCTTGAGTCGGATGTCCCGTGTAGGGCCCATCGTGCCTGAGAGCACCGTGGACGTCGGAGGCGTCGACTGCTTTCGCTGGGTCGGGCGCGACTCCTCCCAAGGAGGAAATTTCGGCGACGAACTGGGACCGATCATCGCGGCCATCCTGAGCGGGCAGCGAATCCGGGACGGCAGGGCGACGCCAGAGGCAGACCCGCGACCGCGTCTCCTGTCGGTAGGGAGTGTCCTCCAGTTCGCGCGCGATCGTGACGTGGTGTGGGGCGCGGGAATCAACGGGAAGGTCATCCCCCCGCGATATCCACGGGAGCTCGACGTCCGTGCGGTGCGTGGGCCGATCACCCGCACCGCTCTGCTGTCACGGGGGATCGAGGTGCCTCCGGTCTACGGGGACCCCGCGCTCCTGCTTCCTCACCTGCTGCCCGACCTGTCGAGCCGACGGGGGACCGGCGGCCGCGTCGTCGTGCCGAATCTCAACGAGCTCGACCGCTTCGAAGGCCCTGAGGTCGTCAGTCCGCTGGGTGAGCCTCTCGAGATCGTCGGCAGAATCGCTTCCGCGGATTTCGTCACTGGGACATCCCTTCACGCGCTCATCATCGCGGATGCGTTTGGGGTCCCCTCTCGCCCGATCGCACCGAAGGCCGAGCATCCGCTCAAGTACCTCGACCACTACTGGGGCACAGGACGCCACGATGTGCAGTTCGCAGCGTCGACCGCCCATGCGTTCCAGCTCGGCGCCGTCGGTCCCGCGGTCGCCGATCTTGCCGCCCTGCGCCAAGCGTTTCCGTCGGACCTCTGGTCCGCGCAGACGTCGCACGCCGGGACCTCGCAGGCTTCGAACCTCGTGCACGGGGATGGAGGACCGGGCGGTATCGATGTGTCGGTCGTGATTTCAGGACCCGGATCGAGCGAACTCGTCCAGACGCTGGAGTCTCTCTCGACGCAGGACCTGCCCGGGGCGGAAGTGATCGTCGTCACAGACTCGCGCGACTCACGACCCCCGACGGGTGCGACCCCGCTCATTGCCGCGCCCGTCCATCACATCGAGCCTGCCGGTGGCGAACCGGCCAGGCAGGCCGCGCTCCGCACGGCCTCCGGTCGCTGGGTGGTCTTCTACGATGCCGGTGACATCGTGCCCCCCGATCTCGTTCGCAGTATCGGGCAGCGGCCCTCGGTGCGCGGGTCCGACGTCGTCATCGGTGACCGGCTCGCCTTCTCGGCAAGCGCCACGTTCCGCCCGCGGGAGGCTCTGTCCTCCTCACCTGGGCCTTCCCCGCGGAGTTCGATCTCCGTCGACACGCTGTCACCGGCCGCGCTGCGCCGTCGTCTCTGTGGAACCGCGTTCGCGCGCGAACTGCTCACACGGGCCGACCTCCCGTTCGGATGCGAGCCTGATGGCGCAGACGCCGTTTCGATGCTGATGGCGCTGGTCATCGCCGGTTCTGTTGACATCACCTCTGATGTGACCTGTCTGCACCGGATGCCGACCGGCGTGCGCGCAGACCGCGAAGGGCTCATGCTGGACGACGATCTGGGAGCGCTATTGCGGCGCGAACTGGGGCTCGCCTGCGTGCACGCCGTGTCGTCACTGGAGACTGACGCGTACCGCTCTGACACATATCGGTGCGAGATCGCTCCGAGGCTCGTAGATGTGCTCCTGAACCCGGGCCCTCTCGTGATCGCCGACCCGAGTCTATCCGCGACGGTCGCGCTTCTCGTCGCTGCGATGCCGCTTCCCTCCGAGTCCGACCCGCTCGAGCTGCTGATGTTCCGGCTCCTGTCGGCGGGCGAACCGAACGCCGCCGCGGCGACGGCGACGCTGATCCGCGACCCGCGCAGTCCCGTCGCCGTCAAACTCGGCCTCTGGACCGAGATCCTCCTGGCAGTCGAGCGCACGCGGCTCGATGTTTCCGGAATTGCAGACACGGCGGTCGAGTCGGTCCGCGCTGTTCTCGGGACCACTCCCGCCTCCACGGCCGACATGGCTGTCGGATGGGCTGGACTCGCCCGATCGGCGCGGAAAGTGCTCGGCGGCGACGCGGTGGATCCGATCCCAGAGTCGGCGCTCATCGGCGACATCGACATGTTGCGAGCAGCGCTCGGCGCGCGGCGGCGGCTGCGCGGGCGGTTATCGATCACGCGTCCTCGCTGGAACGCGCTTCGTTTCGCGGTGCATGTCCAGTGTCCTGCCGACGGTGTGAGCGTGGCTCTGTTTCCCATCGGTGCGGCGGGACCGGCGATTCGGCTCTCTCGCCACGCGCAGTCGAACTACGCCCCGGGCGATCGCAGCATGACGCTGAGCGCTCGCTCCATTCCTCTGCACGCCCTCTTCGGCCTCGGGCTGTGGGACGACGACATCGGCGCCTGCGTCGGGGTCGAGGTCGACGTGCACGAGCTCGCGCCGCGGCGGCGAGACACGCTTCTGCTTGAGCGGGTCGGTGCGACCGTGACGGTGCGGCGACGCAGAAGCCCGGCGATGCGCGTACTCGGCCGGATTGTCAGGCGTCTGCGTTCGGGATTCAGCCGGTAGACGCTACACGACGCGATGCGCCGATGCTATGCGCCTCCTGTAGGAGCCACCGATAACGCAGCGACGTCGCCCACGGCGCACGCGATCGGAGGAACGGGTCGAAGTCGGTGACCTTCAGCGAGGAGAAGAGCGAGCCATCGCGGAGGGACGATGCGAGCGACTCCACCGGATCGTTGGCGTCGAAGGTGCGCACCCAGGGATATTCGCCGAAGTCCCGCCGGAGATGGTGGACGTCGGGAAGGATGACCGGCACGCGGAAGGTTGCTGCGAGGTGCACGCTGCCGGAGTTGAGCACCTTCTCGAAGGGGAACACCGCGACGTCTGCCGCGCGAAACCATCTCCCGACTTCATGCTCGGGAACGAAGTCGAAGTGCCCGACCGATTTCAGCGGTGCGAGTGCGCTCTCGATGAGCTCACGGTCGGACGGGGGGGTGCGGCCGGCGAGCAGAAGTGCGAGGTGTACGCCGGATCGGTCCGCATCCTGTACGAGACGGGCGGCGTCGATCAGGCTCTGGACGCCCTTGTACGCGCGGACGTTTCCGAAGAACAGTACGGCGCGATCACTGTCTGCAAGTCCGAACGAGGCTCTGGCGTCGCGTCGTGCGGGACCATCGCCGTAGACGGCCTCGTAGGAAGGGTGGGGTATCGGCCGCACCTTCTCGGGTGGAAGGCGACAGATGTCGGCGAGGACCTCCACGGTCGAGGGAGACATGACGTGGATGAGGTCCGCTCGCTCGGAGATGAGACGAATGAGACGTCGTTCCTGATCGGCGTAGAAAACTTCATGCGGTACGCGGTTGTGAACGGTCCAGATGATGCCGATGCCTCGGCGGTGCGCGCGGGAGAGCATGGCTCCGCACCGGACGAGACGGCGCTCCGCATCCGCCGGCGTCTCCGCGGTCTGCAGGATCGGCGCAGTCCAGTGCAGATGCATCACATCGCCGGGGGAGAGCCGGTCACTTCGAGTCTCCCAATCGTCGAAGTCGCCGGCGGAGAGGAATTCCCAGCCTTCCGCCATCGGCGCGAGAGAGAGGACGTTGAGGAACGGGTTGTCGTCGTAGAAGGGGAAGACGAGGACGGTGCGGCCCGTGCTCATCGCGCCCCACCCGGGAAGCGTTCCGTCATGCCCGGCCTCGACGATCGCGCGGTCGTCTGAACCGCCGCTCGAGGCGTCGAAGAAGTGACGCCTCCCCCACCTCGCGTCTGATGCCGTTCTCGACGTCGATGAAACGCTGGTCGATGAACTTCGTGAGGTAGAGCGCGAGGCCCAGACCCTGTTGAGAGACATGGGCGCGAAGCGCCTCATCTCGGATGAGGGCATCGAAGCGGTCGTGATCCCCGCGGGAGGAGATCACGCTGTTTCCGTCCGCGCCGGCGCTTTCGACGCGCTGGTGCCAGTAGGCCATCGGCTCGCCGGGGAGGAAGGGCAACGGCTGGCGCGAAAGCACCTTCAGGTTGAATGCCCAGTCCCCGACCACCGGAAGGCTCTCGTCGTAGAGACCGAGTTCCTCATGCAGACTGCGTCGATAGACGTAGGCGATCGGCACATACCGATTGAAGAGCAGAGCATCGCTGAGCAGCAGATCGTGCAGCTGGGGCTGGAACAGCTCGCGACCGATCTCCTCGAACGACTCTCCTGCTCGGCGCTCCCACACGATCTCGATTCGCGAGACGACCCCGGCGCGCTCTCGGTGTTCCGTCAGGTAGTCAACGCTGCGCCGCAGAAAATCCGGATGCCACGAGTCATCGTCATCATGGAGCACGATGAGCGGCGCGGACGTCTGCAGGACACCCGTGTTCGCGCTCTTCCACCGACCGCGCGTCTCGGGCGAGTGTACAGCGCGGATCCGTCCGCGGGACGCCGAATCGAGCGCGTCGATCAGCTCATTGACGGGCGTCGGGTCTCCTCCATCATTGACAACGACGCACTCCCACCCTGTGTGTGACTGCGAGGTCACACTCTGGAGAGCGCGCGCGAGGAAGTCCGGCCTGTCCTTGGTTCTGATGATGACGGCGACGTCGGCGATGCTCACGCAAATGCACCCTTCTGATCGGTCGACCTCGAGCGGAAGCGTCTTCGCGTCGCGCACGATCGGAGCGCTGGGCCGACGGAAATCGAGCTCTCCGATCCTATCGTTGACTGCATCTGTCGACGGCTCCGCGGTGGCGTACCAGAGGCGGTCGATGCCCCCTGGGATAGACTCCCGACCGACGGCCGGCGCCCTGGTGCGCGTCCGAGTGCATTCGCAGGTCGAGAGGAATACGCCATCGCGAAGACACCCGGAGACGGCACCTCGAACGCCCCACGAGACACACACGCCCGAATGGGCGAGCGAGGACTGATCATGTCGATCAAGCCGCACCGCGGTGGTGCAGAGACCCGATCGAGCGCGTACCACGTGGCCATCGCTGCGCTCTCTCTTCTCACTCTCGCCTTCTCGCTCCTGTGGGCTGTGGTGATGCCCCCGTTCACGGGGCCCGATGAGTACGCGCACTACAACTCGGTAACCCGTCTCGTCGCCGGCGACGGTTGGCCTCGCCCCTATGACGCACGCATCGAGAAGTCGACCATTCAAGCGGTCGCCGAGTCGGGCGGCTCCTACCTCGACCAGCGCCTTGAGGTGCTGCCGGATCCAGCGGATCGCGCACTGCTGCTGCAGGGGGATGACTGGGAACGGCAGGCCCGCGACCAGATGGTTCAGCACCCGCCGCTGTACTACGGAGCTGTTGCGGCCGTTGTGTGGGCAGCCGGTGGCGAAGAGCTTCGCTGGGACCAGGCGCAGATGATCATGCGGTCGATGTCCGCACTCATGCTCGCGTGTTCAATTCCTTTTGTCGTGGGTATAGCCCGTCGGGTCACTTCCTCCCGAGTCGCGGGCCTCGTCGGTGGGGCTGCCGTTCTCCTCGTGCCGTACTTCACCAACAGCGGCGGTTTCGTGAACAACGACAACCTCCTGGTCGTCGCGTGTGCGGCGGCAACGTACTTCGCGATCAGAGGGCTCGGCGATAGGGAACGTGCGATCCGGTACTTCGTTTGGTCGGGTGCGGCCCTCGGGGTTGCCCTCCTGACCAAAGGGCTGGCGCTCATGCTCATCCCCGTCATCGCGCTGATCGCAGTCCGCTCCGCATGGCTGGCATCCGGGCTGCTGCGCAAGGCGGCACTTGTGGCGACCCCGATGCTCGTGGCGTTCGTGATCGGCGGGTGGTGGTGGGCACGCAACCTGATCATTCTCGGGCGGATCCAGCCGAGCATTCTCGGCGGGCGTGAACCGATCGGCAATCCCGCGGAGGGCTATGACTTCTGGTTCTTCGTCGGCAACGCCGTCGTGCGATTCAACCGGTCGTTCTGGGGGCGGGGCAGTCGCCCCGAGTTCGCCTTGCCGGAGCTCGTCGCGGATCTCGCCGGACTCGGATTCGTCGTTGCCTTGGTGGTCGCGGTCGTCGTCGCCCGTCGACGCGCCCTCCTTCTCAGCTTGTGGCTGTTCCCGGCGCTCGTCGTGGCGACGACCGTTGTCAACGCGCACCGGATCTTCTGGGATCTCGGAAGGCCTGCACAGGGCATTCAAGGTCGGTATGTGTTCGCGGGCATCGCCGCTTTGGCCGCCACCATCGCGGTCCTCTTCGCCTGGATCGTGCGTCGTCACGTCGGTCGTGGCGTCCGGGCGCTCGCCGTGGTCGGTGTCGTGCTTGCGCCTGCGCCGACATGGGCAGGGCTGTGGTGGGTATACGCCAGGGTCTGGAACGGTGAGCCGGCTCAATCGCTGGCCCTTGCGCACGGGGTGCCGACAGGGTGGATCGTGCTTCTGATGGTCGCGGCGATGGCGGCGCACGCCGTGCTCGGCATCGCTGCCGCACGATCTCAGGGCGGTGGAAACGCGAAGGCCGCGCTTCCCCGGGGAGGGGAAAGTCCACGCGGGACCCGCTCAGATGAGCCCACCAGTGCCGGATAGGTAGAATCGGCGGGGCTCTCGAACGGGCTCCGACACGAATCAGCGCGCACGGGCGTGCGCATTCCACGGAATAGAGGCACCCATGGCACCACTGACCATGGCGCGACTGGGTCGGCTGGCCCGGCGCCTCGGGACGTCGCGTATGGTCGACGCCGCGGTCCCCGTGCTCGCGACGCCGTACGTGAGATCGCGCCGGGGGACGAACATCGTTGTGTCCGCGCACTACAGCATGCAGCTCGGCATCAACTTCGACGACGACGAGGCGGCCGCTCGCCACTACTTTCACCACGGATGGAAGCTGGGCGTCGTGCCGACTCCGTTCATCGATGCTCCGGCTGTGCGCTTCTCGCGTGCGGCGTCGTTGCTGCTGCGCAATCAGCTCGCTCGTATCGCCCGAGGGGGCGAGCCGCGGACACGCTGGCTCGGAACACCCAGTCGGCTCCTGGGAAGCTTCGACGTCAGCGAGCATCTCGACGACAGCGGAGGATGGGTCGCCGGTCTCACTCGGCGCGCCCGGCGCGACCCGCGATCGGTGCGGCTCACGGTCGGTCTTCGTGAACTGAACTACGAGGAGTACATCGCGGGTTGTCGCGATCTCGTGGCGGCTTCCCGCACAGCGCTTTCGTCCGCGATGATCGATGAACGCTTCTACCGCTCTCAGGTGGGCGGGGCCCGACCGGTCTCCCGTGAAGCGGCGCTCGACGACTATCTCGCCAACGGCGAGCTCGACGGCCGTGCGCTGAATCCTTTCTTCGAAGCTGAGTGGTATTCGGTCGCCGATCGCTCACAGGGACATCGTGGGCGGCCGATCAATCTGTTCCTCGACTTCGTCGCCCGCGGCGAGCTCGGCCAGGCGAGCCCTCACTTCTGGGGAACGAAGTACCTCGAGTCCGAACCGGTCGCGAGCGACGGGGGGAGCATCCTGGCGCACTTCCTCGAGAACGCGCACCGGGACAGTCTCACGCCGTCCTCAGCGGGGGTCCGCTCGATCACCCGCGGTCAAGCGGAAGCCCTCGTCAGATCTCGTGTGCGCGATTATCACGATTCTCTCGGCCGGCTTCGCGCTCACGGTCCCGTTCGCGGCCACCACACCTCCGCCCCGCGGCGGGCGCAGGCGACGGAGACGTGCGTGGTCTTCGTCGATGAACAGCACCTCCGGGCGGCGTCGGTCATCCAGGACTTCGCGGCATCCTGCGCACAGCAATCGCTGTCCGGACTGCGCGTGGCGGTCATCGAGACTGACGACGACACCCGGACCGCCCAGCTCGACGAACTCGTCGAGGCGTCGCCATTCATCGACTTCGTCCCCCGCAACCCGACCGACACGGTCGGAGCGGTCGTCGCGGAGATCCTGCGTGACGCGCAGCCCGACGGCTGGACATTCTGGACGCCCACGCAGCGCTGGAGGCCCGAGTTCCTGTCTTCGGCTGTCGCCGCGCTCGCAGAGCAGCCAGGGGTGTCTGCGGCAGCGGTGGTGTCTCCCACGACACCGCAGCCCTGGCTGCGGTCGGACGACGCCCTCTGGCTCGACGACCTCGACGGGGCAGGCGTGGTGCTTCGGGGGACGGGTTCGCGTGCGGTGCTGCCCGATCCCTCTCTTGATCGCGGGATCGTGTGGCACGCGCTCATCGGTCTCTCGGCTTCAGGGACAGCAGCCGTTCTACCCGCCGACCTCGTCAGTCGATCGCGTCAGGGAGAAGACCCGGATCTAGAAATGCGGGCAGGGGCAAACGCCGCCCGCAGCCGGCACCTCGTCGACTTCGACCAGGACCCGGTCGGCGAGGTCACGGTCGTCATCCCCACCTACCAGGACTGGGCGATGACACTCGGTGCGGTGCGGCACGTGCTCCAGACGACGGGAGACGGTGTCGACGTCGTCGTCGTGGACAACGGCTCTCGCCGCCCGGTCGCCACCATTCTGGCCGCGTGCTTCGCATCGGACGTACGCGTCACCGTGCGTCGCATGGACCGCAATACGGATTTCGCCCTCGGGTCGAACGTCGGTGCGACGACGAAGCCAGCGCGCTGCGTCGTCTTCCTGAACAACGACACCGCTGTTCAGGAGGGCTGGCTGGAGCCGCTGGCGGGCGCGCTGTCGGAGGGCGCGGGCGCGGTTCAGCCGCTCCTGCTGTACGGTGACCGCACGATCCAGACGGCCGGAACGATCTTCTTGGGCGGGTTCTCGATGCCGAGGCATCTCTTGCCCGCCGTGCATCCGATCGATCTCGATCCAGCCATCGATGACTATCGGTTCTCAGCGCTCACGGCGGCCTGCCTCGCGATGGAATGGGCTGATTTCGCTCGACTGCGAGGTTTCGACCCGCACTATGTGAACGGCATGGAGGATGTCGACCTGTGTCTTCGTCTTCGAGCGGACGCTCGTCCGCTCGCGGTGCGAACGTCCTCACGGGTGGTGCATTTCGAATCTCGGTCGCCTGGCCGGATGGATTTCCAGCTTCCCAACCGCGCACGCTTCGCGCGGCGGTGGCGACGGGTGATCACAGCGCTCGACGACCGAGCGATCTTCGACTCAGGTCCGGTGGAGCTCCGGGATGTCATCTGGGAACGTCTGGCAGGCTCGCCGCTGTGGGAGCCCCGCCTCGTCCTGGCACGACGCGATCACTCGGCTGCCATGGTCGATGAGAGCGCGCCGTGCCTCCGGTGGGCGATCAAGACCTCCGCGACCGGTGATGCGTCGGGCGATGTGTGGGGGGATACGTTCTTCGCATCAGCGCTGGCGGATGCACTCCGCCGGTGCGGACAGGAAGTCGTCGTCGATCGTGCGAGCGCCCATGTGCGGGACTCCGGCGGCTGGGACGACGTCACGGTGACCCTGCGGGGTCTGGTCCCCTTCACCCCTCAGCCGGGCGCGACCAACCTGCTGTGGGTCATCAGTCATCCCGATCTCGTCACCCGACAAGAGCTGGAATCGGGTTACGATCGCATCTATTCTGCGGGTGAGATCTGGGCCCAGCACGTTCGGGATCGGTGGGGTGTCGATGTGCATACGATGCTGCAGGCCACCGACGCCTCGAAGTTCAACCTCGAGGCCAGGGGAGGCGCTGCGCACGAGGTGCTCTTCGTGGGACGGACCCGAGGCGTGTCGAGACGGATCGTGTCCGACGCCATCGACGCGGGTGCGCAGCTCGCCGTGTTCGGCGACGACGGCTGGGACCGATTCATCGAGCCGCGCTACCTCAAGGGAACAGGCATAGACAACGACGATCTGCCTGGCGCGTACGCGGGGGCGACGTTCGTGTTGAACGATCACTGGCGCGACATGGCGGAATTCGGCTTCTTCTCCAATCGGCTGTTCGATGCGGCGGCGACCGGCGCGCGCGTCATCAGCGACCCCGTCCCCGGGATGACCGAGCTGTTCGAGGGGCAGGTTCAGTCCTACGAGAGCGTCGACGAGCTGCGAGCCCTCCTGGATCCGGCATCCGATCGATGGCCCGAGGACTCCGAGAGGGAGCGTCTCGCACGTTCTGTCGCTTCTGAGCACTCGTTCGATGCTCGGGCTCGACGGTTGCTGAATGACGCACTCGCGATGCGCGGGAGAAATGGGTGACTGTTGGCTGACCTGAAGATCGTCATGACCCTCATGGTGAGGGATGAAGCGGACATCATCGCCGCGATGATCGAGCATCATCTCTCACAGGGCGTAGACCTCATCATTGCCACGGACAACGGCTCCGTCGACGGAACTCGAGAGATCCTCGCCGACTATGCAGCATCCGGCCGCGTCGAGGTGCACGATTACCTCGCGCATGACAAGAACCAGACCGGCGTCGTCTCGGAGATGGCCTCGCGCGCAGCGTCTGAGCATGCGGCCACCTGGGTGATCAATGCGGATGCCGATGAGTTCTTCATCGCAAAGGATCCGCGGCTCACGCTGCGGGATGCCCTCTCACGGATCCCGACGAGCATCGGCTCATTTCCGGTCCCGGTGGTGAACCTCACGGGCGTCCCGGCGAGAAGCGGCGCGTGGATTCGGCGGCTCACCCAGCGCGATGTGCGCGAGGAGAGCACCCTGATGAGCACTGTCGCGCTCCATGCCCATCCCACGGCCGACGTGGTGCACGTCGGCCGCGTCGGTGTGACGGTGCAGCAGGGCAACCATGGCGTCGACATCCCGAGCCTGGGCACGCCGGACGCCCGGTTCGCGCTGGAGGTCCTGCATGTGCCGTGGCGCACGTACTCCCAGTACGAGACCAAGGTGATCAACACGGGGCGCGCATACGATGCGAACCCGCTCCTGAACCCGAGTCCACGCCATCACGGCATGCGAGACTACAGATTCTGGAAAGCGGGCGTGCTCGAGTCGCTGTACCTCGTGCGGCATCCCGGTCAGCACCCGGGATCCAGCGAGGTGCCGTCGGAGGGCTTCGCTTCCGAGACCAGACTCGAAACGACATTGGCGGAATTGCTGCAGTCTGGTCGTGCCATCGTCCCCGGCCGCCTGGAACCCCTGCTCGCCGCGCCCGGCGACCAGTACACCATCGCCGAGCGTCACTCGGCGGAGGCCATAGCCGGAGTCGTGATCCCGCTCGAGATCGAGCACATCGACGCAAGCACCCGCTGGCGAGACCTCTACCGAGCGGAAGCAGCACAGCGTCGGCGTGCGGAATCCGAGCGAGAGCACGCGGAAAGCGTCGTGAGCCGTCTGAGAGCGCGGCCGGAGGCGCGCCTACGCGCGCTTGTGCGCAGGGCGCTGGATGCCCCGCGAGCGCTGGCGTCGCGTGGCGTGCGCGCGTTCCGATCCTCGGGAGGAGCGGGTGGCGCCTGAGACTGCGACCGGCTCAGGCGCGCAAGCGCCGGGCGGTGTCGGCATCCCACGGGTGACACGACCGGAGCTCGTGGTTCTCGCAGCGCTCACGGCGGCTTTCGCTGCGATGCTCACGCTCTGGGCGTTTCTCACCCCTATCTACGGCGCACCGGACGAGCATGCGCATTTGAACAGCGCCATCCGCCTGACGCAAGGGCTCACCTGGCCGGCACCAGGTGACGCGCGCCTGAGTGAGGCTGTGGTCGCGGCGCGAGACGAGGCCGCTCTGGCAGGACGCGACCGATCGACGTTCAGCGAGCTGATGGCGGACCACCCCGGTGACGGCGGTGTCGACCAGATGACACAGCACCCGCCGCTCTATTATCTGCTCGCGGCAGGCGCGCTCCAGGCGGTCGGCTATGAGCAGCTGCGCGCCGATGTCGCGCTGCTCTCGCTCCGCCTCGGCGGAGTCCTCCTGATGCTGCCGCTGCCGTCGCTGCTATGGGATGCCGCCCGCCGCATGACCGGCTCGTCCAAGGCGGGAATTCTCGCGGCAGCGAGCATCTTCCTCGTTCCGCAGCTGGGACAGATCGCGGGGGCCGTGTCCAACGATGGGCTAACCATCCTGCTGTGCTCGGTCGTCGGCTGGCTCTGCGTACGAGTGATGACGGGCGATGACCGTCGCCGGACCGTTGTCGCTGTGGGAATCAGCTTGGGAGTGGCACTTCTCGCCAAGGGAACGTCCCTGCCATTCATTCCTTTCGTAGCGGCGGTGCTGTTGGTCTGGCCACGTGGGGTGCGCATTCGGACGCGTGTGATCCGCTCTGTCACGGCACTCGCCATCGCCTTCGCTCTCGGAGGGTGGTGGTGGTTGCGGAACCTGTTGATATATGGCGACCTTCAACCCAGTGGTCTGGCCGGCATCCGCCAGACCGTTCCCTGGGAACCGGGTACCGGACCAGATCTCGTCAGCTATCTCGACGTGATGTGGATCCGCGTGACGACGAGCTTCTGGGGCGACTTCGGCCTCCTCGACTATGCGTTGCCGGACTTCCTGACAGACCTGCTCAGCATCGTCTCGCTCGCGATGATCGTGGTCTATTTCCTCGTGCGGGACCGCGACAAGCTGCGCATGGCGGTGCTGATGTCGCTCCCGACTCTCTTGGTCCTGATGCTCATCGTCAACACCTGGCGGCACTACGTGCGCACTCAGCTCTTCGCCGGTATGCAGGGGCGCTACCTCTTCGTTGCGATCCTCATCCTGGTGGTGATGAGCGCCGTGGCTTGGCGTCGGCTCATCCCTGCTGCTCATCGACGGCGTGTGGGGACGGGGCTCCTCATTGCCTTCGTCCTTGTGGCTGCGGTCGGTCTCTTTCGTGCGTACGCCGGCGCATACGAAGCGGACTTCTACCGTCTGACGAGAGATGGCTTGTCGCAGTGGGCGCTGCTGTCACCCGGGGGAATCTCGGGAGTCGTGATATCGAGCCTGCTGATGGCGGTGCTGATGGTCGGCGCCGTGATCGTCACCTTGCGATTCATCCGATCCGACGCGGCAGCGGACAGCCAGCGCGAGAGTGGTTCGCGGTAGGGACTGCCCATCTCTGGCAGGGACGGCTGAACGGTGCCAGGACCAAGCGTCCTATTGGGCGGTGTCCGCGAGGAAGGACCTCAGCGACGCGATCGCATCCGTGGGGGTGTATCCGGTGTTCTCGATCTTGGTGGTGTCGAGGGTGCTGTTGTGGGGTCGTGGTGCGGTGGCGTGCTCCGCGGTGGAGTAGTAGTCGGTGGTGGTGACGCCGGTGATGCGGGCGGGGTCGTGTCCGGTGAGGGTGTAGACGGTGCGGGCGATGTCGGCCCACGTGTGTGGTTCGCCGGTGCCCGTGAGGTTGTAGGTGCCGTGGGGGGCGTGGGTGGTGAGGAGGTGGTGGATGCCTTCGGCGAGCGTGGGGGTGAAGGTGAGGCGTCCGGTCTGGTCGTCGACGACGCGGGGGTCGGTGCCGCGTTGGGCGAGGCTTGCCATGGTGCGGACGAAGTTGTGGCCGTCGCCGATGACCCAGCTGGTGCGGAGGATGTAGTGGCGGGGGACGGTGGTGACGATCGCGTCGCCGGCGGCTTTGGTCTGTCCGTAGACGCCGAGAGGGCTGACGGGGTCGGTTTCGGTGTAGGGGCAGTCGCTGGTGCCGTCGTAGACGTAGTCGCTGGAGATGTGGACGAGGGTGATGCCGTGCGCGGTCGCGATGCGGGCGAGCGCGGCGACGGCGGTGACGTTGACGGCCCAGGCGTCGGTGCGGCCGTGGGGGGTTTCGGCGGTGTCGACGGCGGTGTGGGCGGCGGCGTTGACGATGGTGTCGTAGTCGCGCCAGCGGCGTGCGGTGGGCAGCGCGGGGCTGGTGAGGTCGAGGTCGGCGCGGGTGGCGTACTCGATGTGGGGCTGGTCGCCCCAGAGGGCGTGGAGGGCTCGGCCGAGCTGCCCGTTCGCGCCGAGCACGAGGGTCTTCCGGGGGGCCATGGGGGTAACGTCCGTCAGGCGGGGGTGGGCTTTGTCCTTGTCGCTGATCTCGACCTGGTCCAGGGGGATGGGCCAGTCGATTCCGGCGGTTTCGTCGGCGAGGTTCAGGAAGGTGTATTCGGCGGTGGGGGACCAGTGGTCGTTGACGAGGTAGGTGTAGGCGGTGTCGGGTGCGAGGGTCTGGTAGGAGTTCCCAACGCCGCGGGGCACGAAGATCGCCTTCGAGGGGTCGAGTTCGGTGGTGAACACGGTCCCGAAGGTGGGGCCCTCGCGCAGGTCGACCCAGGCGCCGAAGATGCGTCCGGTCGCGACGGACACCCATTTGTCCCAGGGTTCGGCGTGGATGCCGCGGGTGGTGCCGGCGGCGTCGTTGTAGGAGATGTTGTTCTGCACGGGCCCGAAGTCCGGGAGGCCCGCGGCGGTCATCTTCTCCCGCTGCCAGTTCTCCTTGAACCAGCCGCGGGCGTCGCCGTGGACGGGCAGGTCCCACACGACCAGCCCCGGGATCGGGGTCGGGGTGGCGGTGAGCTTCTTGCCGAACTCCGTCACAGGGGTATGTCCTTCGTGTTGTCGCTGGCCCCGTGCCGATGCGCGGACCGGGGCGTCGGCGAGGGATGCGGGTCTACTGGCCTTTGGTGGCGTAGAACGCTTCGGTGGCGTCTTTGGCCGGCGCCCACCAGTCCGCGTGGGTGCGGTACCAGTCGATCGTCGCGGCCAGGCCCGCTTCGAAGTCGGCGTACTGGGGCTGCCAGCCCAGCTCGGTGCGCAGCCGGGTGGAGTCGATCGCGTACCGCAGGTCGTGGCCGGCCCGGTCGGTGACGTGGTCGTACGCGTCGGCGGGCTGTCCCATCAGGGTGAGGATCATCTCCACGACGGTCTTGTTGTCCTTCTCGCCGTCCGCGCCGATCAGGTAGGTCTCCCCGATCGTGCCGCCCTTGAGGATGGTCAGCACGGCGGAGGAGTGGTCGTCGGCGTGGATCCAGTCCCGCACGTTCTGCCCCGCCCCATACAGTTTCGGGCGGATCCCGCGAATCACGTTCGTGATCTGCCGGGGGATGAACTTCTCGACATGTTGGTACGGGCCGTAGTTGTTCGAGCAGTTGCTGATCGTGGCCTGTACCCCGAAGGAGCGCACCCACGCCCGCACCAACAGATCCGACCCCGCCTTCGTCGACGAGTACGGCGACGACGGGTTGTAGGGGGTGGTCTCGGTGAACTTCGCCGGGTCGTCCAGCTCCAGGTCTCCGTACACCTCGTCGGTGGAGATGTGATGGAACCGGCGCCCGTGGCGGCGGGCGGCTTCCAGCAGCGTGTACGTGCCGATGATGTTGGTGTCCAGGAACGGACGCGGGTCATCGAGGGAGTTGTCGTTGTGGGACTCCGCGGCGTAATGCACCACCGCGTCCACCCGCCCGAACAGGTCATCCACCAGACCCGCATCGGCGATGTCGCCCTGCACGAACTCCACCCGGTCCTCGGGGAGCCCGGCCAGCGAGGCACGGTTCCCGGCGTAGGTGAGCTTGTCCAGCACCGTGACGCGATCGTCGGTGTGCGCCACGACATGGTGGACGAAGTTCGATCCGATGAACCCGGCACCACCGGTCACCAGCAGCCTACGCATCAGCGTCCCCTCTCCAGCAGCTCCAGCAAGTACCGGCCGTACCCGGACTTCACCAGCGGACGCGCTCGCTCGGCGAGCTGCTCATCCGACAGGAACCCCTGCCGCCACGCGACCTCCTCCGGCGCACCGATCTTCATCCCCGTACGCCGCTCCATCGTGCGGACGTACTCCGCCGCGTCGAGCATGTCGTCCACCGTCCCGGTGTCCAACCACGCCGTCCCCCGCGGCAGCACCTCCACCTGCAGCTTCCCCCGCTCCAGATACGCCCGGTTCACATCCGTGATCTCGTACTCGCCCCGCGCCGATGGCCGCAGTCCCCGCGCGATCTTCACCACATCGTTGTCGTAGAAATACAGCCCCGGGACCGCGTAGTTCGACTTCGGCTCGGCCGGCTTCTCCTCCAAAGACACCGCCCGACCATCCCCGTCGAACTCGACCACCCCGTACGCCTGCGGCTCGGCGACCCAGTACGCGAACACCGCCCCACCATCGACATCCGAGAATCGCTTCAGCTGCGTTCCCAGACCCGGCCCGTACAGCAGGTTGTCACCCAGCACCAACGCCACCCGGTCATCCCCGATGAACTCCGCACCGATCGTGAACGCCTGCGCCAACCCGTCCGGCGACGGCTGCACCGCGAACGACAACCGCACCCCGAACTGCGACCCATCACCCAGCAGCCGCTCGAACGCGGCCGCGTCATGCGGCGTCGTGATCACCAGGATCTCGTCAACCCCCGCCAGCATCAACGTCGACAACGGGTAATACACCATTGGCTTGTCGAACACCGGCACCAGCTGCTTCGACACCCCCAACGTGATCGGATGCAGACGCGTCCCGGAACCCCCGGCCAGAATGATGCCCTTCACAGGCATCTATCCTGCCATCTTAGGTCAGTCAGCGAGCGCGCGGCGGAAGTAGTCGACCGTGCGACGCAGGCCGTCGGTGAGCGGGACGGACGGCTCCCACCCGAGTTCGCTCCGTGCGAGCGAGATGTCGGGCTGGCGCTGCTTGGGGTCGTCCTGCGGGAGAGAACGGTGCTCGATCGCGGAGCCGCTGCCGGTGATCTCCAAGACCGCTTGGGCGAGCTCGAGCATGGTGAACTCGCCGGGGTTGCCCACGTTGATCGGGCCGGTGACCTCGTGCCCGGTGTCCATGAGGCGCACCATGCCGTCGACGAGATCATCGACATAGCAGAACGAGCGCGTCTGCGAGCCGTCGCCGTAGATCGTGATCGGCTCACCGCGGAGCGCCTGGACGATGAAGTTCGACACGACGCGGCCGTCGTTGGGGTGCATACGCGGACCGTAGGTGTTGAAGATCCGGATCACCTTGATGTCGAGGGCATGCTGACGTCGGTAGTCGAAGAACAGCGTCTCGGCGGCGCGCTTGCCCTCGTCGTAACAGCTGCGGGGACCGATGGGGTTGACGTTCCCCCAGTACTGCTCGGTCTGCGGGTGCACCGCGGGGTCGCCGTAGACCTCGGAGGTGGAGGCCTGGAGCACCGGCACGCGCAGACGCTTGGCGAGGCCGAGCATGTTGATCGCGCCGACCACGCTCGTCTTCGTTGTCTGCACCGGGTCGTGCTGATAGTGCACTGGTGACGCGGGGCAGGCGAGGTTGTAGATCTGGTCGACCTCGACGTAGAGCGGGAACGTCACGTCGTGACGCAGGACCTCGAAGCGCGGGTTGCCGAACAGGTGCTCGATGTTGCGCCGCGATCCGGTGAAGAAGTTGTCGACGCAGATGACGTCGTGACCCTCGGCGAGAAGTCGCTCGGACAGATGCGAGCCGATGAAGCCCGCGCCGCCGGTGATCAGAACCCTGGATGACACCTCGGTAGCGTAGCACCGGGGCACGTGCCGCTCAGCGGGTGGTGGACACCATATTCCGCTGCCCGAATGTGCGCCCCAGCCCGCCCTCGAGGCGGCCGAGGAACATGGGCCAGCCGTCGAGGGCGGTGATGGGGCGCGCGTTGCGCACCCCGTAGAGCAGCCCTGCCGCAGTGAATGCCGCGCGCCACCACCACGGGTAGCGGTGGATCCTGAGCGCGTGCCCCGTGCCGCGGCCGTATGCCCGCAGCTTGCGACGGCGCTCCGCCGTCGTCAGCCCGAACGCCGTCGAGATCCCCTCGACGTAGACATCGTGGGGGAGCCAGGCGAAGCCCTCGGCCATCTCGGAGCGCGCCCCCAGGGCGCGCAGGAGCAGGTCGGTCCCCTCGGCGACCTGCCAAGGGGTCGCCGCCCCAGGACCCATCCGCTCGTCGAACCCGCCGATCTGCTCGAAGACGAAGCGCCGCAGCAGGATCCCCATCTCGATCACGCTCCAGACGTTCCACCGGTCGAGGGGAGTGCCGGCCGGCGGCAGCGTGGTCTTCGGGCCGCGTTCGTCCCACGAGGTGAAGCCGCCCGCGAGGAAGCCGGGATCGGCGACGCCCTCGCGAACCCGACCGAGCACGCCGGCGGGGAAGACGGTGTTGTCGTTGGGGAAGAGCAGCACGGCATCACCGGCGCCGAGCACCGCAACCCCCGCGTTGCGTCCGCGCGACGCACCGCGCGCCGACTCGGTCGCCAGGACCGGCACACCTCGATCGGCGAACTCCGCCGCCAGAGCGGCGACCTCGTCGCCGCGTCCCTGCGCCACAAGGACCACGCGGTCGCCAGCCTCCAGCTGGCCCTCCACAGACTCGAGGAGTGCGCGAAGCGGGTCGAGGCGTCCGAGCGTCGTGACTACCAGGGCAAGATCCACCCGTCCATTCTGCCCGACGCGGCCGCTGCGGCCTCGATCGCCTCGGTCAGGGAAGGCGGTCGAAGGCCGGGTAGGCGGGATCGGGAGCGTCGCGGCCGAGGCGCCAGCCCGCAAGCACGTAGCGGGCGCCACGGAGATCGCCGGTGATCGCGGTGATCAGGGTCTTCGCGCCGAGGCGTGCGTAGCCCGTCACCCGGGTGCGTCCGCCGTGCAGCCGCAGGAAGTGTCGGAACGCCTGGCTGGAGTATGCGAGTATGCGCGACCCTGCCCGCGCGTGCGACGACGACACGGCGTGTACCAGGCGGGCGTCCCCGACCTCGGCGAAGGCGATTCCGTGGCCGCTCAGCCGCAGCCCGTACTCGACGTCCTCCCAGTACATGAAGAAGCGTTCGTCGAGGAGACCCGCCGACTCCAGCGTTTCTCGCCGGAGCAGCACGCACGCCCACGTGAGGAAGTCCGGCTGTTCGCCGGGCCGGGGCTGGCGGATGCTCCATGTGACGCGGGAGAGCACACCCCCCGCCGAGAACTCCTGCCCCTCCGGAGTGACGATGCGCGGCCCGACGACGCCGAGGGCGGGCGAGCGGTCGAGCTCCGCACGCAGCAGCTCGAGGTCGGCTGCGGTCAGGGTGGCGTCGTTGTTGATCACGAGCAGCTGATCGATCGACGCGTCCGCGAGCAGCTCCCGCATCCCGGCGTTCACGCCCACGGCGAAGCCGGTGTTCGCGTCCAGCTCGCGGAACGACAGGCGCGGATCGGCAGGGATCGCCGAGGCGATGGTGCCGTCGGCCTCGTTGTCGACCACGACGACGCGCGACACCGCATCGCCGTCGAGCAGGTGCGCCACGCAGGCCGCCGTCTGGTCGCGGTCGCGCCACGTGAGCACGACCGCGCCGACCGTGGGGCGGGCCTGCGGGGCGGGAGAGGTCTCAGTCGTCATGGTGCTCCCGGTCTCGATCGAGCAGGTGTGCGGCGTCGGCCGCGTCGAGCGCGCGCACGGCCGCCGCGCAGGGCCGCCACAGCAGCAGGGTCGCCGCACCCTCGGTGACCGCGTAGCCGATCGCCGCGCCGAGCGGGCCGATCGCGATCGCGAGGGCGATCATGACCGGCACGCCCACCGCCGTGGCGATCAGGCTGGCGCGCATCACGACAGCCGCCTGGCCGGCGGGGAAGAGCGCGTGACGGGTCATGGACGTGCGGATGCTCAGGAACATGAACACCAGGCCCATCGCGATCAGCAGGTCGACGCCGGCGGCGGCGTCGGCGCCGAACAGGACCAGGCTCACCCAGTGGCCCAGGGCCGCCAGCACGATCCCGCCCAGCAGTCCGAAACCTGTGTGGGCGAGGAGAGCCAGGCGCACCCGGCGTCCGCGCGCCGGGCCGGTGACCTCTCCCACCCAGCTCTGCAGTGCGCTCGCGAGCGTGAAGGGCAGCACGCTGCCCAGCTTGAACATCTTGTCGGCGGAGGCGAACCCGGCTGCGGCATCCGGCGCGGCGGTCACGTTGACCAGCGGTGCGGGCACGCTCGAGTATGCGCTGAGCGCGGCGTCGTTGAGCGCCACGGGGAGGCCGGTGCGGAGCAGGCCCGGCAGGTCGTGCGTGCCGGGCCACGGTCCGGGGTGACAGCGCAGCAGGCGTGCGGTGAACAGGCCGGTGCCCACCAGCGTGACCGCGATGCCGGCGAGCGGGAACAGCTCGACGATGCCGGTCGCGGCGATCGCCGCGGCCGAAGCCGCGGTGGCCGCGACGCGGGGCACCGCGTCGTAGAAGATGATCGTGCGCGGCTGTCCGACTCCGGCGCAGTACCACGTGAACGACAGGGCGATGAGCGCGCCCTGCACGCCCATCAGGACCGTGAGCCATTCCGCACCCGGCGACGCGACCAGCCAGCACACGACGCCGAGCACGGGGATCGACACGGCGGCCAGGAGCAGCCGCACGACGAGCGATTCGCGGTAGAGGCGCGCGCGCTCGTCGATCCCCGAGGCGATGGAGATGAGCGCTGGACCGATGGCCGGCCAGCCGTAGCCGACCACGATGGCGGCGAACGTGCCGATCGACTCGCCGGCGATCGCGCTGGCCCAGCCGCCAGGCCCGGCCTCGCGCGAGACGAGCGGGAGGACGATCAACGGCGACACGGCGGCGATCGCCGGCAGCAGCATGAAGCCGACGAGGCGGCGGCGCAGGGGATCGGCCGTCATGCGCCTGCCTCCGGTCGGTCTCCGTGAAGAGCGTCGCGAAGGACTCCGGCGGTGGCGGTGGCGGCCCGCTCCCATGTGAAGCGCTCGGCCCACTCCCTCGCGGTCGTGCGCGCCGCCTCGGCGGGCGGGTCCGACAGCGACGAGCGCAGTGCGCGCCCGAACCCCGCCGCGTCCGTGGCGTCGGCGTAGCGGGCGGCATCGCCGCCGACTTCGCGCAGAACCTCGATGTCGTTGGCGAGCACAGGGACCTCTCGGCGGAGTGCATCGACGACGGGCAGCCCGAACCCCTCCGCCAGCGACGGACAGACGTACAGGTCCGCGACGGCGTAGAGCGCTTCGAGCTGCTCGGCGCCGACCCATCCGGGCAGCACGACGTCGGCGTCCAGCCCGAGCGCGGAGCGGAGCCCCGTCAGCGGATCGGCGGACCCGCCGCCCGTGATCAC
Source organism: Microbacterium sp. MTN4-26 (assembly GCF_042846595.1). Classification (NCBI taxonomy): domain Bacteria; kingdom Bacillati; phylum Actinomycetota; class Actinomycetes; order Micrococcales; family Microbacteriaceae; genus Microbacterium; species Microbacterium sp. MTN4-26. The sequence continues at coordinate 212,693 of NZ_BTGO01000002.1, forward strand.
CGCGAGCGGCCGGTCTTCGGCGGCGACGGACGCCAGCGCGCGCAGGAGGCCGGCAAAGTTCTTGTGGGGCAGCCGGTTGCCCGTGCTCAGCACGATCGGGCGACCGCGGTGCACACCGAGGGGGGCGACGGCCGCCCACGGATCGGCGGGCGCGAAGCCCGCGCTCGACCCGTTCGGGACGACGGCGATGCGGTCGGCGGACACCCCGATGTGCGTCCGGATCGCGCGGGCGGCGGCCTGCGAGACGGTAACGACGGCGTCCGCGGTGACAGCAGATCGGGTCATCAGCCACGAGGTTATCGCGCTCACCACGCGGGCGATGGGCGAGCCGTGCGCCTCGTGGTAGATGGCGTCGTGCACCGTGACCACCCGGCGGCTCGGCCCGCGGCGTATCGGGCCGAAGTTTGCGGGGCACCAGACCAGGTCGGCACCCGCCGCGCGGGCGGCGCGGGTCGTGCCGAACACCGCGCCCAGGGCCCAGCTGACGCGATCGGCGCCGACCGTCCGCAGCGTGCGCACCTGTCCCGGGAAGAACGCGCGCACACGATCCGCGCCGACGCGGTTCGCCAGGGCGATCAGCTCCACACCGGGCAGTGCGTCGGGCAGGCGGGGAGCGATCTCGCGGACGTACGTCTCGGTGCCACCGCGCGTTCCGGTGTACGAGAGGAGGTCCACGAGGATCCGGTCGGGCATGGATCAGCTCTCGATGACGGCGTCGGGCCGGACCTCGCGCCGAGGGGTGGAGAGCACGCCCGAGAAGAAGCTCATCATGACGGTCTGGAACCCCAGCATGATCCCGAGCGCGCTCGGGATCGCGATCCGCACCACCTCGGTCGCGTCCTGCGGCCCGAAGTCGAGGCTGCCCCATCGGAGCACCTGCACGACGCCGATCCCCACGCCCACCACGAACAGGCCGAGGCCGATGAGGAGGCCCCGTTCGGCGCTCCACCTCGCGACAATCGAGCGATACCGCGGACTCGCTGGCAAGAATCCCTCCTGGGTGGCGTAGAGCTTGGTGAGCCAGAAGAACAGCAGCGACTGGTAGCCCGTCACGCACAGGGCGCTGGCGTACACCATGGTCGTCACGTCGAACCCGACGGCGCCGATCTGCACGCCGCCGAACGACAGGACTCCGACCGCGATGGCACCGACGAAGAACGCGAACAGGCCGGGATACACGAAAAGCCAGCGCGGCGCGAAGATCAGCAGGAACCGCAGGTGGCGCCAGCCGTCGTGCCAGCTGCGCAGGTGCGGCGGGCGCGAGCGGCCGTCCTTCTTGAGCGTGGTCGGCACCTCTTCGATGCGGTAGCGGGCGAGTGAGGCCTTGACCACCATCTCCGAGGCGAACTCCATCCCGGTCGTCTGGAGGTCGAGGCTCAGGATCCGCTCGCGATTGAAGCCGCGCAGTCCGCAGTGGAAATCGTCGATGCCGGGCCGGAAGAACAGCTGCCCGATGCCGGAGAGCACGGGGTTTCCGAGGTATTTGTGCAGCGGGGGCATGGCGCCGGGGGCGATCCCGCCGCGGAAGCGGTTACCCATCACGAGGTCGGCCCCTGCTCGGAGCTTCTCGACGAACGGCTCGAGGTTCTCGAAGTCGTAGCTGTCGTCGGCGTCGGCCATGATCACGAAGCTGCCGCGGGCCTGCTCGATGCCGTTGATGAGGGCGGCACCGTATCCGCGGCGCGGGGCGTGCGAGACCCGTGCGCCGAGGTCTGCGGCGATCTGCTGGGAGCCGTCGGTGCTGCCGTTGTCGGAGATCAGCACCTCACCGCGCACACCGCTGCGCGCGAGGAAGCCCTGGGCCTTCTGGATGCAGACGGCCAGCGTCTCGGCCTCGTTGAGGCACGGCATCAGGATGGTCAGCTCGACGGGATCCGTCTCGACGGGTCGGTTCACTTGTTCTCTGCTCTCTCGGCGCGGGGGCGATCGTCGCCCGCGCCGCGGATGTCTCGCACGGTGTCGACGATCGCGTCGATGGTGCGGCGGATCGTGCGCGTCGCCAGTGCTTCGCGGTACCAGTCTGACGTGGATCGCCGCAGCGCACCGGCACCGGCCACGGTACGGCCGATCGCATCACCGAGGTCGCGCGGCGCGGCGCTCGCGGCCACGTGGCCGTTGCGTCCCGCCTCGATCAGCTCGGTCGACGCGTTGCCCTCGTCGGCGACGAGCACGACGGGCGTCCCGCGTGCGGCGGACTCGACGACCACGAGACCGTAGCCCTCGCGACGCGAGGGGTTCACCAGGCACGCCGCGGTCGCCATGAGCTCGTCGAGGCGCTCCTGGGAGACGAAGCCCGGCAGGTCCGTCCATCCGTCCCCGTCGGCGGCCTGGATCGCGGCGCGCACCTCGGGGGCGCTCGGTCCCTCCCCCAGGATGACGAGGCGCAGGTCCGGGATGCGCTCGCGTGCGACGGCGACGGCCGCAGGGAGGCACTCCACGCGCTTGTCGGGGATATGGCGTCCGACGTACAGCACGAACGGCGGCGACGCCGCATCCCGCGTCTCGGGCTCCGGGCCGCCGCCTTCGATCAGGCCGGGGCTGACCAGCAGCCTCCCGCGCAGGCCCTCCGCGCGCAGGCGCCCGGCGCTCAGCTGCGAGTGGGCGGTCGCGACCGGTGTGAGCGCGATCGCGAGGCGCTGCAGGAACCACGCGAGGGTGCCGGTGGCGCGGCCGGCGTACCGGATCCATTGCGGGCGCCGCCACACCTCGAGGTAGTCGGCGATCAGCGTCGTGCGGGTTCCGGCCAGCGCGGCCCTTGCGGCGAAGACGTTCAACACGGGGAGTGCGCTGACGATCACCGCGTCGTACCGGTGGCGGCGACGGCGGAGGGTGCGGAACAGTCCCCAGGCGAACGCCGCGGCGGCGGTGGATCGGCGGACACCGTCCGCGGAATACAGACGGAGCGGGCCCGTGGCCGCGACCACCCGGAACCCGGGCTCCTCGGGCGCGGCCCCCGTCCATTGGCGGGCGGTGAGATAGTCCACCGTGAGGCCGCGGCCGGCGAGCTCGGTGGCGAAGGCGCGGTACTGCCGCTCGCCGCCGCCCGTGGTGTACGGGAAGAGGCAGTCGTAGGCGATCGCGACGGATGTCACGGGCATCAGCACCCCTCGATACGGAACAGCCGGGCGTCGTCACCCTCGGCGTCGACGAGGACGAGGCGATCGGAGGGCTCGAGGTCGTTGATGCCGCTGCGCTCGGTGCCCGAGTTCTTGCTCTTGAAGACGTTCTGGGATCCGAAGTCGAGCACGTACTCCGCTCCCAGGCGGTCCACGGCCTCGCACACGCGCGGGTCGTCGTCGATGTCGGCGAGGTGGGCGTCGACGTACTCCTCGTCGTCCGTGCGCGTGCCGAAGACGTGGAGCTCCAGCACCTCGCGCCCCGCGAGAGCGTACGCGAGCGAGCCGCCCGTCCACGGATTGACGATGAGCACGGCATCCGCGGGCAGCGTCTCATCCAGTCGGTCCAGCAGGATCTGCTCGTCCTCCGTGAGTAGCGCCGCGGACCCGTCCAGCCGGTAGGCGCCCTGTGCGGCATGCATCGTCGCGGTGACATTGGGGCCGACAGCGACGCTGAACGCCGCGGCCGCGGCGAGCGCGACGACGCCCATCCGGACCGGCTCCGTCCACCGCCCACGACGCGCGGCCCGGTTCAGCAGGTCGATCAGGACGAGGGCGCCGAGGACGGCGACGGGGATCGCCGCGATCGGCAGGAGCGCCGCGAGCCGGTACGAGTCGTTGTACCAGGGATTGGTCAGCAGGTCTCGGATCTGCGTGCCGATGGGGAGGCCGCTGACGACGATGAACAGGAGCGCGGCCGCTGCGAACGGGATCCCCGCGAGGGCCCAGCGAGCCGGACGGCGGACGACGACGACGATTCCCAGAATCAGCAGGAGGGCGGTGGTCACCGTGATCGGATACCCGCGCGGGGCGACGAGGGCGGCTTCGCCGAAGGCCTGCGCCGTGCTCTGCCACGCGCCCCACCCGGACATCTCCTCGTTGGTGCGGCCGAAGCGCCACAGGCCGACCCCGACCAGGGCGAGGGCGGGGATGGTCACGGCGGCGACGGTGACCGCGGCGCGCGTACGTTTGGTGAAGGCCGCCGCGCCGAGGATCCAGGCGATGCCCGCCACGGTGAGGGCGTAGAGCGCCAGGAACGCGTTCGGGTGCGAGATCCCGATGGCCGCGCACACGGTGACCAGTAGCAGCGCGGTGCGCAGCCGGTCACGCCCGCGGGTGCGCAGGAGCAGCCACACCGCAGCGATGCCGGCGGGGAGCGCTGCGTACGCGGTGTAGTTCGGGTACAGAACGCCGAAGTCGAGCAGCAGCAGCGGGAACGCCCCGAACCCTGTCGTGAGCGCCGCCGTCAGCGCGAGCGCCGCGGGGCGCGCCGCGAACACCGCGGCTGCGAGTGCGAGCGCGGAGGCTGGCCACACCACGGCGCCGATGGCGATGTTGGCGGCGTTTACCGCGAGCGCCACGCCGCCTCCGCCGAGTTGCGCGACCAGGGTGACGACGCTGTGCCACCCGTTCGGGTAGAAGTCGATGTCGGAGGCGCTGCCGACCGTGAAGATCGAGGCGTCGCCGGTGTCGAGGATCAGGCGGACCGCGTTGAGGTGCACGATCGCGTCGAAGGTCTGCGAGATGTTCTCGGGGTCGCCGAAAACGACCGCGAGCTGGGTTCCGATCGTTGCGGCCGCCGCGACGAGTCCGACCGCGGCGGCGATCGGGGCGGCCGCGCGTCGGGACGGCGCAGCGGGGGCGTCCCACGGCACGGAAGCCTCGGTGCGGCCGACCCAGCGTCGCACCGCAAACGCGACCGCCGCGGTGGTGGCGGCGACGATCGCGACGGGCAGCAGCGACCAGCGCAGGCCCGCCAGCGGGGCTGCGGTCGCCGCGACGGCGACGACCGCGAGAGACACGGCGGGCGCGAACAGCCAGGCCGTGACGGATCTCAGGCCCCATCCGGCTGCGATCACGGCAGCACCCGGAAGAAGGATTACGCCGACGGCGATCAGCACCGACGGTGCGGCGGCAAGCCAAGCCTCATTCATCTCGACTCCCGGCCGGTGGACAACAGTGAGATATCGTAGTAGACCGTCTGCTGGACAGGTGCTCAACGCTCCGGCGACTCCCCATACGAGGCGCGCGGATCGCGTCGTCGCACCGATTCAGAAAGCGCACCATATGGATCTTCTCGTTGTCGGCTCCGGCTTCTTCGGCCTGACGATCGCGGAGCGGGCGGCCGCGGCGGGACGCAAGGTCACCGTCATCGACCGCCGGCCCCACATCGGCGGGAACGCCTACAGCGAGCCCGAACCGTCCACGGGCATCGAGGTGCACCGATACGGCGCGCACCTGTTTCACACATCGAACCCCGGGGTGTGGGAGTACGTGAACCGCTTCACATCCTTCACCTCGTACGTGCACCGGGTGTACACGAACCATCGCGGCGTCGTGTACCCGCTGCCGATCAACCTCGGCACTATCAACCAGTTCTTCCAGGCGGCCTACTCGCCCGACGAAGCCCGCGCGCTGGTGCAGGAGCAGGCGGGGGAGTTCGACGCGAAGAGCGCGGCGAACCTCGAGGAGAAGGGGATCGCGCTCATCGGGCGCCCCCTCTACGAGGCGTTCATCCGCGATTACACCGCCAAGCAGTGGCAGACGGATCCGAAGGATCTGCCGGCCGAGATCATCAGCCGGCTGCCGGTGCGCTACACCTACGACAACCGGTACTTCAACGACAGGTGGGAAGGGCTTCCGACCGACGGGTACACCGCCTGGCTCGAGCGCATGGCCGACCACCCGAACATCGAGGTGCGCCTCGACACGGACTTCTTCGACGACTCCCAGCCGCTGAACAAGGCCGCCACCGTGGGCCGACTCCCGATCGTCTACACCGGTCCGGTCGATCGGTACTTCGACTACACCGAAGGCGCGCTCTCGTGGCGGACGCTGGACTTCGAGCAGGAGGTGCTCGAGATCGGCGACTTCCAGGGCACGAGCGTCATGAACTATGCCGATGCGGATGTGCCCTACACCCGCATCCACGAGTTCAAGCACTTCCACCCCGAGCGCGCAGACCGTCATCCGGCCGACCGGACCGTCATCATGCGGGAGTTCTCCCGGTTCGCCGAGCGCGCGGACGAGCCGTACTACCCCGTCAACACCCCGCAGGACCGCAGCGGCCTCCTCGCGTACCGCGAGCTCGCGAAGGGCGAGAAGGAGGTCCACTTCGGCGGGCGTCTCGGCACCTACCAGTACCTCGACATGCACATGGCGATCGGCTCGGCCCTGTCGCTGTGGAGCAACACCCTCGCCTGAGCGGCGGGCGGCGCGCGGTGCCGGACGGCTCGTCGGGGCCCGTCGGTTAGAATTGGGCCGCGGTCGGAGCCGGATCCGCCGCCCTGCGGCCCATCCCGCCGACCATATCGCGAAAGCCTCTCCAGACACATGCGCATCTTCATCCAGATCCCCTGCCTCAACGAGGAGACAACCCTCCCGCTCGTGCTCGCCGGGATCCCGAAGCAGATCGACGGTGTCGACGAGATCCACGTGCTGGTGGTCGACGACGGATCGTCCGATCGCACCGTCGAGGTCGCCCGACAGTTGGGCGTGGAGCACTTCGTCTTCCACACCCGCAACATGGGACTCGCCCGGTCGTTCCGCGACGGCGTCGACTACGCGCTCCAGCACGGTGCCGACATCGTCATCAACACCGACGGCGACAACCAGTACCCGCAGGAGCGCATCGCCGACCTCGTCCAGCCCATCCTGCGCGGCGAGGCCGACATCGTCATCGGGGACAGGCAGACCAAGACGATCGCGCACTTCTCGGGTTTTAAGAAAATCATGCAGGGCGTGGGAAGCGGTGTGGTGAACTTCGCCGCCGAGACCGACCTTCCCGACGCCGCGAGCGGCTTCCGCGCGTACTCGCGCGAGGCCCTCATCCGCCTGAACGTCGTCACGCAGTTCAGCTACTGCATGGAGACGATCATCCAGGCGGGCAACAAGCGCCTGCGCATCGCGAGCGTGCCCGTAAAGACCAACCCGAAGACGCGCGAGTCGCGCCTGTTCTCGAACATCTTCCAGCACATGGGGCGCTCCGCGCAGGCGATCATGCGCAGCTACGTGATGTTCAAGCCGCACGCGGTCTTCCTGACGCTGGCGGTCGTCTTCCTGATCGGAGCGGCGATCCCGTTCGGCCGCTTCCTCGTGCTCAGCTGGATGGGAGTCGCCGGCGACCACATCCAATCGCTCATCTTCGGCTCGGCCATGCTGGTCGGCGCGCTCCTGAGCGTCGCGCTCCTCGTGATCTCCGACATGCTGCGCACCAACCGCACCCTCGTCGAGGACGCGCTGGAGCGCATCAAGCTTCTGCAGTACGCGCCGGAGCGCATCACCGATCCGAACGCCGTGCGTCCCGACGACGCCGCGCAGCATCCTTCGCTGGCTATCAGTCCCCGGGCGGTCGAGACGGTGCTCTCGGGCGCCGACCCGGTCGCCACCATCGCGCCCGAACACGAATGGGCCGATGACGCCGAGGCGCGTGCCGCGCACGGCGCCTGACCGCCCTCCGCCCCCTTCCGCCGACAGGAGTCTGCGTGCTGAACACGCTCAAGCGCATCGCCAAGGATCTGCTCGCGATCACCTGGATCCGCCGGGTCTACGAGTTCGTCAACCGTGTGGTGCTCGAGACGTTCGGCTCGAGCCGCATCCTGACCCACCTGTGGTTCTTCGTCAGCGCGATCACGTTCAACCGCGAGCAGTCCGCCGTGCTGCGCGGTCGCCGCGACTACTACCGCAACAAGCACCGTGACCGCCTGTCGCATGTCGAGCTGCGCCGAAACGTGCACCGTCTCGAGAAGGGCCTCATCATGCGGCCCCGTCGGGATGTCTTCGCGCGCGACTACATCACCGAGACCATCGAGTTCTACGAGGAGGCCGTCGCGCAGTTCGCCGCGGCCCCCGGGACCATGGAGCAGAGCGAGATGGACTGGGCGCATGATGTGCTCACGGAGTACTTTCGGTCGGTAACGGGCGATGACGCCACGGTCGACGCCGCGCGTGCACGGTTCATGGCCGCCGGCTATGCGGGGGAGTTCACGGGCAAGGTGCCGCACCCGAAAGAGCAGCTCTCGAATCTGTCGTACGACGACCTCGAGCGCCTCGTCACCCAGCGCCGTAGCGTGCGCTGGTTCGACCAGCGCCCCGTGCCGCGCGAGGAGATCGACCGCGCGCTCCTGGTCGGACGGCAGGCGCCGACGGCGTGCAACCGGCTGCCGTACGAGTTCCGTGTCTTCGACGACCCCGAGGCCGTGCGCCGTGTCTCATCGATCCCGTTCGGCGCCGCCGGCTATGGGCACAATATCCCGGCCATCGTCGTCGTCGTCGGCAAGCTCGAGTCGTACTTCAGCCCCCGCGATCGTCACGCCATCTACGTCGACAGCTCCCTCGCGGCGATGCAGTTCATGCTGGCCCTGGAGACCCTGGGGCTGAGCTCCTCGGTCATCAACTGGCCCGACTTCGAGCCTCTCGAGCGCAAGATGCAGAAGACGCTCGGACTGTCGATGACCGACCGCGTCGTCATGCTGATCGCCGTGGGCTATGCGCACCCGGAGGGGATGGTGCCCTACTCGCAGAAGAAGGAGCTGGACACCTTCCGCCGCTTCAACTGACGCATGGCCGAGGAATCCGCTCCGCGCTGGCGACGTCGCGCGCTCCGCTGGGCGCTGACGGTCCTCGTCGTCGGCGTCGTCGGGTACTTCTTCGCCGTCGCACTGTGGGATAACTGGGATGCGATCGCCGCCGAGCAGCTCGCCTTCAGCCCCTGGTGGATCGCCGCGACGGTGATCTTCGCCCTCGCCGTCCCCCTGACGGGCCTGCTGTGGGGACGCATGGTGCGCGTGCTCGACACCGACCCCGACGGGCGCGTGAGCGCGGCGGAGGCGATTGCGGTGCAGTGCGCCTCGTGGCTGCTCAAATACATTCCCGGCCAGGTCGGGTCCGTGGTGAACAAGGTCGTCTGGGCGGGCAAGAAGGGCGTCAGCCGTTCGCTCGTGCTCATCACGTTCGTGTACGAGAACGTGTTCCTGCAGTTCGCCTCGATCGTCCCCGGCGCCGTGATCCTGCTGCTCAGCCTGGGGCCCGATATCTTCGGTGAGAATGCGACGCTGCTGGTCCTGCCGGTCCTCGTGCTCGTGCCGCTCGCGGCGGTGCTGTACCCGCCGGTCTTCCACCGCCTCGTGAGCATCCCCGCGCGGCGCGCGCTCAAGCGCGAGGTGCCGAAGGAGTACTTCCTGTCGACCGGGCGGACGCTCGCGTACATCGTCGGATTCCTCGGGCCCCGTGCGCTCAACGGCATCGGCTTCGTAATGATCGCCGCGACCGTCAGCGCGGTCCCGCCCACGCAGTGGCTTTCCTTCGCGGCCGCCTACGTGCTGGCCGGTGCGATCGGAATCCTCGCGTTCTTCGTGCCCAGCGGTCTCGGAGTTCGCGAGGCCGTCATCGTGCTCGTCCTCAGCCAGTACATCCCCGTCGCGGAGGCGATCGTCATCAGCCTCCTCGCGCGCCTCCTCAGCACCGTCGGCGACGGCCTCGTCGCTCTCATCTACGTCGGCATCCGCCGCACCATCCCCAAGGAGTACCGACCATGACCGGTCCGCGGATCACCATCATCGGCTCAGCCCTGTCGGGCAACAAGGGCGCCTCCGCCATGCTCGAAGCGGCGATCCAGTCCCTCGGCGAGCGACTCGACGACCCCCGGTTCACGCTGCTCAGCATGTACCCGCGCGAAGACGCCGCGCAGAACCCGTACCCGAACCTCGAGATCCTGCCGGCGAATCCGCGTCAGCTGGGCGTGACGATCAACACCGTCGCGCTGGCCTACCGCGTCCTGCCGTTCCTGCGCGGGACGCTGCGTCGCCATTCGCGTGTGATCCGCGCACTCGCCGATTCGTCGGTGCTGCTCGACCAGGGCGGCATCACCTTCACCGACGGGCGCGAGAAGTTCCTCCTGTACAACGTCGCATCGATCCTGCCGGCGCTGAACACCCGCACGCCCGTCTTCAAGTGCGCCCAGGCCGTCGGCCCGTTCCAGAATCCGATCAACCGCTGGGCGTCGCGCACCTTCCTGCCCAAGGCAGCGACGGTCGTCACGCGCGGCCGCATCACCCACGAGTACGCCGAGGGGCTGGGACTGACCAACCTCGTCGCGGGCGCCGACTACGCCTTCTCGCTCGAGCTCGAAGGCACCGAGGGCGAGCAGGTGTCCCGTCATCTCGATCTGTCGTTCTTCGACGAGGACGTGGTGGGCGTGTGCCCGAGCGTGGTGCTGCAGAAGAAGGTCGACGCACGCGGCGGCGACTACGTAGGGCAGATCGTCGACTTCATCGGGCACGTGCGCGCACAGGGCAAGCGCGTGCTCCTCCTGCCCCATAGCGTGCGCACCGGAACCGACAAGACTCACAACAACGATCTGCCGCTGTGCAGTGAGATCCACTCTCGGCTCACGCTGGGTGACGACCTCCTCTTCGTCGATCGGGAGCTCAGCTCGCAGCAGCTGCGCTACCTGATCGGGCGGTGCTCGTTCTTCGTTGCCAGCCGCTTCCACGCGATGGTCTCATCGCTCGCGATGGCGGTTCCGACGCTCGTGATCGGGTGGAGCCACAAGTACCGCGAGGTGCTCGAGATGTTCGACCTAGAGGAGTGGGCCTTCGGCCACGACATGCTGACTTTCGAGTACTTGGTGGAACGCTTCGAGGCACTCGAGGATGCTCGGGCGGTTGTGGAACGGAAGCTCGATGAACATCTGCCGGTTGTAAAGGCGCGATCGATTGAGCAGGCCGAACTCATCGCGCAGGTTGTGCGCACGCATCGGTGAACGCTCGCGACGACCGTCCGGTCCTTTTGTGTGGGTCAGTTACCTGCGGCAGAGTTTTCCGCTAGCGAGGGCATGGTTCTGAAGTCACCGTCGCGTCCGATGATCCGTCCGTCTCGCAGGCCGCGCCACAGATTGCTGGTGCCTCGCACCGTGCGCTCGACGAAGAAGAGACGAATGAGTTCCTTACCGAACGTAAGCGACGTCCCCAGCCCAAACAGCAGCGGGTGATACACGCCGTTGGCGCGATAGTACTTCTTGATGATGGCCCGGTTGCGCATGATGTAGTACCTGTACGCGTTGCTTGAGGCATTCATGTGGCGGACGCCCATGTCCCACTGTTTGATCTCGCGTGTACGGCGGAGAACGAACTCGTCGACGATGACCGACGTCGTGACGCGTGACGCCAGCCAGCCGTACAGCTGGTCGTCCCAGTAGATGAAGAACCGCGGGTCAGGAAGGCCGATCTGCCTCACGATGTCCCGGTGGATAAACATGCCCTCAAAGCAGCCGGAGTTCATCTCCTTGTAGCCGGACTCGTCGAAGCCGGCGGGAGCGAACGGAATCGGGATCGCCATCTTCTCAGCGATGCGGTACTGCCAGTAGAACTCGCTGCCGTCGTAGTCATAGCGGCGTCCCTGAATGCTCTTGAATCGGGGCGCCCACGCGCCCATCCGAGCGAGACCGTCCGGAAGCACCTCGACATCGTCGTCCATGAGCCAAATCCAGGTGGAGCCGAGATCGTAGGCGATGCGCATTCCTTCGCTGAAACCGCCCGAGCCGCCCGTGTTCGACTCGAGGCGACGGTACATGAGCTCGGTGCCGACGCGATCGCGAAACGACTCCACAACCTCGGTGGTGTCATCGCTGGACGCGTTGTCGACGACCACGACATGTCCCGGCTTCGGGTCCATGCGCGTGATGCTCTCGAGAAGGCCGGCGAGCAGGTGCGAGCGATTGAACGTGACGATCGCGATCGTCACGGATGCCGGTTGGAAGGAGTGTTGTTCCACGCCTGCCACACCAGGCCCAGTCACGGTCATTTCTCCTCCTCGAAACTGGAGGCCCAAGCCTCCGGTGAGGTCAGGGCGGGAAGCGCCGCGCGGTAATCGCGCGAAAGGCGCGCCCAATCCTTTCGCAGCGCGCGGTGAAGGCGGATTGATTCGACGAGCATGCGTCGGTAGGCTGCGCGATCTCGCGTGTACACGTTCTTCCCGGCGCCATCCGCGGTGCTCACGAGCGCACTGTCGAAGAGGGGCACGCGCCACCAATGCGCGTCGGTCTTGCCGAATTCGACTTCCGGCTGAGCGACGTTCTCCGGCCGCGGCTCGTGCAGCCAGTGAGAGATCAGTGTGGTCGCGGTGAACCACCGGAGTCGCATGCCGGCCGGGCTGTCATAGGCGTGGCGGCGCAGCCGCTTGAACACCTGACGACCACGCCGCGACCGCATTGGGCTGCCGTCGTCCTTGTGGACGACCGTCTCGGGGAAATTTCCCGCGAGGGCGCGCGCCTCCGGCATCGCGGTCGCCAGGTTGCGCCACATGTGGTCGGGTCCCGAGAGGATGTCGCGCAGCGCCCGATGGCGAAGCGCCACGGGGTAGTACTGCATCATCATGAGGTGTTTGAGGTCGACGCGGCGGCTGTGTCGCAGAAGCGTTCCGCCATCCGGTGCTCGTGAGTGCAGAAGCGCCGCGACGATGCGATTGCGCGCGTGAAAGTACGCCTGCCAGTCGATCGAGTCATCCTTGCCGACCCAGGAGACGTGCCACAGCGCGACGCCGGGCAACGACACCGTCGGGACCCCTGCCTCCCGGGCGCGTAGACAGTGCTCCGCGTCATCCCATTTGATGAAGGCGGGCAGTGCGAGGCCGACCTTCTCGAGGGCTTCTTTCGGGATGAGGCACATCCACCAGCCGTTGTAGTCGGCGTCGAGGCGCATGTGGAGGGTGGGGGACTGGCGGAGGTTGCCCTCGGAGAAGTCGTGCGGCATGCGCTCCTGGAAGAGCGTGCGCCACATGAACGGCTGCTCGTCGACGACCTCTGCCCAGGCGTGAAGCTTGGGCCGATCGAGCAGGTCGAACATGTGCGCGCCCACGATCGTCGGCGTAGTCGCGTACTGCCCGAAGAGGATGGACCGGCGGATCGACTCGGGCTCGATGCGCACATCGTCGTCGAGGAGCTGCACGAAATCGCTGTCTTCTCGCGCGAGTGTCTCGACCATGGCCCGGGAGAAGCCGCCGGAGCCCCCGAGGTTCGGCTGGCGAAGCACAACGAGTTGCTCGCCCAGACGCTCACCCAGCTCGGGGAACTCGGGGCGGTCGCCGACGAGGTCGGTGCCCTGATCGATGACGAAGATGCGGTCGATGAGTTCGAGCGCCTCGGGAGCGTCGGCGAGGTTCGCGAGGGTCTCGACGCAGTAGTCGGGCTTGTTGAACGTGGTGATGCCAAGCGACGCCTTTCCCGCGCGGGCGGGGGCGTCGTCGGTGGTCCATTCGGCGCCTTCGAAGGCGAGGTCCTCGGCGTCGGCCACGAGATCGAACCAGATCCAGCCGCCATCGCTGTACTGGTTGAGCACGAGGTCGACTGATGTCGTCGCCGCGCCGTCGACTTCGTTCGTGAGGATGCGCTGCTTCACCCCGCTGCCGTTCGAGCGGTAGACGAGGACCGTGCCGCGGCCGGCCGTTCGCACGGTGAGCATCACCGACCGCACCGTCGTCCAGTGCTGCCAGTACGACGCGGGAAACGCGTTGAAATAGGAAGCGAACGACACGCGACGGCCAGCCGGGACAGTCGCGCGTCGCCGATCCAGCACGTTGGCGAGTTGGGCAACGCTCGTGACCCGCACGGGCTCCTCGTCGATGGTCGCCCAGGTTTCCGGGTCCGCATACAGCGGAAGGATGTCAGGATCCCGCTCGGTGGGGAAGACGACGTTCTGCAGAACCTGCGGCAAGATATCTCCGATCGCGCTGGGCTGGACGCTGCGGCGAAGCCGCCGTCGATCCTACCCGGGCCGCCTCGCCGATCCCTGCACGTCGTTCTGCATTCGATGTCTCCGTGCGCCATAGGATCGTGCCTGTGATGACTCAGACCGTCGGTGCGCCGGGCAGCGCTCGCCGGTACTTCCACTCGCTCTGGCTCCTGTCGGCGCGGGATTTGAGAGTCCGCTACTCGACGAGTGCGCTGGGATACCTGTGGTCGATCCTCGATCCCCTCGTGATGAGCCTCATCTACTGGTTCGTCTTCACGCAGGTGTTCGAACGGCCCGTGGGCACGGAGCCGTACATCGTCTTCCTCATCACCGCGCTCCTGCCGTGGGTGTGGTTCAACGCGTCGATCACCGATTTCACCAAGGCGTTTTCAAAAGACGCGCGGCTCGTCCGATCGACGTCCATCCCTCGGTCGATCTGGGTCACGCGGATCATCCTCAGCAAGGGGATCGAGTTCCTCTTCTCCCTTCCCGTGATCGTCTTCTTCGCGGTCCTCGGCGGCGCGACCCTCACGTGGGGCGTGCTGCTCTTCCCGATCGCCGTCATCATGCAGCTTGTGCTCCTGGTCGGACTCGGACTTCTCGTCGCGCCCCTGTGCATGCTGTGGGGAGACCTGGAGCGAACGACGCGGCTCATCCTGCGCGCCCTGTTCTACGCCTCGCCGATCATCTACGGCATCTACGATCTCCCAGGGGTCTTCCCCACCGTCGCGGCGTTCAATCCGCTGGCGGGAATCTTCTCGCTGTACCGGGTCGCGTTCTTCCCCGACCAGTGGGACCCTCTGGCATTCATCGTCTCGGCCATCATGTGCCTCGCGTTCCTCGTCGCAGGTCTGCTGGTGTTCCGGCGCCTCGAGCCGGCCGTGCTGAAGGAGCTGTGACGATGAGCGAGCAATCCGCCATCCACGTCGACGGGCTCGGCGTGCGGTTCCGCCGGAACCGTCGGGGTCGCCGGAGTCTGAAGGATCTGTTCGGGGGCGCTTCGCGGCGCAGCCGCCCCAACGAGTTCTGGGCTCTGCGCGAGGTGTCCTTCCACGTGCGCCCCGGCGAGTCGATCGGGGTCGTCGGCCGGAACGGGCAAGGGAAGTCCACGCTCCTGAAGCTCGTCGCCGGAGTGCTGCTTCCGGACGAGGGGTCTGTCACCGTCGACGGGGGAGTGGCTCCCCTCATCGAGATCACGGGCGGTTTCGTCGGTGACCTCACCGTCCGCGAGAATGTGCGGCTCACGGCCGGCCTGCACGGCATGCCGCGCGCTGAGGTGAACCGACGGTTCGACGGCATCATCGAGTTCGCGGAACTCGAGGACTTCATCGACACGCCCTACAAGCACCTCTCGAACGGGATGAAGGTCCGCCTGGCCTTCGCGGTCGTCTCCGAACTCGACGAGCCGATCCTCCTCGTCGACGAGGTACTCGCCGTCGGCGACAAGGCGTTCCGGGAGAAGTGCTACGCGCGGATCGACAAACTCTTGGCCGGAGGACGGACACTCTTCTTCGTCAGCCACAACGAGCGCGATCTCCGGCGTTTCTGCGAGCGCGGGCTGTATCTCAAGAAGGGGCGCCTCGAACTGGATGCGAGCCTCGACGAGGTGCTCGACCGATACAACGCCGATTACCCCGCCTGAGCTCCAAAAGGGCCGGGTTCCGACCCGAGATCCGGAAGACCCTCAGGGTCGAGCCCGGGCGATTCCTCACCGCTGCGGAGGCGGGCGCGCCACGACCGGGACTGGCCGGCGCGCACCGCGCACAGCACGAGCATCAGCCACCCGAGGCCGGAGAGGGTGAACGACTCGAACATCGAGTCGATGAGCAGCGTCACGAGCATCAGCGGCGTCCAGGCGTAGACGACAGAGCGCCGCTCGCTCGCGTCGAGCCATGAGCGCACCAGCGCCGTGCTGCACAGCGCGAGGAAGATCAGCAGCCCCACCCAGCCCAATTGCAGCAGCACGTCGAGGTAGGCGTTGAGGCCGCTCGCGTGGTCGGCGTTCAGCACGTAGTTGAGCGCATTGAACGGCCACTCGGTGTCATCCCACGGGCCATACCACCCCTGTCCCTCGATGGGGGCGAACCGCACGTAGTCGACCATCGTGTTCCAGAGCGTCACGCGGGTGGAGAAGTCGGTGCCCGCGCCGAGGAATGCGACGATCGGATGCCGCGCGACGTATCCGATCACGAGCCCGACGATGACGACGCCACCGAGGAACCATTGCACCGCGCCGCGACGCTCGGCTCGTGTGTGCCGAACCCACGCGAGGGCGGCGACGGCGGCTCCCACGCCGACGGCGAGCACGAGCACGGTGGGGGAGTCGCTGAAGAACCCCAGCGCCCCCGCGAGCACCACCGACACGACCGACACGCCGACCCGGACCGACTGCGTGCGGTACTCGATGAGAAACGTCACAAGCGCCATGACGGCGACGAACCCGAGAAGGTTGCGCGTGCCGAAGATGCCCTGAATCGACCCCTCGGTGGCGATGTTGCCCTGCACGCCGAGGAACCGGAAGGGCACATCGAGGAGGATGCCGGAGAGGATCTCCAGGACGAGGGAGGCCCCCAGCAGCACGCGCAGCACATCGCCGAGCGCCCGCACGGTCTGCAGGGTGTCGCGCACGTGGCCGATCACGATCGCGAGGAACGCGATGCCGGCGAGCGCCACCCAGTTCCACCAGGTCTCCGAGGAATCCGAACTCCAGAACGCGCTGGCGAGCGCCCACGCCACGAAGAGCACCACCGAGACCGGCACCAGCCGCAGGAGCGAGATCTCGCGGCGCCGCGCCAGCAGCATCCCGAGCCCGAGCACGCACAGGCCCACGATGATCGTCACGTACGAGACGAGTCCGGCGGTGCGCTCGATCGCGAAGGAGGAGAAGACCGCCCCGAGGGCGGTCAGGGTATAGGCGCGCGCGAAGGGCGCCGAGGCCAGCAGGCCGGTCAGCCACGCGGTGCGCGCGGCCGGTGTCACGGCTCCTGCTTCATCAGCTCGCCCCGCTCGATCGCGAGGCGCTGCTCGATCGGCCCCTCGCCGATGTGCGGCGACTGCTTGATCTTGAACGCGAACATGACCACGAACATCCAGCCCCACAGCATGAGCGGATTCGACTCCGAGAAGCCCTGCACCAGCAGCACCGCCCCGGTGAGGGTCGGCAGCAGCGACAGCGCCGAGTAGGGCCGGTCGGCCCGCAGGTCCCAGCGCGGACGGTCGACGGCGAAGAACCACGACCGCCACACGAAGGCGAAGTAGGCGAGGCCGATGAGCACGAGTCCGATCACGCCGAGCTGGAAGAACACATCCACCCACATGCTGTGCGCCTGCATCACCGTCTGGTCATGATCGATGATCCACCCGTCGATGCGCGCCTCCCACGGCACCCACGGCGTGGAGTAGCCCCACCCCGCCCACGGGTGCTCGCCCGCACGCGTCAGCACCGCATCCCAGATCATCTCGCGGCCGGTCAGGTCGGAGTCGCGCCCCAGCGCGGAGAAGACCAGGTCGCGGCCGAACCACAGCGTGAGCCCGCCGCCCAGGCCGATCACCGCGTAGGCGACGTAGTACTTGGTGCGCTCACCCGGTCGCTTCGCGGTGCGCATCAGCAGCACGGTCGCCAGCACCAATGCTGCGCCGGCGAGGCAGAGGTAAGCGGTCGCCGAGCCGGCACGAAGAAGCAGGTAGCCCGCGAGCACAACCCAGAACAGCTGCCCGTGCCGCTTCGGCGTCTGCGACGCGTAGCGCACGGCGAACACGATGATCGCGAGCGCGGCGACGATCCCGAGCAGGTTCGCGTTGCCGAAGACCCCCTGGATGCGGCCGCCGTCGAACAGGTTGTCGCGCGACCAGTAGACGATCGGATCGACCCCCTCCGGCGCCTCCGCGAACTGCGGCATGACCGGATGCTGCAGCACGACCGACACGAACAGCTCGAACAGGAGGGACACCGACAGCACCCACTGCAGAGCGGACGAGATCGCGCGGACGAGTTCCTGCCAGGTGAGCACGCCCCCGACGAACAGGGCCTGGAAGGTCGTGAGAGCCAGGAGCGACCACGTGATCGCCGTCGCCGCCGGCCAGGCCGACCACAGCACCGACGCCGCCGCGAACGCGACGTAGACCAGTGCGTACCAGGGCAGGCGCCGCCATTGCACCGGCGGGCGGATCGTGAACCACAGCGCCACCGAGACCACTGCGGCGACAACGGTGATCACCGAGGCGATGGGCACGCCGAACGCGTTCGCCCACGAGACGCCGCCGATGGCGAGGGTCAGCACGAAGATGCACCACGCGCGCAGCAGCAGGTGACCGGTCTTCTCGCGGGCGGGGGCGGCCGGCGGCGCCGACACCGGGTGTTTCGTGTGGACGGCCATCAGGTGTTCAGGGTACCGGGATCGCCGGTGAAGACGCGGTGTGCGTCGCCCTAGTCTGGAGGCGTGCTGGTTCCCCTGACGAACACCCCCCGCGACTACGCCTGGGGCTCGACCGATCTCATCGCCCGCCTCGAGGGTCGCGACCCCACCGGACGGCCCGAAGCCGAGGTCTGGCTGGGCGACCACCCCGGCAACCCGGCGATCACAGCCGACGGCCGCACCCTCGACGCATGGCTCGCCGAAGAAGGCGGCGCCGCGGGAGCCCCGGCGAAGCTGACGTTCCTGATGAAGCTGCTCGCGGCCGGTTCGCCGCTGTCGATCCAGGCGCACCCGTCGAAGGATCAGGCCGAGGCCGGCTTCGCGCGGGAGGAGCAGGCCGGCATCCCGCGCGACGCGGGCCACCGCACCTACCGCGACGACAACCACAAGCCCGAGCTGATCGTCGCCGTCAGCGACGAGTTCCTGGCGCTCGCCGGCCTGCGCGCGCTCGCCGACACCCGCCGGCTGCTCGCGCTGCTCGGCCCCGCGGGCGCGGTGCTCTCCGCCCGCCTCGACGACACCAATGCGGAGGCGTCCCTTTCCGCCGTCATCGCGTGGCTGCTCTCCGGCGAAGCGCAGGATGAGGTCGACGCGCTGATCCGTGCGGCCCTCGACGCACCCCGCGGCGCCGGCTTCGACGCCGAGCTCGATCTCGTTGCGCACCTGGCGCACGCCTACCCGTCCGACCCGGGTGTGATCGTGGCGATGCTCATGAACCTCGTCTCGCTCGCACCGGGGGAGGGGCTCTACGTGCCCGCCGGCGTGCTGCACGCCTACGTCGCGGGGCTCGGGGTCGAACTCATGGCCGCCAGCGACAACGTGCTGCGCGGGGGTCTCACCCCGAAGCACATCGACGTCGGTGAACTCGTCTCGGTGCTGACGCCGTCGCCCGGCCCGGCGCCCCGCGTCGACGCGCACGAGGTCGGCGAGGGCCTGTGGCGCTATCCGACCCCCGCGCCCGACTTCACGCTGCGCCGGGCGGATGTGGGGGCCGACACCCCGGTGCGGGTGCCCGTCGCCGACACCGCGATCCTGCTCGCGACGGCCGGCGAGGTCACGGTCGAGTCCGCGGGAGACGACCTCGCCCTCACGCCCGGACGAGCCGTGCTCGTCACGCCCGACGCCGAAGGTGCAGTGCTGCGCGGTGCCGGCACGGTGTTCATCGCGTCAACGGGGTCCATCGCCGCACCCGCGGGCTCGGCCGCGTAGCCGCATCCGAGCGCCCGACTTCGTGGCCGCATCGTGATCTGCCGCGACACGCCGACGGCGCGTCGCGAAGCTTCAACCCGGGGGTGAGGCTTTACGATCTGCGACTTGACCGTGAGGAACTACACCTGTGTAATTATTCCCAACACGCGGACCGGCGTGGGGGGAAACCACGAGGTGGGAGAGCAAGATGACGGGTTACCGTTCCGGCGTTCCCGAGAATTGGTTCGTCGATCCCGTACAGCTCGGCGTGCCGGGCGTGCGACGTCCAGCCGAGACCGACGACGAGAATGCACTCGCGTGGCAGACAGACGCGCTGTGCGCCCAGACCGACCCGGAGGCGTTCTTCCCGGAGAAGGGCGGCTCGACGCGCGACGCCAAGCGCATCTGCACCTCGTGCGATGTGCGTGACGAATGCCTCGAGTACGCGCTCCAGAACGACGAGCGGTTCGGCATCTGGGGCGGCCTGTCCGAACGCGAACGGCGCAAGCTCAAGCGCCGCGCGAGCTGATCCGCCACTGCCGCCGCGGGATGCGGCGCTTCCGGCGCGTGCGCGCGACCCTCGTCGCGCCGCCCGCATAGGCTTACCTGGCCATGCCCGCCCGTGTCCATGCCCTCCTCGTGGTGCGCCCCGACGGTCGTCCGTCGGCCGCGTTCCACCTGCGGCGCACCCTCGCGGCGCTGAAGGAGCAGCGGCGCCCCGTCGACGCGCTGACGATCGTGATCTGCGGCGAAGACGCCGCCGTTCGTGAACTCGCGGCCTCATCCGGTGCGGAGTCGGTCATCACCGCCTCCGCCGGCACCTCCTTCGCCGCCGCCACCACCCTGGGCACCCACCGCCTCGACGGCGACGCGGTCTGGCTGCTCGCGCAGGACACCGCCCCCGAGCCCGACGCGCTCACCCGCCTCGCCGGCGCCCTCGAGCTGGCGCCCTCCGTCGCCTTCGTCGCTCCGAAACTCGTGCGGTGGGAGGACCGCTCCGAGATCGTCTCGCTCGGAGTGTCGATGACGGCCACCGGGCGCTCGGTGGGCCTCGCCGACGACGAGCTCGACCAGGGGCAGCACGACGTGACCCACGACGTGCTCGGCTCCGACGTGCGCGGCGTGCTGGTGCGATCCGACGCGTGGCGTGCCCTCGAGGGGATCGATCCGGCCCTCGGCGGCGCCGACGAGGGGCTCGATCTCGCGGTGCGCGCGCGACTGGCCGGCTCGCGCATCTCGCTCGTTCCGACCGCGCTCGTGGCCGTCGCCGGCGACGGGGTCGCGGGCCTGCCCGCCCCGCGCAACGGCCGAGCCCGGCGCCGCGGGGCGCGCGCGGTGCGCACCGCCCAGCTGCATCGACGCCTCGCCTACGCGCCCGCTCCGGCGGTGTTCCTGCACTGGCTCTCGCTGCTGCCGCTGGCCCTGTGGCTGTCGGCGGTGTTCCTCGTGCGCAAGCAGCCGGGCCTGGTCTGGCCGCAGTGGGCCGCGGCGGTCGTCGTCGCCCTGCGCGTGCCCGCGATCGCACGGTCACGCGGCCGCATCCGTCGCACCCGCCGGGCGTCGTGGGCGCAGATCGCCCCGCTGCGGTTCACCGGACATCAGTTGCGCCAGCGCCTGGACGAAGACCGCGGCGTGGTCGATTCCGCGCCGGTGCGCGGCGAGCTGGGCTTCTTCACCAAGGGCGGCGCGTGGCTCGTGCTCGCCGCTCTCGTGGTCTCGGTCGCCTCGTTCGCGAGCCTGCTGGCGTGGCCCGTGCTCGGCGGGGGAGCGCTGCAGCCCCTCCGTGCCACCGTCGCGCAGCTGTGGGCGGATGCGACCTTCGGCCTGCGCCCCCTCGGCTGGGAGACCATCGGCGCCGCCGACCCGTTCTCGGCCGTCATCGCCGTCATCGGCTCGCTGTCGCCGTTCGAGCCGTCGCACGCGATCGTCGTGCTGTGGATCCTCGCGCTGCCGCTCGCCGCCCTCGGCGGCTGGTTCGCGGCGGTGCGCGTGACCGATCGCGGTTCGCTGCGGGTGATGGTGGGGGCACTGTGGACGCTCGCGCCGATGTTCCTCGTGGCCCTCGTCGACGGCCGGCCGACCGCCGTCCTCGTGCACCTGCTGCTGCCGTGGCTGTTCTACGCCGGCTCCATCGCGCATCGCACCTGGGTCGCCTCCGGGGTGGCCTCGCTGCTGCTGGCCGCGGTGGTCGCGTGCGCTCCGTCGCTCGCCCCCGCCTTCGCCGTGGTGTGGACGGGCGCGATCATCCTGTCGGTCGTGATGCGCGGCGGAAACGGCGTCGCGCGGCTCATCTGGCTCGTCATCCCGACCGTCGTGCTCTTCGCGCCGTTGATCGTCGACCAGGTGCGCACCGGCGACGTGTTCGCCCTGTTCGCCGACCCCGGGGTGCCGTGGGCGGGCCCACAGGTGGCGGCCGATCCGGCCGGTCGGGGCTTGCTTGCCGCCGGCATCCCGACCCCGGACATGGCGGGGTGGCAGGAGTTCCTCCCCGGCGTCGCCACCTGGTGGGTGCCGCTGCTGTCGGCGCCGGTGGCGGTGCTCGCGCTCTTCGCCCCGCTCACCCAGCGCTGGGCCGCCGGCGTGACGCTGCTGGTGATCTCTGCGCTCGGATTCGGCACCGCCTTCGTCGCGGTCGGCATCGTCGTCATCTTCGACCAGGCGCTCACGATCGCCGTGTGGCCGGGGAGCGGGCTCAGTCTGGCGTGGATCGGCGCGGTCGGCGCGGCGGCGGTCGCCCTCGACGCCGGGCTCGCGCCACGGCTGTCGTCCGCCCGCGGATCGATCGCGATCGCGGCTGCGCTCGCGCTCGTGGTGCTGGCCGTGCCGTCGCTGACCGCCCTCGCCCGTGAGGCCAGCCTGCTCACCAACGGCCCCGAGAGCACCCTGCCGGCATACGTCGCCGCCGAGGGCCGCGACGACCCCGACGTCGGAACCATCCTGCTCACCCCGCAGTCCGACGGCGGACTGTCGGCCGAGATCGTGTGGGGCGGCAGCGAGACGCTCGGCGGACAGACGACCCTCCTGTCCACCCGCGCCGTGCCGACGGCGGCCGATCGCGAACTCGCCGACATCGCCGTCGATCTCGTGACCTCCACCGCCGACGACGCCGTCGACCGGCTCGCCGCGCACGGCGTCGGCTTCGTGCTGCTGGCGCCCCCGGCCGACCCCGACGCATCCGGCGCTCGCGAACTGCAGCTGTCGGCGACAACCGCGCTCGACCAGCGCAACGGCCTCGACCCGGTGGGCGACACCAGCAAGGGCGTGCTGTGGCGCGTCGCCGACGAAGTCGCGCCGCGCGCAGCCGCACCGGCGTGGGTCGCGCAGATCGCCGTCGTCGTCGGTGCCGCGCAGCTGCTCGTCGTCGTCATCGCGCTGCTTCTCGCGCTGCCGACCGCCGCATCCCGCCGTGGCGCGCGACGCACCTCGCGCATCGTCGGCCCGTACTGGCAGGAGGGCACATGAGCGACAAGCGCACCTTCCGCTGGGCGACCACCAGCGCCCGGATGCTCGTGGGCACCCTGGTCGGGATCGGCTTCGTCGTGGCCGTCGTCACCGCGGTGTCGGTGCCGTGGCCGCAGATCGACCGCACGGCGCCGTCGATCCAGGAGCGTCCCGCGGCGGAGGAGAGCATCGCCGCGTGCACGGGCGATCTGCTGGCCACCGGGCGCGACGTCGAGGATGCGGCCGGCATCGTCTCCGCCGCGGACTCCACCTTCACGCTGGGCACGAGCGAAGCCGACGCCGATCCCGAACTCACCGCGCTTCCCGCCCCCACCCTGGGCGAGGAGGAGAGCGCCGTCGCCCTGGTCGCGGAGCCCGACGGCGAGGACCGCGTCGACGTCGCAGCCGCCGGCTCCGCGACCGTCGCCGACGAAGACCTGCGCGGCTACGCCGCTTCCCCCTGCCGGCCGGCGCTGATGGAATCCTGGCTCGTTGCGGGATCCACCGCCACCGGCTCCGCCGACCTCGTGCTGCTCTCCAACCCCGGCGATGTCGCGGCGACCGTGCAGCTGACCGTCTACGGCGCACAGGGCGCGATCGAACCCCCCGGCGGCGCCGACGTCGTCGTGGCAGCCGGCAGCCAGCGGATCATCCCCCTCGCCGGGCTCATCCTCGGCGAAGCCAGCCCCGTCGTTCGCGTGACCGCCGTAGGCGCGCCCGTGCACGCATCCGTACAGTCCAGCATCACGCGGGGCCTCATCGCCGGAGGGGTCGAGCAGACATCCGCCGTCTCCGCACCGCAGACGAGCCAGGTCATCACCGGTGTGGGCGTCGCCGACGAGCCGGAGGACGACGAGCCCGGCACCGTGCTCCGCCTGCTCGCGCCCGTCACCGACACGACCGCGACGGTGCGGGTCACCGCATCCGACGCCCTGCAGTCGGTCGTGGTCGAGCGCACCATCGAGCTGACGGCGGGCATCCCGACCGAGGCGGAACTGGGCGGCCTCGAGGTCGGTCAGTACACCGTCGAGGTGACCGGTGAGGTCGAGCTGCTCGCCTCGGTGTGGCAGGCGACGGGATCGGGTGAGGCGGCCGACTTCGCGTGGTACATGCCGGCGCCCGAACTCGGCACGCCGAGCACGTTCGCCACGCCGGCGGGTCCCGAGCCGCAGCTCACCCTCGCGAACGTCACCGACACGGAGATGACCGTCGCGATCGCCGCGATCGACGGCTCGGACGAGCAGGAGGTCGTCGTCGCCGCGCGCACGTCGACCACGCTCCGGCTGACCGCGCGCATGGTCTACAGCATCGACGACGGCGGCGACGGCATCCACGCCGGCCTGTCTTTCAGCGGCGACGGCGCGCTCGCCGGTTACCCGGTGTGGCCGTCCGAAGCGGCCTCCGACGCGATCACCGTCTACCCGTGAGCCCGCAGGCGGAGGCTCAGAAGTAGCGGAACCGCTCGGGGCCGAGATCCCACGGATCCATGTCGAGATACTCCGCGGCCGCGCGGAACACGCAGCTCTCGATCATCATGCGCCGGTGCAGGTCGTCGTCGCGGTGCAGGTGGCTCAGCCGCTCGATGGGCAGTCGCCACACGATGATGCGCTTGCGGGTGGTGTCCACCGTCCACCGCGGAATGCCGCGATCACCGGTCTCCCCGGGCATGTCGCCGATCTCGAAGCTCACGTCGCGCAGGTCGTCCCACGCCGAGCGCAGGAATTCCGCCGCCGCACCGACGGCGAGGTCGAAACGCTCGATGCGGGTGTCGATGGGAGGCAGCGGCGGGCGCACGATCGGGCTGCGGCCCACGCGCCCGTGGCGGCCGTGGCGGGCGGGCCGGCGGGCCGGTGTCGCCGAGGGCTTCGCACGTCTCCACGCCATGGCCCCATCCTAGGTGCGCGGCGCGGCATCCGGATGCTGTCGGAACCGCTCACTAGGGTGAGACCGATGCGCGACAGACTCTGCTCCAAAGTGGGATGCGCCCGCGAGGCGGTGTCGACCCTGACCTACGACTACGGCGACCAGATGGCCGCCCTGGGACCCCTGGGTCGCGCGAACGATCCGCACGCGCACGATCTGTGCGCCGCCCACACCGATCGGCTGTCCGTACCGCGCGGGTGGGTCGTCATCCGCCACGAGACCCTGCAGGTGTGACCTGACCGCCGGTCCGCGTCGGCATGTGCCCGCAGGCGACGTGGGATGATGGAAGGCATGTCCTCCGACACCGCCGCGCCGACCCGCACCGTTCCCGATCACGCCGTCCGCGACCTCTCGCTCGCCGACGCCGGTCGCCACCAGCTGCGGTTGGCGGAGAACGAGATGCCGGGCCTGATGGCCCTTCGCGACGAGTTCGGCGCGTCGCAGCCGTTGAAGGGTGCGCGCATCGCCGGCTCCCTGCACATGACGGTGCAGACCGGGGTGCTCATCGAGACGCTCGTCGCGCTGGGTGCGCAGGTGCGGTGGGCCAGCTGCAACATCTTCTCCACCCAGGACGAAGCCGCCGCCGCCGTCGTCGTCGGCCCCGACGGCACGGTCGACGAGCCGCGCGGGGTTCCGGTGTTCGCCTGGAAGGGCGAGACGCTGGCGGAGTACTGGGACCTCGCCGACCGCATCTTCGACTGGTCGGCGGAGGGCTTCGACGGCCCGAACCTCATCCTCGACGACGGTGGCGACGCGACCCTGCTCGTGCACAAGGGCGTCGAATTCGAGAAGGCGGGTGCGGTGCCCGACGCCGTCGCGGGCGACTCCGAGGAGTACCGCGTCGTGCTCGAGACGCTTCGTCGCAGCCTCGCCCGCGACCCGCAGCGCTTCACGCGTATGGCCGACGGAATCCTCGGCGTGACCGAGGAGACGACCACCGGGGTGCACCGTCTCTACGAGCTGGCCGCATCCGATCGTCTGCTGTTCCCCGCGATCAACGTCAACGACTCCGTCACGAAGTCGAAGTTCGACAACGTCTACGGCATCCGCCACTCGCTGCCCGACGGCATCAACCGGGCGACGGATGTGCTCATGGGCGGCAAGGTCGCGTTCGTCGCCGGTTACGGCGACGTCGGCAAGGGCGCCGCCGAGGCCCTCCGTGGTCAGGGCGCCCGCGTCATCATCGGCGAGGTCGACCCCATCTGCGCGCTCCAGGCCGCCATGGACGGGTACCAGGTCGCGCGCCTGGACACCGTCCTCGGCGACGTCGACATCGTGATCACCGGCACCGGCAACCGCGACGTCGTGACGGCGGAGCACCTCCTCGGCCTCAAGCACCTCGCCGTCGTCGGCAACGTCGGTCACTTCGACAACGAGATCGACATGGCCGGGCTCGAGGCTCTCGAAGGCGTCGAGAAGGTCGAGATCAAGCCGCAGGTGCATGAGTGGCGTCTGCCGAACGGCCGCAGCGTGCTGGTGCTCAGCGAAGGGCGCCTGCTGAACCTCGGCAACGCCACCGGGCATCCCTCGTTCGTCATGAGCGCCTCGTTCACCAATCAGGTTCTCGCGCAGATCGAGCTCTACCTGCGCCCGGAGCAGTACCCCCTCGGCGTCTACGTGCTGCCGAAGGTGCTCGATGAGAAGGTCGCCCGCCTGCATCTCGCCGCGCTCGGTGTCGAGCTGACCGAACTGACCGAGGCGCAGGCCGCCTACCTCGGGGTTCCGGTCGAGGGCCCCTACAAGCTGGGCCACTACCGCTACTGACCCGCCCGGGGTGGTGCCGCAGGCCGAGCCCGCGCGGGTGCCGTTGCCGTGGTGCGCGCGGCCAGGGTGTTTCCCGCGGGCCGGGCCCACGCCGGGTGCGCGCCGCTGCCGTGCACGCGGCCCCGGCCTCTACGCCGCTTCCGCTGCATGTCCCACTTCCTGTCGGTTTGACGCCGAATGAGCACAGATAGTGGGACATGGATGCGGTGCGGCCCGGAGCGTGTCCCAGTTTCTGATGGTCTGGCGCCGAATGAGCGCAGAAAGTGGGACATGGGGGAGGGGCGGATGGGGGACGGACGGATGGGGCCCGGGGCCCGGGGGCCGGGACGCGGGGGCGGGCGCCGGAGCCGTCAGGCGCCGAGGCCGCGGGTGAGGCGGGCCACGCGCTGCGACTGCAGCTCCAGCGCGCGCAGCTCGCGGTCGCGGCGGACGGCGACGACGGCGCGCACGAACGTCTCCGGGTCGGCATGCGGCACGGGGGAGACGTGCGAGGCGGCCTCCTCGGCGAGTGACAGGGCGACGCGGCTGCGCGCGCCCGGCATCATGTGATCGGCCTGCCGCACGAACTGCGCCATGCGCCGGGAGAGGCCGGCCGGGAGGTGCGCCACGTCGGCGGTCTCGGCCCACGACAGGAGCGAGGATGGCACACCCGGTGCGGGCGCAGGCAGCGCCGGCGTGCGCGTGCGCTCCGCATAGGTGCCGGCCAGCAGGTCGCCCAGGCGCTGGGAGCGCGGGGTGAACGCGCCGACGACGGCGGCGAGCGCACCGAGGGTGAGCCAGATCTCCAGCACTCCGGTGAGGGCGCGGATGAAGGCCTGCCGGAATCCGGATGCGCCGCCGTCGATGCGCACGACCCGCGCGCCGACGGCGAGTCGGCCGAGACTGCGACCCCGCGTGGCCGTCTCGACCGTGGTCGGGATGACAACCATCACCAGCACGGCGACGACGATCGTCACGATGGGGAGCACGTCGGTGTCGAGCATCCCGAGGCTCCCGAGCCATCCGACGATCGCCACGAACAGCAGGAGCACCGCGATGCCGACGAGCACGTCGATCAGGGCGCTGAGGGCCCGCAGGAAGAAGCCGACCGGCTGCACGTCGAGAGCGACGGCCTCACCGGTGAGCACCTCGTCCTGGTGGATCTCGACCACGGTCGGCGCCGGCGTGCTCATGGGTACAGTTAACCAGGTGGACCTCGACGCCCTGACTGCCGCCCGGCGCGAGGAATGGGACCGTCTGGATGCGCTCAGCCGCACGCGCCGGCCCACCGGCGACGAGGTGGACGAGCTCGTCACGCGATACCGGTCGGCGAGCGCGGACCTCGCCGACATCAAGACCTCGGCCGGTCGCACCCCGCACGGCGACCACGTCTCGACGATGCTCTCCCGGGCGCGTCTGCGCCTGACCGGTGCTCCCGAGAACGTGCTGCGGCAGATCCCGCGCTTCTTCGCCCTGCAGCTGCCGGCGGCGCTCCACCGGCTGCGATGGACGACGCTGGTCATCGCGGTCGCCTTCGTCGCCGTGGGCGCGATCGTGGCGGCATGGGTCGCCGCCGACCCGGCGCTCGTCGCGAGTCTCGGACCTCAGGCGGCGCTGGAGCAGTACGCCGAGAACGACTTCGCCGAGTACTACTCCGAGAATCCCGCGGCGGTCTTCGCCGGCACCGTCTGGACCAACAACGCGTGGATCGCCGCGCAGTGCGTGATGTTCGGCATCACCGGCATCTGGCCGATCATGGTGCTCGTGCAGAACGCGGTGGGCGTGGGCACGGCCGCCGCGATCATGTTCGCTTTCGGCCGTGGTGACGTGTTCGTGCTCTACATCCTCCCGCACGGCCTGCTGGAGCTGACCTGCATCTTCGTCGCGGGGGCGGCCGGGCTGCACATCTTCTGGGCCTGGGTCGCGCCCGGACGGCGTTCCCGTGGGCAGGCGCTCGCCGAGGCGGGGCGCTCGCTGGCGACCGTCGCGCTCGGGCTCGTTCTGGCGCTCGCCGTCGCCGGTCTCATCGAGGGCTTCGTCACCGCGCAGCCCTGGCCGTGGCCGGTCAAGATCGGCATCGGAGCGCTCGCGCTCGGCGCCTTCGTGTTCTACATGGTCGTCGTGGGAGGGCGGGCCCGCCGTGCCGGGGAGACCGGTGACCTCACCGAGTACGAGGCCGGCACGCCCACCCTCTACGCGGGCTAGGAGCCGCCGACCTCGCTGTCGAAGAGCGCGCGATAGGCGAAGCCGGCGAGCACGGCACCCACCACGGGGAACAGAAGGAACACCCACAGCTGCACGAGCGCCTCGCCGCCGCCGTACACCGCCGTCGCCAGGGACCGCGCCGGGTTGACCGAGGTGTTGTCCACGGGGATGCTCACCAAGTGGATGAGGGTGAGCGACAGCCCGATCGCGAGGCCCGCGAATGTCGTGCCGCGGGTGGGGTGCGTGACACCGAGGATCACGAGCAGGAACAGCCCCGTGAGGATGATCTCGATGATGATCGCCGCCGGCATGCCGAACCCACCGGGCGAGAGCGCATCCCATCCGTTGCTGGCGAATCCGCTGTCCTGCGCGGCGGGCAGCCAGCCCGCCGGGCCGAAGAGGCCGATGAGCACCAGCACGGTGGTGGCGACGAGGCCGCCGACGATCTGAGCGCCGATGTAGGCGAGTGTGCCGCGCCACGGGAACCTGCCGGCGGCGGCCAGGCCCAGGGTGACGGCGGGGTTGAAGTGCCCGCCCGAGATCGGACCGAACGCGTAGGCGCCGATGATCACCGCGAGTCCGACGGCGAACGAGGCGGCGATATAGACGATCCCGGGGGCGAAGACGCGCTCGGCATCGGCGAAGTGGTTCGCGAACAGCGCTGTTCCGATGAGTCCGAAGACGAGCAGGAAGGTTCCGAACCCTTCCGCGGCGAGCTTGGCGCCGAGGGTCGGTCCGCCCGGCGGCGGGGTGTGTTCGAGGTCGGTGGGTGGGATGGATTTCTCAGGACGCGGATCGTTGCTCATCGCGCGCCTCCTTTCCGATGCGCTCAGGGTACTGGCAGGCCCCGGCGCCGACCAGAGCGCGCCACCTGCGCGACAGCCGCTCGTTGTTTTGAATATGTCAAAAGAACGGTAAGGTGGGCGGTATGACCAACCCGGATGCGCACGACGTCGACGCGTCCCTGCGCGGTGCCGGGCTGCGGGTGACCGACACGCGGCGCGCCGTGTTCTCCGCCCTCCACGGCGCCGCGCACATCGCGGCTGAACCGCTCTTCGATCGCGTGCGCGAGAGTCTCCCCGGTACGAGCAAGCAGTCCGTCTACAACGCTCTCGGCGACTTCGTCGAGGCGGGCATCGCGCGTCGGATCGAGCCGGCGGGCCACGCCGGGCTCTACGAACTGCGCGTCGGTGACAACCATCACCATCTCGTCTGCTCCCAGTGCGGACGCGTCGAAGACGTCGACTGCGTGACCGGCGCAGCGCCGTGCCTGCACCCGTCCGACACGCGGGGCTTCGCGGTGCACACCGCCGAAGTCACGTTCTGGGGTGTGTGCGCCCCGTGCTCCGCCGCAGCCGCATGACCAACGAAGACTTCCCCTCTCCGTCCACCCTCGTCCCCAGGAAGGAACCCCATGACGAACGCTGACGAGAACCCCGCCGGCATCGGCTCCGACACCGAGATCGACCAGTCGGTCACCGACATCGACACCCCCGAGAGCGAGCGCGCCGACGGCGAGACCCGACCGAGCCCGAACGACGCCGCCGCGGGTACGTGCCCCGTCCTCCACGGCGACCAGCCGCATCCGACCACGGGCGACGCGAACCGCGTGTGGTGGCCCAACCAGCTCAACCTCAAGGTGCTCGCGAAGAACCCGGCCGTTGCCAACCCGCTGGGCGAGGACTTCGACTACAAGGCCGCCTTCGAGAGCCTCGACCTCGCCGCAGTGAAGGCCGACATCGCCGAGGTGATGACCACCTCGCAGGATTGGTGGCCCGCCGACTTCGGTCACTACGGACCCCTCATGATCCGCATGGCCTGGCACAGCGCCGGCACCTACCGCATCACGGACGGTCGCGGAGGCGGCGGAGCCGGCCAGCAGCGCTTCGCGCCGCTGAACAGCTGGCCCGACAACGTCTCGCTCGACAAGGCACGCCGCCTGCTGTGGCCGGTGAAGAAGAAGTACGGCCAGAACCTGTCGTGGGCCGACCTCATGATCCTCGCCGGAAACGTCGCCCTCGAAGACATGGGCTTCGAGACCTTCGGCTTCGCCGGCGGCCGTGCCGACGTGTGGGAGCCCGACGCCGACGTGTACTGGGGCCCCGAGACCACGTGGCTCGGCGACGAGCGCTACAGCGGTGACCGCGACCTGGAGAAGCCCCTCGCCGCCGTGCAGATGGGCCTCATCTACGTCAACCCCGAGGGCCCGAACGGCAACCCCGACCCGATGGCCTCGGCGCGCGACATCCGCGAGACCTTCGGTCGCATGGCGATGAACGACGAGGAGACCGTCGCGCTCATCGCCGGCGGGCACACCTTCGGCAAGACCCACGGCGCGGCGCCCGACACCAACATCGAGGACAACCCCGAGGCGGCCGGCCTCGAGCAGCAGGGGCTGGGCTGGAAGAACAACTTCGGCACCGGCAAGGGCGATGACACCATCACCTCCGGGCTCGAGGTCACCTGGACCTACCACCCGACCCGCTGGGACAACGAGTTCTTCCACATCCTGTACGCGTACGAGTGGGAGCTCATGACGAGCCCCGGAGGCGGCCACCAGTGGCGTCCGGTGGACGGCGGCGGAGCCGACATGGTGCCGCTGGCTCACTCCGACGGGCGCCGCGAGCCCCGCATGCTCACGAGCGACCTCGCGCTGCGCACCGACCCCGAGTACGACCGGATCTCGCGTCGCTTCAAGGATGACCCGAAGGCCTTCGCCGACGCGTTCGCGCGGGCGTGGTTCAAGCTGACCCACCGCGACATGGGACCGAAGGTGCGCTACCTCGGCTCCGAGGTGCCCGCCGAGGACCTCATCTGGCAGGACCCTGTTCCGGCCGTCGATCACGAGCTGATCGACGCCGACGACGCGCGGGCCCTCAAGGCTCAGATCATGGATGCCGGGCTCACCGTCGCCGAACTCGTCGGCACCACGTGGGCCGCCGCATCGAGCTTCCGCGGCAGCGACAAGCGCGGTGGTGTCAACGGCGCGCGCATCCGCCTGGCCCCGCAGAAGGACTGGGAGGTCAACAACCCCGCCCAGCTGCAGAAGGTGCTGAGCGTGCTCGAGGGGGTCAAGGCCTCGTTCGAGGACGGCCGCACCGACGGCAAGAAGGTCTCGCTGGCCGACCTCATCGTGCTCGCGGGCAATGCCGCGGTCGAGAAGGCGGCGCGTGACGGCGGCGTCGACGCGGAGGTGCCGTTCCACCCGGGCCGCACCGACGCCAGTGAGGAGCAGACGGATGCGGTGTCGTTCGAGTTCCTCGAGCCGGCCGCCGATGGGTTCCGCAACTACTACGGCCCGAAGGCGACCATGCCCGGTGAGTACCACCTCATCGACAAGGCGAACCTGCTGACCCTGTCGGCACCGGGGATGACGGTGCTCGTCGGCGGGATGCGTGCGCTGGGTGCGAACTGGGACGGCTCGGATCACGGCGTGCTCACCACCCGCAAGGGCGTGCTGTCGAACGACTTCTTCGTGAACCTGCTCGACCTCGGCACGACCTGGAAGCCGCTGGACAAGGGCGGCCACGCGTTCATGGGCACCAAGGACGGCTCCGGCGCACCCGTCGGCGTCGGCACCCGCGCCGACCTGCTGTTCGGCTCGAACTCCGAGCTGCGCGCGGTCGCCGAGGTGTACGCGAGCGACGACGCGAACGAGAAGTTCGTGCGCGACTTCGTCGCCGCCTGGGGCAAGGTCACCGAACTCGACCGGTTCGACCTCGTCTGACACCCGAGTGATTCCAGGGCCCGTCACCGCTTCGCGCGGCGGCGGGCCCTGCTGGTGTGCGGGCTCTGCTGGTGTGCGGGTCCGGCGCCTACAGTCGGCCGGCGGCCTTCAGCGCGAGGTAGCGGTCGGCGATCCGCGGCGGCAGCCCCTCCGGGGTGTCGGCGATCGCATCGCCCCCGGCACGGGCGATGGCCTCCGCGACACGCGACGCCTCGAAGGCGCCGCGTTCCCGCGCCGCGGCCCGGTAGACGTCGACGACGTCCTCTCGATCCGGTCGGTTCCCGGCGCTGTCGGTGACCGTGCCGACGACCACCCGGGTGCGTGCCGTCAGTGCGGGCAGCGAGCCGAGGAACGCCCGCGCGCTGTCGACGTCGTCCTGCGCGGTGAGCAGGACGACCAGCGCCGGGCGATTGGTGAGGGCTCGCACCTGAGCATGCGCGGCGTCCCAGTCCGTGTCGATCAGCTGCGCCTCGACGCCCGCCATCGCCTCGACCATCGTCGCCAGCAGCCCCGGGCCGTCGACGCCGGTCACGCGTGCGCGGGTGACGCGGTCGAACATCACCAGGTGCACGTGGTCGCCCGCCCGGGCCGCGAGCGCCGCGAGCAGGAGCGACGCCTCCATCGCGGCGTCCAGCCGGGTGCCGTCGCCGACACGCGCCGCTGCCGTGCGACCGGTATCGATGACGATGACGACGTGCCGATCGCGCTCCGGCCGCCACGTGCGGAGCATCGTCGTGCCGGCACGCGCGGTCGCCCGCCAGTCGATCGAGCGCACGTCATCGCCGCGCACGTACTCCCGCAGCGAGTCGAACTCGGTGCCCTGCCCCCGCACCTGGATGCTGGTGTTGCCGTCGAGCTCGCGCAGGCGTGCCAGCCGCGACGGCAGGTGACGCCGAGAGGTGAACGGCGGCAGCACGCGGACCTCGCCCCGAGACGGGATCGCGCGCTGGCGTCCGGCGAGTCCGAGCGGCCCGTGCGAGCGCACCACCACCATCTCGCTCGCGAGCGTCCCGCGCCGGCGAGGGAGAAGCGGCACCACGAGGTCGCGCCGCTCACCGGGCGGGATCTCCAGCGGCAGACGCTCGGCGGGGGCCCCCGCCGTCGGCTGCCACGCATCGCGCAGCCGTCCGCGGATGCGGCGGGAGCCGGTGTTGGCGATCCGCAGCCGTACCGACGTCTGCGCACCGAGCAGGGTCTTCGCCGGTGCGTCGCGGGAGACGCGCAGCACCCGCGGAGAGATGGCGGCGGCCACATCCACCACCGCGAGAAGCGCGCACAGCATGACCCACAGCGCCGCCGCGACCCACGCGTCGACGCCGCCCAGAGCCGACGCCGCCACCACCGGAACGACGCCGACGGCGACCAGCAGCGACAGGCGCCAGGTGACGAACACGGTCAGACCGGAACGCGGGTCTGCTGCACGACCGAGGCCAGCACCGAGTCGACCGAGACCCCCTCGAGCTCCGCGTCGGGGCGCAGACGGATGCGGTGCCGCCAGGTCGGCACGAGCATCGTCTGCACGTGGTCGGGCGTGATGGCGGGATAGCCGCCGAGCCAGGCCCATACCTTCGCCGCCGCGAGGAGCGCGGTCGTCGCGCGGGGACTGACGCCCAGCTGCACCGACGGACTGCGCCGCGTCGCCTGCGCGAGATCGACCACGTAGCCGAGCACGTCGTCGGCGACGGACACCGCGGCAGCCGCCCGCTGGGCGGCGTGGATCTCGTCGACGGTGACCACCGGTGCGAGACCCGCGGCGTCGAGGTCGCGCGGAGAGAAGCCCTCGGCGTGACGGCGCAGCACGGCCACTTCGGCGTCGCGCTGCGGCAGGTCGACGATGAGCTTGAGCATGAACCGGTCGAGCTGCGCCTCCGGCAGGGTGTAGGTGCCCTCATGCTCGACGGGGTTCTGCGTCGCGGCGACGAGGAACGGGTCGGGCAGGGCGCGCGAGACACCGTCGGTGGAGACCTGACGCTCCTCCATGGCCTCCAGCAGGGCCGACTGCGTCTTGGGCGGCGTGCGGTTGATCTCGTCGGCGAGCACGATGTGGGTGAAGACCGGGCCCTCCCGGAACTCGAACTCGCCGGTGCGCGCATCGTAGACGAGCGACCCGGAGACGTCTCCGGGCATGAGGTCGGGGGTGAACTGGATGCGCTTGGTGTCCAGTCCGAGTGCGCGGCTGAAGGCGCGCACGAGCAGCGTCTTGGCGACGCCCGGCACCCCCTCGAGAAGGACGTGCCCACGGCCGAGCAGTGCGATGAGCAGGCCGGTCACGACGCCGTCCTGACCGATCACGGCCTTGCCGACCTCGAGGCGCACGCGGTTCATCGCCGCGCGCAGGTCGTCGTCGCGGGGGGTCTCGTCGGTCACGTGCGGGTCCTTTCGCCAGGGGTGTGCAGCCGTGCGCGCACGGCGGATTCGAGGCCGCGCAGGCGGTCGGAGAGCTCGACGAGCTGCCCGTCCGTGCGCGGAACGTCGTGGATCAGGATGCCGCGCACGGCGCGACGGTCGGCACCGAGCAGGTCGGCGACGGCATCGGCGACGCGATCGGCGGGGTCCCCGGGGCCGAGGCCGACCATGCCGGCGAGGCGGCGGACGGCGCCTCGGCGCAGCTGCGCCGCCGCGTGCGGGGCGTCGTGGGCGGCCGCATACAGCCGCCCGCGGCCCTCGTCGGTCTCGCCGGCCCGCACGGTGACCGGAAGGCGCTCGGCCACGAGGGGTCCGAACCGGCGCCCGCGGGAGATGCCCGCGACCAGGCCGGCAAGCACGAGCAGGGTGATCGCGGGGGTGACCCACGGCGGGGTCAGTTCGCCGAGCGTCGGGTCGGTGACCGGCAGGTCGGTGTCGCCGGCCGACGCGACGTACCAGACGACGCGCTCGTGCGCGCCGAGCAGCCCGATCGCGAGCGCCGCGTTGCCCTCGTCAGCCAGGGCGTCGTTGGTGAAGACGCCGTCGGCGTCGATGGCCGTGACCGAGCCGCTGCCGAGCAGGCCATATGCCTCTCCGTCGGGATAGCACGTCGCCTGCGCGCCACCGGCGCTGAACAATCCGCCGATGGTCGCGTCTCCGGCCCGCGCGGGCGTCGGCAGCGCGCACGCCGGAGCCAGCGTCTCGGTGGCGAAGCCGGTGGGCACGGCGCCGTCGAAGTACGCGCGCAGCACCCGCGATGCGGGGTCGCCGAAGACGGTGGCGGTTGCGGTCTCGACGAGGGACTCGACGGCCTCGTCGGAGAGGTTCGGGGCGTCGGGCAGGAACAGGGTCGCATCCTGTTCCTCGAGCAGATCCCGGGCGTTCCGCCATGAGCGCTCCACCACCACCTCGACACCGTTGTCCCTCAGCACCTCGGCCAGCGCGCGGGTTCCGCCGGGGCCTGCTGATTCGGGGTCGAGCGATCCGCGGGCGGCGCGCTCGCCGATGCCGGCGAGCAGCGAGCCGACGATCCCGACGACGATGAAACCGGCGGCGATCGCGACCCACGTGATCGCGGCGCGGCGCCTGCGGGGAGGTGAGGACGAGCTCACCGATGCGCGTCGGTTCGTCGCTGCGGGTGCGCTCACGCGGGCACCCCCGGAAGCACGGCGGGGCGGGATGCGGCGATCTCGTCGTCGAGGCGGGTCACGCTCGCGTACAGCTCCGCCGTACCGGGCCGGCGCAGATACCGCACGTCGTCGAACCCGTCGGCTGCGGTCTCGAGCGCGGCGGCGAAGTCGGGGAACGCCACGGCGGCCTCCCGCGCGAAGGCGTGCACCGTGGCGCCGGGTGGAGCATCCACGACGCCCCGTTCGGTCAGACTCCGTGCCAGGGCGCGGAAGCGCAGCACCACGGCGTCGTCCCACGCGCCGCGCGCCGCCGCCTCCTCGGCGTCGGTGCGCAGCCGGCGGGCCGTGCGGCTGTCGGCCTCGCCGAAGAGCACGGCAGAGGCGGGCGTGCCGCGGGGAGTCGCGCGGGGCACGCCCCAGATCACGAACGCCACGATGATCAGCACGACGACCACCGCGACGGCGACGATCGCGAAGACCGATTCGAGACCCGCCGGAAGCTCCGGGTTCAGCAGGTCGCCGAGGAACTCCGCGACCGCGCGGGCGAACAGATCGAACGGCGTCGGCTGCGCCTCGGCGTAGACGGGATTCGTCAGCTCCTGCTCCGCCCAGCGACGCGCCTCATCGGGGTCGGGCGTCAGCGGCGGAACTGCCGCCGTGAGGGCCTGCGCGAGGGAGCCTGCGGCGTGGATCACGACGGGCGGGAGCCGGGGGCGGAGCCGTCATCGTCGCCGGCCGCACGGTCCTGTCCCGAACCGCCCGGGTTGTGCGCGTCGCCGGCGGCGTCGGCGGGAGCCGGTGCGGCAGGGGGAACGTAGGGCGGAGGCGGTGTGATGCCCGGGGTGGGCTGGCCGGACGGCTGCGGATACGGCGCGGGGGCGCCCTGCGGCGGAGACCACGCCTGTGCCGGGGTCGCCGGTGGCGCGTACGGCGGCTGTGCCTCGGCGGCCGGTGCGTACGCCGGTGGTGCGTACGCGGGCGGTGCATACGGCTGCGGCGTAATCCATGCCGGGCGGGGTGGGGCCTCGCGTCCGATACCGATCCGGTACGGGTCGGGCAGATCCTGCTCCCCGGCGTCGCGCTTGTCGACGTAGGCGAGCAGATCGAGGTCGAGAGCCTCGTGCCGCATCCGGCAGTCGATGTAGATGATCGCCGCCGACGTGGACTGCACGACGACCGCGACCGCCTGCACGATCAATGTCAGGATCTGCGCCGCGATCGAGGTCACGATGATCGTCACGATCGTCGACACGCCGGGGTCGCCCGTGGGGGCGAAGAGGGTGCTCAGTCCGGTCCCGAGGAACGAGAACGGCAGGCTCACCACCTGGGCGATCGCGCCGAAGGTGAAGGAGATGAGCACGATGACCCCGAGTGCCGGCCAGAACCGGCCACGGGTCAGCCGCCACGAGCGCGCGAGCGCGGCACCGATGCCGGCGTTCTCGAGGATGATCGCCGACGGCACCAGCAGCAGCTTCACGCTCAGCCAGAGCACCAGCGGGATCGCGCC
This sequence comes from Microbacterium sp. MTN4-26, assembly GCF_042846595.1. Classification (NCBI taxonomy): domain Bacteria; kingdom Bacillati; phylum Actinomycetota; class Actinomycetes; order Micrococcales; family Microbacteriaceae; genus Microbacterium; species Microbacterium sp. MTN4-26. The sequence continues at coordinate 250,221 of NZ_BTGO01000002.1, forward strand.
GAGGACGACGAGCACGCCGAGGGCGATCGCGATCGGAAGGGCGGCGAAGCCGATCAGCACGAGCACGCCGACGACCACGGCGATCAGCACCGACACGGCGAGAGCGAGCAGGAACGAGTAGCCGATCACGCGCCAGATCACCGGCTTGACGCGGCGCCACAGCATCCCCAGCGAAAGCTTCTCGGCGAGGGCGCCGTGGGCCACCTCGCTCACCACGACCGCCTGCACGATCACGCCGAGTGCCGCAGCGGCGAGGCCCAGCACGAACCCGACGATCGCCGTGATCGCGGTCGAGCCGATGAAGATGGCCTCGAAGTCGTCGCTCGACGCCGGCACGTTGTCCAGCCGCGAGAAGGTGAGCACGGCGACACCGCCGACGCCCAGGAGCACCAGCAGGTAGGCGACGGTCTGCACGACCAGGCCGAAGCCGAGCAGCACCTTGGGATTGTGGCGCAGGGCCGCGAACGAGCGACCCAGGATGGTGCCGAACGTGAGCGGATGCAGCGGGATGATGCCCGGACGCGATGCGGGCGTCCACTGGGGATACGAGGTCACGGTCCTCCTTGAGAGACGCTGCTCCCATCGTGTCACACGGGTCCGGCGGGCGACCCGTGCTGTTCACGGCACGCCGCTCGGCGAATGCACGGCTCATCTCGACTACTCTGGCGGGAGCGCTCGGGGGAGCGCCGACCCGGCATCGCCCCCACGGTGAGCAAAGGACGAACGCGCGATGAGTTCCCGCATCCTGGTGGTCGACGACGACACGGCCCTGGCCGAGATGATCGGCATCGTGCTGCGCACGGAAGGCTTCGACACGGTCTTCTGCGCAGACGGCGCCCAGGCCGTCGAGACGTGGCGCGCCGAGCGTCCCGATCTCGTGCTCCTCGATCTCATGCTCCCCGGCATGGACGGCATCGAAGTCTGCACGCGCGTGCGCGCCGAATCCGGGGTGCCGATCATCATGCTCACGGCGCGCACCGACACCGCCGATGTGGTCAAGGGCCTCGAGTCCGGTGCCGACGACTACATGGTCAAGCCCTTCAATCCGAAGGAGCTCGTCGCCCGCATCAAGACGCGACTCCGCCCGGCCTCGCAGCCGAGCGCGGAGATCATGCGCATCGGCGATCTGTCGGTGGATGTCGCCGCTCACGAGGTGCGACGCGGCGAGACGCCCATCCCGCTGACCCCGCTGGAGTTCGAGCTGCTGGTCGCACTCGCCTCCAAGCCCCAGCAGGTGTTCTCGCGCGAGATGCTGCTCGAGCAGGTGTGGGGCTACCACTACAAGGCCGACACCCGTCTGGTGAACGTGCACGTGCAGCGCCTGCGCGCGAAGGTCGAGATCGACCCCGACAACCCCAAGATCGTCACGACGGTGCGCGGCGTCGGCTACCGCGCCGGCGCCCTGGAGTAGGCCGCGTGCCCCCGGCGCGCACGGCTCCGGCGACGGGCCGCATCGCCATCGTCGACTGGCGGTCCTGGCCCGACCGCGTCACGGTGCTGTGGCGCCGTTCGCTGCGCTTCCGCACGGTCGTGCTGACCCTCGCGCTGTCGGCGCTCGCGATCGTCATCGCGTGCGTGTGGATGGCCCTGGCCATCCAGTCCGATCTCCTGGAGTCCCGTCAGCAGCAGGTGCTCGAAGACGCCCGGCGCGCGACGTCGGAGGTGCAGCGCACCCTCGACTCGGCTGAGCCGCAGGGGAGTCCCGCACAGCTGTCGACCCTCATGGGAAGCGTGCAGAGCGACCTCACGCAGCAGTCCGAGAGCGACTCGTTCGCGGTGTTCCGCGTGGGCCCGCCGTCCTCGATCGCCCCGCAGGACTTCACCTCGGGCGTCCTCGTCGACGAGGACATCATCTCCACGGCCCTGCGCGACCGTGTGCAGTCCGACCCCGACCTGCAGTGGTGGCAGTACGCGGGGCTCCCCGGCGCCGAAGGAGAGGTTCCGGGCATCATCGTCGGGCAGCAGTTCGAGATGCCCGACGTCGGCTACTACGAGCTCTACTTCGCCTACGACCTCGCCGCCGCATCCGAGACCCTGCTGTTCGTGCAGGCGACGCTCTGGATCGTCGGCGTGTTCCTGCTCGTGATGATCGGGGGGATCGCCTGGTTCGTGCTGCGCTCGGTCACCACGCCGATCGCCGAGGCGGCCGACACCAGTGCCAAGCTCGCGGCCGGCGAACTGAACGTGCGGCTCGACGTGCACGGCGAAGACGAGCTGGCGACGCTCGGGCGGTCCTTCAACGCCATGGCCGACAGCATCGAGTCGCAGATCAAGGAGCTGGCCGATCTGTCGCTCGTGCAGCAGCGCTTCGTCTCCGACGTCTCGCACGAGCTGCGCACGCCGCTGACGACGATCCGCCTCGCCGCCGACATGATCAACGACCAGCGGGACGAGTTCGATCCCGTCACCGCGCGGGCAGCCGAGCTGCTGAATGCGCAGGTGCAGCGCTTCGAGACCCTGCTGACCGACCTGCTGGAGATCAGCCGCTACGACGCCGGATCGGTGCAGCTCGAACTCGAGCCGACGAGCCTGGCGCACCTCGCCGAAGACGTCATCGCCTCGATGCAGCAGCTCGCCGACCAGCACGGATCCGATGTGCGGCTGGTCGCGCCGGGAGGATATTCCCCGGTCGACATGGACCCGCGGCGGGCGCGCCGGATCGTGCGGAACTTCCTCGGAAACGCCATCGAACACGGAGAGGGGCGACCCATCGTGGTCACCGTCGACAGCGATCAGCACGCCGTCGCGCTGGGAGTTCGGGACTTCGGGCTCGGCATGCGCGCCGAAGACGTGGATCGGGTGTTCGACCGCTTCTGGCGGGCCGATCCGTCGCGTACCCGCACCATCGGCGGCACCGGTCTCGGGTTGTCGATCGCTCTCGGAGACGCGCGCCTGCACGGCGGGGAGCTGGCGGTGTGGTCCGAGCCGGGCCGGGGGTCCCACTTCGTGCTCACGCTGCCGCGGCTGCCCGGTGAGACCGTCACCTCGTCGCCGATTCCCGTGGAAGCCGGTGACGACCAGTCGCCGGCCATGGATGCCCTCGGCCTCACGCAGCCGATAGACCTGCCGATCGCCTCGGGCGCGGACGCGATGGGGGAGCGATCGTGACGCGGATGACCCGATCCCTCGGCGCCGCCGTGGCCGCGCTTCTGCTCTTCGCCCTCGCGGCGTGCTCCGGACTTCCGATGACCGGACCGGTCAATCCCGGCATCGAGCCCGGCGAGGAGCCGCCGACGCCGGACTTCTTCTACCTCCCCGAAGGGCCTCAGCCGGGGGCGTCGCCGGAGGACATCGTGCGGGGGTTCATCGAGGCGGGAACGGGTCCGGCCGACAACTGGGCGACGGCGAGGCTCTTCCTCTCGACCAGTCTCGCCGAGGCGTGGGATCCCACCGCCGGTGTCACGATCGACGATCGCGGCGATCGCACGTACGCCGACCCGACCACCAATCAGGTGTCGCTCACCGTCGAGGCCGACGCGACCGTGAGCGCCGCGGGTGCGTACGAGACCGGCGGCAGCGGAGTGACGATGCTCGATTTCCGCCTCGCGCAGCGCGACGACGGAGAGTGGCGGATCACGGAAGCCCCCGACGGCATCGTGCTCGGCACGGACCAGTTCCCGAACGTGTACGGCGAGTACTCGCTGATGTACTTCGATCCGAGCTGGACGTACCTCGTGCCCGACGTGCGCTGGTTCCCCACCATCAACGCCCCCACCTGGATCTCCGACGCCCTCGTCGGGGGATCGCCCAGCCCGTGGCTCGCCGAGGCCGTCGTCAGCGCGATCCCCGAGAGTGTGACGCTCTCGCGGCCGTCGGTGCCCGTCAGCGGCGGCGTCGCCGACATCGATCTCTCGCCGTCGGCCCTGGGCCTGGAGCAGGACGGCGTCGACCGCATCTACACCCAGCTGCAGGCGAGTCTCGCCTCCGCCGGAGTGACCGATGTGCGCCTCACCGCGGATTCGACGCCCCTGTCCGCCGACACGGTGTCCGTGCGCTCGACACGCGTCGCCACGAGCCCTCTCGTGCTCACGGCCGAAGGATTCGGCTTTCTCTCGGGAGACGAACTCACCCCGATCGAGGGGCTGTCCTCGGCCATGACGCAGGTCGACGCTGCGGCGGTGCAGGTCGCCCCGGACCGGGATGCGGCCGCGGTCGGCACCTCCGGAGGGGCGGTGGTGCGGGTGACCGCAGACGGCGAGGTCCTCCTCGTCGATGAGCGCGCGGGCCTCCTGGACCCGTCCATCGATCCGCGCGGGTACGTCTGGAGCGTGCCGGCGCAGAATCCCGGCGGGCTGCGGGCGACCGGCGAGGACGGCGTGCCGCTGGAGATCTCTGAGGCGTTCCCCGAGGCCGCGGAGCTGGCGGCGTTCGCCGTCTCACGCGACGGTGCGCGCCTCGCCGCGATCGTGTCCTCGAACGGGAGATCCGGTATCTGGATCGCCGGCATCGTCCGCGACGCCGATGGCGCGCCGCTGCGGCTGACGGACCCGTTCGAACTCGGTCCCGTCACCGGTTCCGGGCTCTCGCTCGCCTGGCTCGATGACACCACGGTCGCCGCGGTCACCCGGTCCGGCACCGATCTCACGCTCGTGGAGCAGGTGGTCGGGGGAGCGGCCGTGTCCGGCGCGGCGCCCTCCGGAACGGTCTCGGTGGCCGGTGCCAACACCGATGCGACGGTGCGCCTGCGCTCCGATGAGGGCCTTCTGTACGTGCGACGCGGTGCGAACTGGGAGCAGACCGCGTCCGAGATCCTCGTGCTCGCGACGCAGCAGGGTTCGCCGGCTGGGCCGTGACCTCTCCTCCCCGATGTGCGCACGCCGCAGCGGCGTCCACAGGCCGGCGGGGATGGCGGCAGGCGCCGCGCAGGCGCGGCACGATGACCGGGTGTCCACGGTGCCGATCGAGATGTTCCGCGAAGCACTCGGCGATGTGCTCGCGCTGGTGTTCCCGGTCGCCTGCGCAGGGTGCGGGGCGTGGGACGTCTCCCTCTGCACGGGCTGTCGTGAAGAGTTGACGGGTGACCCGGTGTCGCGTCGGATCGCCGACGTGCCCGTGTGGAGCGCTCTGCTGTTCGAGGGGGTGGCCGCGCGCGTCATCCGCACCCTGAAGGAGGACGGACGCACCGCGCTCGCCCGGCCGCTCGCGACAGCCGCCACCGGTGCGATCGAGCGGGTGCGTGCGCATGCGACCGCCGACACCCTGTTCGTGCCGGTGCCGTCGTCTCGGGCCGCGTTCCGCCGCAGGGGCTTCCGGCCGGTCGAGCTCCTCATGGCCCGTGCGTCGCTGCCGGTGTCGCGTTCGCTCCGCCTCACCCGGATGACCGCCGATCAGCGACGGCTCGACGTCCACGCGCGCGCCGCCAACGTGGCGGGAGCCTTCCATGCGAACCGCGTCGCGGGCCGCGACGTGATCGTCGTCGACGACGTCGTGACCACCGGCGCGACGCTGGATGAGGCGATCACGGCCCTGCGCGTCGCCGGCGCGACCGTCCGCGGCGCGGTCACGGTGGCGGCCACACCCCGCCGCGCGGTGCACAGCGGATCCGAATCGGACGCATCCGGAATTCCTGCGTGACACTTCCCGCGCCGGGGTCTACGGTGGGGGGACCAAGGCGACTGATGGTCCGCCCTTGAACCGGGCGGACCGGAACAAGGAGGTCAGGGATGGAAACCAGCATCGTCGGCGTGGGAGTGAACGTGACGGATCGCTTCCGCTCGATCGTCGAAGAGAAGACCACCCGCATCGAGCACCTCGCCACGCGCGCGCAGCGCGTCGACGTGAAGGTCACCCACCGGGCGTATCACAACGGCCGGATGGAAGACGACACGGTCGAGCTCACGGTCACCGGCAAGGGACCCATCGTGCGGGCCGAGGCGACCGACGGCGACAAGTTCGCGGCTCTGGATCTCGCGGTCGACAAGCTGTGCGAGCAGCTGCGTCGCGCCAAGGACAAGCGTGTCGACCAGCGCAACCACCCCCGCGGTGCGAAGTTCGCCAAGGAGAGCGGCGCGCTGCAGGGAATCGACCTGCAGCCGGCGTCGGCGGAGGCCATCCACGCCGTCTCGACCGGTGAGATCCCGACCGTGGGCGGCGCCGCGGCCGACGAGGAGGACTACAGTCCCGTCGTCATCCGCACCAAGGAGTTCGAGCCGGAGTGGATGACCGTCGAAGACGCGGTCGACCGCATGGAGCTCGTCGGGCACGACTTCTTCCTGTTCATCGACGCGCGCACGGACCACCCGAGCGTGGTCTACCGCCGTAAGGGCTGGGACTACGGTGTCATCTCGCTGACGACGCAGGCAGCACCTGTGGCGGTCGCGTCCTGACCACCCGCACGAACGGAAACCCCCGGGCCCTGCGACCCGGGGGTTTTCGTTCGTGATGGAGCGCTGAGGTTCAGTCGAACATGCCGTCGAGCAGGCCGCCGATGACGAGGCCGCCGAGGATGCCGCCCATGAGATCGCCGCCACCGCGGCCGCCCCGCTGAGGTCCGCCCCAGCCGCCGTTCCACTGATCGGGTCCGCCCGGCGGACGGGAGGAGTCGATGTCCCGCTGGGCGAGCTGGAGCGATTCGCCGGCGAGGGTCGCTGCGCGGCGGGACAGGACCATCGCCTGCTCGCGATCGTCCTCCGCGATGTCGGGCGCGGTCGCTGCCGATCCGCCGACGAGGCGGTCCAGGTCCTGCCGCACCCGGTCGGCCTCGGCGAGGCGGGTTCGTGCGTCGGCTCCGATCCATCCGCGGTGACCCGCGATCACGTCGCGGGCCACGTGCAGCTGCCGGTCCGCGTCGTCGATGGCGTGACGCACGTGGGCGAGGTCGGGGATGACGCGCCGTGCCCGCTCCTCAGCGGCGGCGATGGCCGCGTCGAGGCCTGTGTTCGCCTCACGCAGCCGGGACAGGTCGCCGAAGGGGTCGGTCTTGGCGCCGGGTGAGGGGAGGGCTGCCAGCGCGGACTGCAGGGCGGTCATCGCCTCGGCGACCGTCGGCACCTGGGGTGCGGACCCCGCGGCGACCAGGTCGCCGCGGGAGTCCTCCACGATCGCGGCGAGCGTCGACTCGGCCCGCAGCGCCTCGATCTCGAAGGTCTCGACGGCATCGACGAGCGTCGCCGCCCGGCGGGCCGCCTCGGTCGCCGTCTCGAGGGCGAGATTGGCCTGTTCGCGCTGTCCGGCGTCGCGCCGGCGTTCGGCGACGTCGGCGCTGTGCTCGGCGAAGCGCAGCAGCTGGTCGGCCTCGGCCGCGTTGTCGGCGACCTGGCCGAGCGCGGCGGCGCTGTAGCGCTCCGCGAGGCGCGAGACCGTCTCTCGGGCGTGGGGGATCCGGGTGCGCAGGCGCTCCGCATCCCGTCGCACGCCGGCGATGATCTCGGGAGCACGCCGTGCGCGCTCGATCGGTTCGGCGAGAGCGTCGGTGCGGTCATCCAGCAGCTCGTCGGCCCACGTGCACAGCTGCACGATGCGCGCATTGCGCGTGCGCAGCTCCTCCGGAGTGTCCGGGATCTCGTCGTGGTTCAGCTGGTGCAGGTGGAAGGCTTCGGCGAGATGCGTGCGCACCGCGTCGAGGGCGTCTCGCAGATCACCGGTGGGCCCTTCCCCCAGCTCCGCCACGGCGAAGGCGAGCTCGTCGGTGGTCACGCGGATGCGCTCGTCCACCTCGACCAGAGCCCGCTGCGCATCCCGCGCGAGGTCGACGTCCTGGGCGTGAAGTTCCTCGCGTTCGCGCTTGCGTCTGCCCCAGAATCCGGCCATGTCTCGATCCTACGAGCGCGACGGATGCGCTCGATGCGGGTTCGCTGAGAGCGCTCGTCGTCGTGCCGGCGCCGCGTCGCGGTCGAGCCGCGGTCAGCCGTCGCGACGACGCGGCTTGCGCTCGCCGCGCGCGTCACGGTCGCGGGGAGGGCGCCGCTCGTCGCCACCGCTGCGGCGTCGGGCCGGGCCACCGGTGTCCGGCCGGATCTCGATGAGTCGCCCCGAGATGCGGGTGTCGGACAGCCGGTCGAGCGTGTCGCGCGACATGTCGGCGGGCAGCTCGACCAGCGAGAAGTCGGGACGGATCTGGATGCGTCCGAAGTCGTCGCGACGCAGTCCGCCCTCGTTCGCGAGCGCGCCGACGATCTGCCGCGGCTCGACCCGGTGCCGCTTGCCCACCTCGATGCGGTACATCGCATACTGGCCCGCGCGCCGCTCGGGGCGGTCGCCACGGTCGTTCTCGCGCCGGTCGCTCCGGTCGCGTCGGTCGTCCCGGTCACGGGGCGGACGCGCCGGCTCGACGTCGGGGTCCAGCAGCAGCGGTGTCTCGCCCTGGGCGACGATCGCGAGGGCGGCGGCGACGTCCACCTCGGGCACGTCGTGGTGGCGCACGTAGTGAGCGACGATGTCGCGGAATCGGTCCACGCGCTCGCTCTCCGCGAGCGCCGCGGTGATGCGGTCGTCGAAGCGCGACAGGCGCGTCTCATTGACCTCGTCGACGCTCGGCAGGCTCATCTCGGTGAGCTCCTGGCGGGTCGCCTTCTCGATCGCCCGGACGAGCCAGCGCTCCTTGGGCGTGACGAACGAGATCGCGTCGCCGGTGCGTCCCGCGCGCCCGGTCCGGCCGATGCGGTGGACGTAGGACTCGGTGTCGGTCGGGATGTCGTAGTTGACCACGTGGGAGATGCGCTCGACGTCGAGGCCGCGCGCGGCCACATCGGTCGCGACGAGGATGTCGAGCTTGCCGGACTTCAGCTGATTGACCGTCTTCTCGCGCTGCGCCTGCGCGATGTCGCCGTTGATCGCGGCGGCGGAGTAGCCGCGGGCGCGGAGCTTCTCTGCGATCTCCTCCGTGATGCTGCGGGTGCGCCCGAAGACGATCATGCCGTCGAAGTTCTCGACCTCGAGGATGCGGGTGAGCGCATCCATCTTCCGCTGCCAGGCCGTGATCAGGTAGCGCTGGGAGATCGTGGCCGAGGTCGTGGTCTTCGTCTTGACCGTGATCTCTTCCGGATCGTGCAGATACTGCTTCGACATGCGGCGGATGGCCGCGGGCATGGTCGCCGAGAAGAGGGCCACCTGCTTGGTGTCGGGTGTCTCGGCGAGGATCGTCTCGACGTCCTCGGCGAAGCCCATCTTGAGCATCTCGTCGGCCTCGTCGAGCACGAGGTAGCTCAGCCCCGAGAGGTCGAGCGTGCCCTTCTCGAGGTGGTCGATGATGCGGCCGGGCGTTCCGACGACGATGTGCACGCCACGCCGGAGTGCCGACAGCTGCACGCCGTATCCCTGGCCGCCGTAGACCGGGAGCACGTGAACGCCCTTGAGGTGACCGGCGTACTTCTCGAACGCCTCGCACACCTGCAGCGCGAGCTCGCGCGTCGGTGCGAGCACGAGCGCCTGCGGGTTCTTCTGCGCGGGGTCGAGGCGGTCGACGATCGGCAGGGCGAACGCCGCGGTCTTGCCGGTTCCGGTCTGCGCCATGCCGACCACGTCGCGGCCGGACAGCAGGGTCGGGATGGTCGCGGCCTGGATCGCCGACGGCGTCTCGTACCCGATCTCGCGGAGGGCCTTCAGCACCGGATCGCTCAGGCCGAGGTCGGAGAAGGTCGGCGCGGCGGTCTCGGCGGCGGCGTCGGATGCGGCGGGAGCGTCGGTTTCGGTCACAGTTCAGGGTAGGCGGCCCGGATGGGTGGGCGCCACCACGCCGAGCCCGGCCGCCGCAGAGGAGATCCCGTCTGCAGAGGATGCATCCGCGGGTTCTCGTCCTCCTGGCGCGGATTTTCCTCTGGAAGCGTCGCGGTTCTTGGCGGGGCGACCCCGCTTGGGCCGCTCGGCTGACACCTCGAGGGACATGGCATGCTCCGGATGGCGTGCCAGGCGCTGCTCGGTGTGGTCGAGCCAGCGAACCTCGGCTTCGGCGGCGAAGATCATCGAGTCGACCACGAGCGACCGGGCGAGCTCCTGCGGCCCCGCGGGGTCGCCCGCGGCCTTCTTCGCACGCTCGAGCGACTGCAGCTGCGCGAGCGATGCGTGTCGCTGCGTGTGGATGACCTCGCCGACGTCCACCCCCGGGAGCGTCGCCGCGACGGCCAGCTTGATCGCCAGCTGGTCCCGAGTGCCCTGTCCGCGATCGACGGGGGAGCCGAGCCACGCGGCGACCTCGGTCGAGCCGGCCCGCGTGATCGACCAGTAGACGTGGCCGTGCTCGTCGCTGTCGCCCTTGATCACGAGGCCGTCGCGTTCGAGACGGTCCAGCGTGTTGTAGATCTGGCCGACGTTCAGGGGCCACGTCGATCCGGTGCGGCGCTCGAACTCGGTGCGCAGCTGATATCCGTAGCACGGGCCCTGATCGAGGATCGCGAGCAGGCTCTGACGAACGGACATGTGTCCTCCCACCTCCGGGGCGAACCGGCTCGATGGATACCGAGTATGTACATGCCGAGCATATGCATGTCGAGTATCGGAGTACCCAGCGCACGCGAAGGTCACGGGCCGATAACATGGTCGGGTATGCCCGCCGGGCGCCCGATGGCGTGCGCGGGAGTCGCCCGCCCGAGAGATGGAGACATTCCGTGGCAAACGCCCTCGAGAAACTGCTTCGTGCCGGAGAAGGCCGCATCCTGCGGCGCCTCCAGCAGACGGTGAAAGCCGTCAACGCGCTCGAGGAGGACTACACGCATCTCACCGATGAGCAGCTGCGCGGCGAGACGGCCGAGCTGCGCGAGCGGTTCGAGAAGGGCGAGACGCTCGACCAGCTGCTGCCCGAGGCGTTCGCGGCGGTTCGCGAGGCAGCCAAGCGCACGCTCGGCCAGCGCCCCTACGACGTGCAGATCATGGGCGGCGCGGCGCTTCATCTCGGCAACATCGCTGAGATGAAGACCGGTGAGGGCAAGACCCTGGTGGCGACCCTGCCGGCCTACCTCAACGCGATCGCCGGCCGCGGCGTGCACATCGTCACCGTCAACGACTTCCTCGCCTCGTACCAGTCCGACATCATGGGCCGCGTCTTCCGTGCGCTCGGCATGACCACCGGCACGATCGTGTCGGGTCAGACGCCCGACGTGCGTCGCCAGCAGTATGCCGCCGACATCACCTACGGCACCAACAACGAATTCGGATTCGACTACCTGCGCGACAACATGGCGTGGCGCAAGGAAGACATGGTCCAGCGCGACCACTTCTTCGCCATCGTCGATGAGGTCGACTCGATCCTCATCGACGAGGCCCGCACGCCGCTGATCATCTCGGGCCCGTCGTCCGGGGAGGCGAACCGCTGGTTCGTGGAGTTCGCGAAGATCGCCCGCACCCTCGAGTCGGGTGTCGACTACGAGGTCGACGAGAAGAAGCGCACCGTCGGCGTGCTGGAACCGGGCATCGAGAAGGTCGAGGATTACCTCGGCATCGACAACCTCTACGAGTCGGCGAACACCCCGCTCATCTCGTTCCTCAACAACTCGATCAAGGCGCTGGCGCTCTTCAAGCGCGACAGCGACTACGTCGTGATGAACGACGAGGTGATGATCGTCGACGAGCACACCGGGCGCATCCTCGTCGGGCGTCGCTACAACGAGGGCATCCACCAGGCGATCGAGGCGAAGGAGGGCGTTCCGGTCAAGGCCGAGAACCAGACCCTCGCGACCGTCACGCTGCAGAACTACTTCCGCCTCTACGACAAGCTCGGCGGCATGACCGGCACGGCCGAGACCGAGGCCGCCGAGTTCATGTCGACGTACAAGCTCGGCGTCGTGCCGATCCCCACCAACAAGCCGATGATCCGCAAGGACCAGTCCGACCTCGTGTACAAGAACGAGGAGGCCAAGTTCGTGCAGGTGGCCGAAGACATCGCCGAGCGACACAAGGCCGGCCAGCCCGTGCTCGTCGGAACGGTCAGCGTCGAGAAGAGCGAGTATCTCTCGCGCCTGCTGGCGAAGAAGGGCATCAAGCACGAGGTCCTGAACGCGAAGAACCACGCTCGCGAGGCCGAGATCGTCGCCCGAGCAGGGCGTCCCGGCGCGGTCACCGTCGCGACCAACATGGCCGGTCGTGGTACAGACATCATGCTCGGCGGCAACGCCGAGTTCCTCGCGGTGCAGGAGATGAAGGCGAAGGGGCTCGACCCGCACGAGACCCCCGACGAGTACGAGGCCGCGTGGGACGAGGTCTACGAAGCGACGCGCGAACGGGTCGCCGAAGAGGGACGGGCCGCGCGCGAGGCCGGTGGACTCTACGTGCTGGGAACCGAGCGCCACGAGTCGCGCCGCATCGACAACCAGCTGCGCGGACGCTCGGGGCGCCAGGGCGACCCCGGTGAGAGCCGCTTCTACCTGTCGCTGACCGACACGCTCATGCGTCTGTTCCAGTCCGGGGCCGCCGAGGCGATCCTGTCGCGCACGAACTTCCCCGACGACGTCGCCATCGAGTCCGGCATGGTCTCGCGAGCGATCAAGAGCGCGCAGTCCCAGGTCGAGGCACGCAACGCCGAGGTGCGCAAGAACGTGCTGAAGTACGACGACGTGCTCAACCGCCAGCGCGAGGCGATCTACGCCGACCGCCGTCACATCCTGCACGGCGACGACATCGCCGACCGTGTGCAGCACTTCATCGAAGACGCCGTGGGCGCCGTGATCGACGACCACACCGGCGCCGGTCACAACGAGAGCTGGGACTTCGACGCCCTGTGGACCGAGCTGAAGACGCTCTATCCGGTGGGCGTGACGATCGACGAGGTCGTCGCCGAAGGCGCCGGTCGCAAGGGCGGCATCACCTCGGAGGGCCTCAAGCGCGAGGTGCTCTCGGATGCGCGGATCGCCTACGAGTCCCGCGAAGAGACCCTGGGCTCCGAAGCCATGCGCGAACTGGAGCGGCGGGTGGTGCTGCAGGTGCTGGATCGCCGCTGGCGCGACCACCTCTACGAGATGGACTACCTCAAGGACGGCATCGGCCTGCGTGCGATGGCCCAGCGCGACCCGTTGATCGAGTATCAGCGCGAGGGCTACCAGATGTTCCAGTCGATGATGGCGCAGATCAAGGAGGAGTGCGTCGGCTACCTCTTCAACCTCGAGGTCGAGGTGCGCAAGGCCGCCGACGGGCAGCAGGTCACCCAGGTGGAGGCGAAGGGCCTGTCGGCCACTCCGTCGGACGGGCAGCGCCTGCAGTACTCGGCGGCCAACGACGCCGGCGAGGTCGAAGTGCGCAACGAGCGCGGTCAGGTGCAGCAGGCCGAGACCACCCGCGTGCGCCAGGCGGCTCAGGCGGCTCAGCCTCCCGCTGCCGAGGCTCCGCGCGGAGCCTTCGGGCAGAAGGCCGACGGCGCGGATGCGCCCGCGGCCGCCCCGCAGAACCGCGCGCAGCGTCGCGCGGCCGGCAAGAAGAACTGATCGCTCGGCGGTGCCACCGGCATCCGATTGGCCTCACGGCCCGGACTGTGGCGCCGCGAGAGCGGCGATAGAGTGATCCGATGAGTCCGCTTCGCCCCCTCGACCAGTCGAGCAAGCTCAAGAACGTCCTGTACGAGATCCGCGGACAGGCGCTCGTCGAGGCCGACCGGCTCGAGTCCGAGGGCCACACGATCCTCAAGCTCAACACGGGCAACCCCGCCGTCTTCGGATTCGACGCGCCCTACCAGATCGTCCGCGACATGATCGAGGCGGTCCCGCACGCGCACGGCTACAGCGACAGTCGCGGGATCATGTCGGCGCGACGAGCCGTGATGTACCGCTACGAGGAGATCCCCGGATTCCCGGCGTTCGATCCCGACGACGTGTACCTCGGCAACGGTGTCTCGGAGCTCATCACGATGGTGATGCAGGCCCTGCTCGACGAGGGCGACGAGGTGCTGATCCCCGCGCCGGACTACCCGCTGTGGACGGCGATGACGAGCCTCGGCGGGGGGAACCCGGTCCACTACGTGTGCGATGAGCAGAACGGCTGGCAGCCGGACCTCGAGGACATCCGCTCGAAGGTCACGGATCGCACCAAGGCGATCGTGGTCATCAACCCGAACAATCCCACCGGTGCGGTCTACAGCAGGGAGGTGCTGGACGGGATCGCCGAGATCGCCCGGGAGAACTCCCTGCTGCTGCTCGCCGACGAGATCTACGACCGCATCCTGTTCGACGACGCCCAGCACATCCCGATGGCATCGGTCGCCCCGGACCTGCTGTGCCTCACCTTCAACGGACTGTCCAAGACGTATCGCGTCGCCGGCTACCGGTCGGGCTGGCTGGTCGTGACCGGCCCGAAGACCCACGCCGGCGGATTCCTCGAGGGGATCACCCTGCTGGCCTCGACCCGCCTGTGCCCCAACGTGCCGGCGCAGCACGCGGTGCAGGCCGCCCTGTCGGGTGTGCAGTCGATCGATGCCCTCATCGCCTCCTCCGGGCGCCTCCACGAGCAGCGGGATGCCGCGTGGAAGACGCTCGAATCGATCCCGGGCGTGACGTGTGTGAAACCGTCGGGTGCGCTTTACGCGTTCCCGCGGCTGGACCCCGAGGTGTACGAGATCCACGACGATCTCAAGCTCGTGTACGACTTCCTCGTCGCCGAGCACGTGCTGCTGGTGCAGGGCACCGGGTTCAACTGGCCGACCCCCGACCACCTGCGGATCGTCACGCTCCCCGAGGCTCGCGTGCTCACGGAGGCGATCGAGCGCCTGGGGAACTTCCTGGCCTCCTACAAGCAGTAGCGCCTCAGAGGAGTGCGAGCGACGTCGCGCGCCAGCGCCCGTCCATGCCTTCGAGGCGAATGGCGATGGCGCGGGTGCGCGCCGGACCGCGGACCACGACGACCGCTTCGACCGCGCCGTCGGCGGGCGAGGTGTGGCGCACCGACAGCACGGTGTGCACCGGCCGCGACGCGGGAACGCCGCGGGCGCTGCGGGCACGCGTGGCGAGGTTGGCGCGGGTGAGGAGCACGCGGAAGACGTCTTCGGTCATCCATCGTGCGAGCTGCTCGATCTCGCGCACGCCCGACATCACCTCAAGCACCCCGACGCTGAGATTGCGCAGCAGCTGCGTGGGCTCGGGAAGGTCGCTCGTCGACGTCGGCTGCGGTGCGAAGTACTCCGAGACCGCCGTGGTGCTCCACGGTCCGGATGCGGCGCGGGCTGCGCCTGAAGAGTTCTGAACCATGGCCCCCCTGCTCTCCTGTCGGTCGATCTGCCAGAAGTAGAGCACACAGCGGATGTTCAGGAACCGCCCGGAAGGCTCCTGTGGATAACTTCTCATCGAACCCTCATGTCGCGGCTAGCCTCGTCTCGTGCGCTGGGATCGCTTCTTCGACGACCTCGAAGATCAGCTCGCCTCCGAGTGGGAGGCCGAGCGCGCCGCGCTGGACACCGAAGCCGAGAGGCTGCGTCTGTCGCGGGTGTCGCTGCGCGAGAGACTGCTCTCCTTCGCCGCTGACCGGGCCTCGGTCACGGTCGCTCTCGTCGACGGTGCGCGTCTTCACGCGACCGTCGCCGGCGTCGGGGCCGACTGGTTCTCCGCGCTCGAGGGCGACGGCGGCGGTGCCGCGCTCGTACCGCTCGCAGCCATCACGGAGCTGGCGGCTTCCCACGCCGATCTCCTTCGATCCGCGCGCCCCGCTCCCCAGGGCTCCGCCCTGGCCGAGAAGATGACGTTCGGATTCGCGATGCGCGATCTGGTGCGACGACGCGTCGCCGTCGGCGTGCACCTTCACGCCGGTCGCCTGCTTCACGGAACCGTCGATCGCGCGGGCGCCGACCATCTCGATCTGGCGCTGCACGACGCGGGAAGCGCGCGGCGAGCTGCGGCGATCACCGGGTATCGGATCGTGCCGTACGGCACGATCGCGCGGGTGCAGGTCGACGCGACCACTCCCGTCCCCCTCGGCTGACGGGCTCCTCAGTCGGGGTTTCGCACCACGCCGGTGCCCCACAGCTCCGGAAAGCTCGCCGCATTCGACTGACGCCACAGCGCCATGCGTCGGGCTTCCTCGGCCTGATCGTCGAGGTATGCCGCCACGCTGGATTCCTCGATGCGCCACCGGGCGGGAGAACCCACGCGCATCCCCGTCAGTCGGCCCTGCTCCACGAGTGCCAGCACTTCGCCCACCTCGATCTGGAGCACCTCGGCGACCTGGGCCGGCGCGAGAAGTCGGCCTCCGGCGGTGGGCGAATCGGGCATGACCCCATTATCGACCCCGACCGTGTGTCGTCAGCGGGTGTCGCGAGCGTGTTGTGGATAACCTTCGGGGCCGGCCGGCGCGCTGCGACACGATGGTGCACATGACCAGCTCCGAAACCGTGCGCGCCCGCCGTCGCGCACCCTGGGTGGACGTGCGCTTCCTGCTCGGCATCGTCCTCATCCTCGCCTCCGTCGCGGGCGTGTGGTTCGTGGTGAGCGCTGCGCGTCAGACCGCCCCTGCGATCGCGGCCGCGACCACGCTCGTGCCCGGCGACGTGATCTCCGCGACCGACGTGCGCGTGGTCGAGGTGGCACTCGGAACCCTCGACGAGGCGTATCTGTCGCCGGAGGAGCTCGAGCTCGGGGCGGTGACCACCCGCACGGTGGCCGCCGGCGAACTCGTTCCGCACGATGCCGTCGGTGCCGGTGAAGACGCGGCGAGCACGACGATCGTGCTGCACACGGCGACCGACGTTCCGGCCTCGGTGAGCGCCGGGTCGGTCGTGGAGGTGTGGGCGGCTCCGCTGGCGGAGGACGGCGGCTACGAGACCCCGCGCATCCTGGTGCCCGACGCGACCGTCGTGTCCGTCGCGCGTGACGATGCGGTCGTCGGCACTGCCGATGTCGCGCTCGAGGTCGTGATCCCGCGAGCGGATGTCTCCGTCGCACTCGCGGCGATGGCGGACCAGTCCGCCCTGTCGGTCGTGCCCGCGGTCGGAGGCGGCCGATGAGGGCGATCCTCGCGGTCGATGACGAGGGGAGCACGGCCGCGTCGCGACTGCGCGAGGAAGGAATCGACGTCGTCGCCGTCGTCTCGGCGGACACCCCCGCGCGTGCCGCCGCCGACGGGGCATTCGGCGATGAGGGTGACGCGTTCTTCGGGGCGCTTGCCGAGGTCGACGTGCTCATCCTGCGAGTGCGCCGGCGCACCCTCACCGACGGCCTCGTCGGACTGTGCGACCGCCGCGCCGTGAGGATCGTGGCGCTGGTCGGAGATGACGACGACGAGCGCGTCGCGCATTCGTTCGGGCTGCTGACCATCCTGCCCGCCACGGCGGAGGCGTTCGCCGTGGCGGACGCGCTGCCGAGCGTCGCGGTCGCCGCGAAGGAGCAGTCCCGCCCGGCGACCGCGGGGCCCCGGACGATCGTGGTGTGGGGCCCGCACGGGTCACCCGGGCGCTCCACGGTCGCGATCGAGCTCGCCGTGGAACTTGCACGCGGGGATCGCCGTGTGGCCCTGGTCGACGCCGACTCGCATGCGCCGTCGATCGCGCTCTCCCTCGGCCTCGCCGACGAGGGCCCGGGATTCGCGGCCGCGTGCCGGCAGGCGGCTCTGGGCACCCTCGACGCCCGAGAACTCACCCGCATCGCGCTGCCCCTGGAACGCAGCGGCGTGGAGGTCCTGCCCGGAATCAACCGACCCTCGCGCTGGCCGGAACTGGCCGAGGCTCGCGTGTCCTCGGCCCTCGAGGCCTGCCGCGATTGGGTCGATCACACCGTCGTCGACGTGTCCGCTTCTCTGGAGCAGGACGAGGAGATCATGAGCGACCTCGATGCGCCGCGCCGCAACGGTGCGACCCTCGCCGCCCTCCGCTCGGCTGATCTCGTCGTCGCAGTCGCGGCGGCCGACCCGGTCGGCGTCGCGAGATTCCTGCGCGGCTACGCGGACCTGCGCGCGGTCGTGGGGGCGACTCCGGTGCTCACGGTGGCGAATCGACTCCGCCCGGGTGCGCTCGGCATCGACGCGCGCGGGCAGGTGCGGCGCACGCTCGATCGATTCGGCGGCATCTCCGACGTGCGCTTCCTGCCGGCCGACGCCCGCTCGGCCGACGCCGCGCTGCTGGCTGCGCGTCCCATCGCCCTCGCCGCGCCGCGCTCGCCGCTGATCGCGGGGATTCGTCGGATCGTGGGGGAGGCGGTGCTCCCGCCCACGCCGGCCGCGACCGCGCCGGCCGCGCGTGCGACCCGTCGCGGAGGTCGCACGCACAGCGTGGTCGGAGCGACCTCTTAGGCTAGAGGCGTGTCGACCCTCAGCGATCTCGTCTACTCCCAGGGCCTTTCCGACGACGCCGACGTCGAGTGGCTGCATCGTCTGGCCGGCGACGGTCAGCTGCTGGCAGACCTCGCCTTCGCCGACATCGTGATCTGGGTTCCGACGGCTGACGACTCCTTCGTCGCGATCGCCCACGCCCGCCCGAGCGGCGCGGCGACCCTGTTCTACCGCGACATCGTCGGTGACCGCGTGCGGCCGCAGTGGCGCACGCAGGTGCGCGACGCGCATCGCATCCGCGAGATCGTCGATTCGGCATCGCCGGACTGGTTCGAGGAGACGCCGACCCGGGTGCGGGCGGTGCCGATCGTGCGCGCCAAGGACGGCGGCTCGTCGTCCATCGGCGTGCTGACCCGCCACACCAACCTGGGCGAGGCGCGAACCCCGTCCCGCCAGCAGATCACCTTCAACGACTGCGCCGACGAACTGTTCGGCATGATCTCGTCGGGAGACTTCCCTGACCTGTCGGCCCCGACCGCTCCGCGGCGAGGGGCGCCACGTGCCTCGGACGGGCTCATCCGACTCGATGTCGACGGCATCGTCACCTTCGCCAGCCCCAACGCCCTGTCGGCGTTCAACCGGCTCGGTTTCGACGACGAGCTCGAGGGGGAGCCGCTCGTCGAGGTGACCACGCGCATCATTCCGGAGAAGCGACAGTTCGACGAGTCGCTTCCCCTGGTGGTCACCGGCCGGGCGCCGTGGCGGAGCGATGTCGAGGCGCGCGGCGTGACGGTCTCACTGCGCACGATTCCGCTGCGCGATCGCGGCACGCGCATCGGCGCGATCGTGCTCTGCCGCGACGTCACCGAGATCCGTCACCAGGAGCAGGAGCTCATCACCAAAGACGCGACGATCCGCGAGATCCACCACCGCGTCAAGAACAATCTGCAGACGGTGGCGTCCCTGCTGCGCATCCAGGCGCGGCGCTCCCACACCGACGAGGCGCGCGACGCCCTGACGCATGCGATGCGCCGCGTCTCGGCCATCGCCGTCGTCCACGACACCCTGTCGGAGGGCCTCACGCAGGTGGTCGACTTCGACGACGTCTTCGACCGCGTCCTCAAGCTCGTCGCCGAGGTGGCCGCGTCACCCAGCACTCGTGCGCGCACCCGCAAGTCGGGGCGCTTCGGCACGCTTCCCAGCGAGTACGCCACCCCGCTCGCGCTGGCACTGACCGAGCTGGTCACCAACGCCGTCGAGCACGGCCTCGCGGGCCGCGAGGGCGAGGTGGAGATCATCGCCGAGCGCACCGAGGAGCGACTCGCGGTGCGGGTTCGCGACAGCGGATCCGGACTGCCCGAGGGGCAGGTCGGGCGAGGCCTCGGGACGCAGATCGTCCGCACGCTGATTCAGGGAGAGCTCAGCGGAGCGATCGACTGGCACACGCTCGTGGGAAGCGGGACCGAGGTCACGATCGACATCCCGCTGCGCTACATCGGTCGCGCAGCGAGATGAACCGGAGCGTCAGCTGGC
Organism: Microbacterium sp. MTN4-26; assembly: GCF_042846595.1. Classification (NCBI taxonomy): domain Bacteria; kingdom Bacillati; phylum Actinomycetota; class Actinomycetes; order Micrococcales; family Microbacteriaceae; genus Microbacterium; species Microbacterium sp. MTN4-26. The sequence goes on from NZ_BTGO01000002.1 coordinate 269,859, forward strand.
GCGGCGCGCGCGAGCGGCGCGTCGCTTCAGAGCCCGGCGCTCGTCTTCGCTGAGCCCACCCCACACGCCCGAGTCCTGGCCGGATTCCAGGGCGTACTGCAGGCAGATCTCGGTGACGGTGCACCGGGCGCACACGGCCTTGGCCTTCTCGATCTGGTCGACCGCGGGGCCGGTGTTGCCGACCGGGAAGAACAGCTCGGGGTCGACGGTCAAACAGGCGGCCTTGTCACGCCAGTCCATGGTGGTGCTCCTTGCGACGGATGGTGGGGGATGTCCCAGAGCCCGGATCGGGTTCCGATACCCTGTGGAGGGATGCGAGCGGATCGCTCGCCCCACGGCGCTGTGGGAGCACACGGCTCCGAAGATCCTCCCATAGCACACGAGTCGAATCAAGGGTTTACCGTGGGGTTTCGCGGAGGTTTCCTCCAAGACGCCTCGAAGGTCGCCACGGGTGCTGCACGGCGAGCAGATGCGCAGCCGTCGGCGACGACTGAGAAGGAGTGGTGAAGACCGATGTCCCGACTCGTGATGGCGCCGTTCGCCGCGGCCGGTCTCGCGCTCGAAGCGCTGGGTGTCGCCGCGCTGGTGGGCTGGCAGATCGTTGCGCTCGCGACCGGCGACACCGCATCCACGGTGTCGGCCGTCGCTCTGGCCGTGTTGACCGCGATCGGCGCGGTGGGCCTGGGGGCGTTCGCGGTGGCTGTCCACCGCGGTTCGTCGATGGCGCGATCGGGAGGGATCGTCGCGCAGGTGCTGATCCTGGCCGTCGCGCTCGGCGCGGCCACGGGCGAGTACGCCCATCCGCTGACGGCCGCCGCGATCGCGGTGCCGGCAGTGGTGGAACTGGTGCTGCTGATCGTCACCGCCGGTCAGGCGGCGCGGTTGGCCGCCGCTGACGACGACGCCGCTGCGGACGACTCCGCCTGACGGTCCGTTCCAGCCGAACTCAGTCGAGCCCGAGCAGCTTGCGGATCCGCGCGACGTGGCCGGTCGCCTTGACGTTGTAGAGGGCGCGTTCGACGATTCCCTCGCCGTCGAGCACGATCGTCGAGCGGATGACTCCCTCGATCTTCTTGCCGTAGTTCACCTTCTCGCCCCAGGCGCCGTAGGCCGAGTGGACGGCATGATCCGGATCGCTCAGCAGGTCGTAGGTGAGACCGTCGCGTTCGCGGAACTCGCGCAGCTTCGCGAGGTCGTCGCGCGAGACGCCGAGCACGCGGTACCCCGCGGCCTGGATCGGACCGATCGAGTCGCGGAAGTCGCACGCCTCCGTCGTGCACCCCGGGGTCATCGCAGCTGGGTAGAAGAACAGGATGGCGCCGGTGCCGCGCAGGTCGGCGAGGGTGACGGTGCTGCCGTCCTGGTCGGTGAGGGAGAAATCGGGTGCGGGCGTGCCGGGCTCGAGGCGCGTGGTCGTCATGCCTCCAGCGTAGGTGTCTCAGGCGCGGTCGGCGAAGGTCGACAGCAGGCGCTGAAGGGAGTCCAGGCGAGCCGCGCCGCGCGCGCCCAGGCGTCCCTCTGCGACGGCCTCCACGATCGCGCAATCCGGCGCGTCGGGAAGATGCGTGCAGCCGCGTGGGCAGTCCCTGGCGATCTCGGCGAGATCGGTGAAACCCTGGAGCAGGTTCGCGGGATCGACGTGGCCGAGACCGAAAGAGCGCACGCCGGGAGTGTCGATGACCCACCCGTTCCCCGCCGCCGCGCGGTATCTCAGACTCACCGTGGACGACGAGGTGTGCCGGCCACGACCGGTCACCTCGTTGACGTGTCCGGTGGCGCGTCCGGCCGTGGGCACGAGGGCGTTCACGAGGGTCGACTTGCCGACGCCCGAGTGCCCGACGAACACCGTGGAGTGGCCCACGAGGGCGGCGCCGACGTCGTCGACGGGGATGAGTCCGCGGGCGCTGGTGAACACCCGCAGGTCCAGCCCTTCGAAATGCTGGAGGAAGCGCGTCGGATCGGCGAGGTCGGTCTTGGTCACGACCATGAGCGGGCGGATGCCCGCGTCGAGGGCCGCGACGAGGTAGCGGTCGACGAGCCGCTCGCGCGGCTCTGGGTCGGCGGCGGCGACCACCACGAGCATCTGATCGGCGTTGGCGACCACGATGCGTTCGACCTGGTCGGTGTCGTCGGCGCTGCGGCGCAGGAGAGACGTGCGCTCCTCGATGCCGACGATGCGGGCGAGGGTTCCGGCCGTGCCCGACGTGTCGCCCACCACGCGAGCGCGGTCGCCGGTGACGATCGCGGTGCGGCGCAGCTCCCGCGCGCGTGTGGCCAGTGCGGGATGCTCGTCGGGTCCGTCCTCGTCGACGAGCACCGTGTACCGGCCGCGGTCGACGCCGAGCACGCGGCACACCACGGCGTCCTCGTGCGCGGGCCGCCGTTTGGTGCGTGGGCGATTGGCCTTCGGATTCGGTCGCACGCGCACATCGGACTCGTCGAACTCCGGCTCGTCGTCTTCGTCGACGTCGTCGAGCCAGCTCACCGCGCCTCCGCCGTCACGAGGCCAGTGACGCCGACACGTCGTCGCCGTGGATCATCGCTCGCCACAGCTGGGGGAACTGCGGCAGGGTCTTGGCCGTCGTGCCGATGTCGTCGACCTCGACACCCGGCACGGCGAGGCCGATGAGGGCTCCCGTCGTCGCCATGCGGTGATCGTGGTGCGCGCGCCAGACGCCGGCATGCAGCGGGCGTGGCACGATACGGATGCCGTCCGGGAGCTCGTGCGCCTCGCCGCCGAGGGCGCGCAGCTCCCCGATGAGCGCGGCGATGCGATCGGTCTCGTGACCGCGGATGTGCCCGATGCCGTGGAGCACGCTCTCGCCGTCGGCGAAGGCCGCGAGACCGAAGATCGTCGGGGCGAGCTCGCCCGCGGCAGAAAGGTCGAGTTCGACGCCGTGAATGCCGTTGCCGGCCCCGACGGTCAGCGCGCCGCCGCGCCGGCTCACGCGCGCCCCCATGACGGCGAGGATGTCCGCGAGCATCGCGCCCGGCTGCGTGGAGTGGGGCGGCCACCCCTGCACGGTGACCTGGCCGCCGGCGACCATCGCCGCGGCCAAGAACGGTGCGGCGTTGGACAGGTCGGGTTCGACGGCGATGTCCTTGCCGCGGATGGGGCCCGCCGGCACGATCCACTCGCCGACGGACGGACGCTCGACGTGCACGCCGCGATGCGCGAGTGCTTCGACGGTCATGTCGATGTGCGGCATGCTCGGCAGCCGATCGCCGGCGTGCACCAGGTGCAGGCCGACGTCGAAGCGGGGTGCGGCCAGCAGGAGGCCGGAGACGAACTGGCTCGACGCGCTGGCGTCGATCGTGATCTCGCCACCGCGCACGTGCCCGTGACCGCGCACCGAGAACGGCAGTGACCAGCGACCACCGTCGTCGATATCGACCCCCACGTCGCGGAGCGCCTTGATCATCGCTCCCATGGGTCGATGCAGCGCGCTCTGGTGCGCGGTGACGGTGATCTCGCCTCCGGTGAAGCCCGCCAACGGCGTGACGAACCGCATCACGGTCCCCGCCTGACCGCAATCCACGACGCCGCCCTCCGACAGCGGCCAGCGCGGCGTGATCACCAGATCGTCTCCGAACGGACTGTCACCGGCCTCCGTCTCGATCCCGACCCCGAGCGAGCGCAGGGCGTCGACCATGCGGGCGGAATCGTCGGAATGGAGCGGGGCACGCAGACGACTCGGGCCGTCGGCGAGAGCTGCGAGAACGAGCTCGCGGTTCGTCAGTGACTTCGAGCCGGGCACGGACAACGTCGAATCCAGCGGCCCGTCGGCGACGGGCGCCTGCCAGGCTCCGGTCGCGGCCGGAGTGGACGTGGGGGAATACCCGTCGGTGGTCATCGGTTCCTAGATTACTGAACCCTCGAGAGGAGCCGCATGATCACGACGCTGAGTCGTCCCGTGACGACGCATATCGGCGCCTCGGAGACCTCGCACGGGGCCGACGTAGACTTTTCCGTGATGAGCGATCAGGCCAAGACGGCGGAAGAGGCCCGCACCCAATTCGAGGCGCAGGCGCTGCCGTTCATGGACCCCCTGTACGCGGCGGCCATGCGCATGACGCGGAACCCCGCCGACGCCGCGGATCTGGTGCAGGAGACGTTCGTGAAGGCGTTCGCCTCGTGGTCGTCGTTCACGCAGGGGACGAACCTCAAGGCGTGGCTCTACCGCATCCTCACCAACACCTACATCAACACCTACCGCAAGAAGCAGCGCGAGCCGTATCAGGGCACCATCGACGAACTCGAGGACTGGCAGCTCGGCGGCGCCGAGTCCACCACCGCCACGAGCAGCCGGTCGGCGGAGGCCGAGGCGATCGACCACATGCCGGCGTCGGCGGTAAAGGATGCGCTGCAGTCCATCCCGGAGGACTTCCGGATGGCGGTCTACCTGGCAGACGTGGAGGGGTTCGCCTACCAGGAGATCGCCGACATCATGAAGACCCCGATCGGCACGGTCATGAGCCGCCTGCACCGAGGCAGGCGGATGCTGCGTGATCTGTTGGCGGAGTACGCACGGGAGCGCGGCATCCAGACCGCGCCGACGAGGAGTGAGAAATGACCGATTGCGGCTGCGAGAAGGCGCGGCGGGACCTCGAGGAGTACCTGCGCAACGAGGTCTGCAAGACCGAGCACGCCGACATCAAGGAGCACCTGGAGCACTGCCCGGCGTGTCGCGATGAGGCGCTCGTGGCAACGACCCTGACCGACGTGGTGGCGCGGGCGTGCCGGGAGACCGCGCCCGAGGATCTGCGCGATCAGGTTCTCGCCCGCGTGAGGGCCATCCAGGCCGGTCACTGATCGTTCACGGCACCACCACGGTCAGGGCGTGTGACGAAGGCCGCCGCATCCATGCGGTGCGGCGGCCTTCGTCACAGCTCCGTGCGCTGTTCAGCGCAGCGTGAGAGCGGTCTTGATGATCTCGGCCTGCTCGAGCGCGTGCACCTTCGGTGAACCGGTTGCGGTGGAGGCGGCGGCTTCGCGGGAGACGCGGCGGACGGTGCGGCCATCGAGGTGCTTGGACAGCTCGAGCGCGATGAACGGCCACGCACCCTGGTTCTCCGGCTCGTCCTGCACCCACACGAGCTCCGCGTCGGGGTAGGAGGCCAGCACCGACCGCAGTGCCTCGACCGGTGACGGATAGTACTGCTCGAGGCGCACCAGCGCGACGGCGGGATTCGGGTTCTTCTCGAGCTCGGCGCGCAGATCCCAATGGATCTTTCCAGCATGCAGCAGCACGCGGCGCACGGCGCTCTTGTCGATGCCGCGGTCGTCGTCGAGCACGGGTTCGAACCGCCCGGTGAGGAACGCGTCGACGGGGCTGGTCGCGCCCCGCAGGCGCAGCATGGCCTTCGGCGTGAACACGACGAGCGGGCGACGCGGCCGCGCGTAGGCCTGCCGGCGCAGCAGATGGAAGTAGGAAGCCGGCGTCGACGGGCGCGCGATGGTCATGTTGTTCTGCGCGCACATCGCCAGGAAGCGCTCGATGCGGGCCGACGAGTGGTCGGGCCCCTGGCCCTCATAGCCGTGGGGGAGCAGCAGGACGACGCTCGACTGCTGGCCCCACTTCTGCTCCGCCGACGAGATGAACTCGTCCACCACCGATTGTGCGCCGTTGGCGAAGTCACCGAACTGCGCCTCCCACAGCACGAGCGCCTCGGCGCGCTCGACCGAGTATCCGTACTCGAATGCCATCGCGGCGTACTCGCTGAGCAGAGAGTCGTAGGCGAAGAACTTGCCCTGACTGTCGGACAGGTTCGTCAGCGGCAGCCATTCCTGCCCGTTGGCGCGATCGTGCAGCACGCTGTGGCGCTGCGCGAAGGTGCCGCGACGGGCATCCTGACCCGCCAGCCGCACCGGGGTGCCTTCGACCAGCAGCGAGCCGAAGGCGAGCAGCTCGCCGAATGCCCAGTCGATCCCGCCGTTGCGGCTCATGTCGTGGCGCTTGTCGAGCAGCTGCTGCAGCTTGCTGTGCACCGTGAAGCCCTCGGGCTTGTTGACGAAGCGGTCGCCGATCATGTGGACGACCTCACGCGAGACGGCCGTCGACTCGGGCTCGCCGACCGAGGCATCCGGTGCCGCATCGGTGTTGACGACCTCGTTGGTGCCCGTCTCGGCGGCGTGCGTCTCGGCGAAGGCCACCTCGAGGCGGCCCTGGAAGTCCTGCTTGGCCTGCTCGTACTCCTCCTGGGTGATGTCACCGCGACCGACCAGCGATTCGGTGTACAGGCGCCGCACGGAGCGCTTGGCCTCGATGAGATTGGTCATCAGCGGCTGCGTCATCGACGGGTCGTCGCCCTCGTTGTGACCGCGACGGCGGTAGCAGACGAGGTCGATGACGACATCCTTGTGGAACTTCTCGCGGTAGGCGAACGCCAGCTGGGACACGCGCACGACCGCTTCGGGGTCGTCGCCGTTCACGTGGAAGATCGGAGCCTGGATGGTCTTGGCGACGTCGGTCGCGTACACCGAGGTGCGGGCGTCCTGCGGCACGGTGGTGAAGCCGACCTGGTTGTTGACCACCACGTGGATGGTGCCGCCGGTGCGGTAACCGCGCAGCTGCGACATCTGCAGCGTCTCGACGACGACGCCCTGGCCGGAGAAGGCCGCGTCGCCGTGGACCAGAACCGGCAGCCACGAGAACGAGCCGATGGGCTTGAGGTCCTGCTTGGCGCGCACGATGCCCTCGAGCACGCCGTCGACCGTCTCGAGGTGCGACGGGTTCGCGGCCAGGTACACCGGCAGCTCCTCGCCGCCGTCGGCGACGAAGGTCCCCGACGTTCCGAGGTGATACTTCACATCGCCGGAACCGCTCTTGGAGCCGATCGCGACGGAACCCTCGAACTCGCGGAACACCTGCCCGTAGGTCTTGCCGGCGATGTTGGTCAGCACGTTGAGGCGACCCCGGTGCGCCATGCCGATCGCGGCGCCGTCGAGCCCCGCCTCGGCCGCGCCCTGCAGGATCTCGTCGAGGAGGGGGATCAGCGACTCGCCGCCCTCGAGGCTGAAGCGCTTCTGGCCGACGTACTTCGTCTGCAGGAACGTCTCGAACGCCTCGGCCTGGTTCAGCTTCTTCAGCACGCGCAGCTGCTCGTCGTGCGTGGGCTTCTGGTACTTGACCTCGACGTTGTCCTGGAACCAGCGACGCTGATCGGGATCCTGGATGTGCATGTACTCGATGCCGATCGTGCGGCAGTACGAGTCGCGCAGCACCCCGAGGATGTCGCGGAGCTTCATCACGCGCTTGCCGCCGAAGCCGCCGGTGACGAACTCGCGGTCGAGGTCCCAGAAGGTCAGACCGTGCTGCTCGATCTCGAGGTCGGGGTGAGTGCGCTGGATGTACTGGAGGGGATCGATGTCGGCCATGAGGTGGCCGCGCACGCGGAAGGCGTTGATCAGCTCGTGAACGCGGGCCTGCTTGTCGATGCGCTCGGCGATGTCGACGTTGATGTCGTTCGCCCAGCGGATCGCGGCGTAGGGGATGCGCAGCGCTGCGAAGATGTCGTCGTAGAAGCTGCGCTCGCCGATCAGCAGCTCGTGCACGCGCTTGAGGAACTCGCCCGAGCCGGCGCCCTGGATGACGCGGTGGTCATAGGTGCTCGTGAGCGTGATCGTCTTGCCGATCGCCATCTCGTTGAGCGTTTTGGAGCTGGCGCCCTGGAACTCCGCGGGGTAGTCCAGCGCACCGGCGCCGACGATGCAGCCCTGACCCTTCATCAGTCGCGGCACCGAGTGCACGGTGCCGATGCCGCCGGGGTTGGTCAGCGAGATCGTCGTGCCCTGGAAGTCGGCCGCGGTGAGCTTGTTCTTGCGCGCCCGGCCGACGAGGTCCTCGTAGGAGGCGAGGTACTCGCCGAAGGAGAGGGATTCCGCGCGCTTGATCGAGGGCACCAGGAGGGCGCGGGTGCCGTCGGGCTTCGGGATGTCGATCGCGATGCCCAGGTTGATGTGGGCCGGCGCCACCACCGAGGGCTTGCCGTCGATCTCGGCGTAGAACACGTTCTGGCTCGGGATCTCCTTGAGCGCCCGGATGATCGCCCAGCCGATGAGGTGCGTGAAGCTGACCTTGCCGCCGCGCGTGCGCGACATGTGGTTGTTGATCACGATGCGGTTGTCGATCATGAGCTTCGCCGGAATGGTGCGCACGCTCGTGGCGGTGGGCACGGTCAGCGATTCATCCATGTTCGCGGCGAGGGCCTTCGGCATGCCGCGCAGCGCGGTGACCGTGTCCTCCTCGGTCGACTCCTCAGCAGAGGAGGGCACGACCTTCGGCGCCTGGGCCGGGATCGGCTGCGCGGCAGCCGGCTTCGCGGTGGTGCGCGCCACCGGCGGTGCGCCGATGACGGGAACCGGCGCGGTCACCGGGTGTGCGGTCGGTGCGGCTCCATCCGGGGCCGGGACCTCGCCCTTGACGGGGCTGTACTCCTCGAGAATCGGCCACCATGCCTTGTCGACGGAGTTCTTGTCGACCTTGAACTGCTCGTACAGCTCGTCGACGAGCCATTCATTGGCCCCGAACTCCCCTTCGCTCGAAACCCCGACGCCCGTCACCTGGCTCGACACGCCTTATCGCCCGCTTTCGTGAAGATCGTGTGGAATACGACGAACCGTCAGCGGCTCGCACGCTCGAGGATCAAGCGTAGTCCCTTCTGGCTGGGCGTTCGCCACGCGCGCGAAGGTAGCCAGAACGATTCCGAACCCCCGGGGCGGCTCTCCTCGGAGGCGGCTCGTTACGCTGGGTCCATGGAGTTCTACGGCGCCCAGCCCGAGGTCGATCTCACGTATTCGGATGTCTTCCTCGTCCCCCGTCGATCGGAGGTGGCGAGCCGCCTCGACGTCGACCTCGCGCCCGACGACGGCACTCCCGCCACGCTCCCGCTGGTGGCGGCGAACATGAACTCCGTCACCGGTCCGCGGCTCGCGGCCACCCTCTCCCGTCGCGGCGGCCTGGGTGTGCTGCCGCAGGACATGCCGCTGCAGGATCTCGACGCGGCGATCCGATGGGTGAAGGCGCAACCCGTGACGTGGGACACCCCGCTCGTGCTGCCGCCGGACATGACCGTCGCCGAGGCCGCGCAGATCGTGCCGGCAACGGAGGGGCACGGCATCGTCGTCAGCGACGCCTCCGGCGGCGACATCCTCGTCGATGACGTGCAGGGGATCGTGCCGGCGGCTCGGCTCGGCACCGCACTCCCCGACGCGCGCCTGGGTGATCTCGCCCGAGGCCGCCCCTCGTCGATCGACGCCGACGACGTCGCGGATGCCCGGCACGCGTTCGATCTGATGGTCGCCGCCGACGTCGAGACGGTCTGCGTGCTTCACCACGGCCACCTGGTGGGCACGCTGACGCGGCGCAGCGCACTGCGCTCGACGCTGTACCGACCCGCCGTCGACGGCGACGGGCGGCTCGGCGTCGCCGCGGCGGTCGGGATCAACGGCGACGTCGCCGCCAAGGCGCGAGCCCTCGCGGCGGCCGGTGTCGACGTGCTCGTCGTCGACACTGCGCACGGGCATCAGGAGGGCATGCTGCGGGCGCTGCGCACGGTCGCCGACCTCGACCTCGGACTTCCCATCGCGGCCGGCAACATCGTCACCGCCGCCGGGGTCGACGACCTCGTCGACGCCGGCGCGACGATCCTGAAGGTGGGCGTGGGCCCGGGCGCGATGTGCACGACGCGGATGATGACCGCCGTCGGACGCCCCCAGTTCTCCGCGGTGCTCGAGACGGCGGAGGCGGCGCGCGCCGCCGGCGCGCACGTCTGGGCCGACGGGGGAGTGCGCTACCCGCGCGACGTCGCCCTGGCGCTCGCGGCGGGGGCGGCATCCGTCATGATCGGCTCGTGGTTCGCCGGCACCATCGAGGCGCCCGGGCGCCTGCAGACCGACGCCGACGGTCGCGTGTTCAAGGAGTCGTGGGGCATGGCCTCCACGAAGGCCGTGCAGGATCGGTTCGGCCGGCTGGACCCGTACGAGCGCGCGCGCAAGGAGCTGTTCGCCGAGGGGATCTCGTCGTCGAAGATCTACCTCGATCCGCTGCGGCCGGGCCTGGAGGACCTGCTGGACATGATCACGGCGGGCGTGCGCTCCTCGTTCACCTACGCGGGGGCCGCCACCGTGGCGGACTTCCACGCCCGCGCCCGCGTCGGGCTGCAGTCCGCCGCCGGCTACGACGAGGGCAAGGCGCTGCCGGTCAGCTGGTGATGCCGCCTCCCGGCCGGGACTCATCCGTTCGCTTGTCATCGGATGTCCTCTCGCGCGGCCGAAGCGACATCGAGCGCCAGGTGAACCGCGCGAGAAGCTGGGAGGAGCCCGCGCGCGAGCGCGCGAGACTGCCGTAAGATCTTCTCCACGATGGACGACCCTCCCAGTTGCAGACGCTCGCCCCACCGACCCGACCACCGCATGAGCGGGGGTGACGCGTGATGGACTACGTCATGCTGGGCGTGGGGCTCCTTCTGACCATCGGCACCGGTCTGTTCGTGGCCAGCGAATTCGCGCTGGTGAACCTCGACCGTGCCGACCTGGAGTCGCGGCAGAAGGCGGGTGAATCCCGGCTGGCGCTGACGATCAGCGCGCTGCGGATCACCTCGACGCACCTCTCCAGCGCGCAGCTGGGCATCACCCTGACGACGCTCCTGACCGGTTACACGATGGAGCCGGCGATCTCGAACCTGCTGCGCCCCGTGCTCACGTCGTGGGGCTGGCCGGATGCGCTGGTCACGCCGCTGTCGGCGACGATCGGCATCGCGATCGCGACGGTCTTCTCGATGATCATCGGCGAACTCGTGCCCAAGAACTTCGCGCTCGCCGTGCCGCGGCAGACCGCCAAGCTCGTCATGCCGTTCCAGGTGGCCTTCACCACCGTCTTCCGGCCCGCCATCCTCGTGCTCAACGGCAGCGCGAACGGCGTGCTCCGGGCCATCGGCATCGAGCCCAAGGAGGAGCTGTCGGGCGCGCGCACCGCCGAGGAGCTGTCGAGCCTCGTGCGCCGATCGGCCAGTGCCGGCGTGCTCGAGGAGGACACGGCGTCGCTCTTGGATCGGAGCCTGACCTTCTCGCGGTTGAGCGCCGCCGACGTGATGACGCCGCGACCGAGCGTGCACGCCGTCGCCGTCGGCGACGCCGTCGAAGACGTGATCCAGCTGGCGCGCCGCACGGGGCACAGCCGCTTCCCCGTCTACGAGGATTCGATGGACGACATCGTCGGCGTCGTGCACCTCAAGGCGGCCGTCAGCGTGCCGCGCGCCAAGCGCGCCGAGGTGCCGGTGGGCGCGATCAGCAGCGAGCCGCTGCGAGTCCCCGAGGCGGTTCATCTGGATGCGCTGGTCGCCGAACTCCGCACGCGCGGCTACCAGATGGCCGTCGTCGTCGACGAATACGGCGGCACCGCGGGGGTCGTCACGCTCGAGGACATCGTCGAGGAGATCGTCGGCGAGGTGCTCGATGAGCACGACCGGCGTCGCGCGGGCATCGTCCGCGCATCCGGGTCCATCATCTTCCCGGGCGAGCTGCGCCCCGACGAGCTGCTGGATCGCACCGGCATCCGCATCCCCGAAGGCGAGGTCTACGACACCGTCGGCGGGTTCATCATGAGCGTGCTCGAGCGCATCCCCACCGCCGGTGACGCACTCCAGCTCGAGGAGGGCGTCATCGAGGTGCAGCGCATGGAGGGCCGCCGCGTCGATCGCGTGCGGTTCACGCCGGTGGCCGTTCCGGTCGCCTCGGCCGCCGAGGGAGGTGAGCGCCGATGAGCGATTGGGCCGGGCTCGCGTGGCTGGCTGTGCTCCTGGTCGCCAACGCCTTCTTCGTCGGCGCCGAGTTCGCCGTGATCTCCGCCCGCCGCTCGCAGATCGAGCCGCTGGCCGAACGCGGTTCGCGCAGCGCCAAGACCGCGCTGTTCGCCATGGAGCACGCGACGCTCATGCTGGCGACCAGTCAGCTGGGCATCACGATCTGCTCGCTGCTCATCCTGAACGTCTCCGAGCCGGCCATCCACCACCTGCTGGCCGTACCGCTGGGGCTCACCGGGCTGAGCGAAGCGCTCGTGGACACCATCGCGTTCGTCATCGCGCTGCTGGCCGTGTCGTACCTGCACGTCGTGTTCGGCGAGATGGTGCCGAAGAACCTCGCGTTCTCGGTGCCCGACCGGGCCGTGCTGATGCTCGCGACGCCGCTGGTGTGGGTCTCCAAGGTGTTCCACCCCGTGATCGTCACGCTCAACTGGACCGCCAACCACATCGTCCGGCTGGCCCGCGTGGAGCCGAAGGACGAGGCCGCTTCGACCTTCACCCTCGAGGAGGTCGCCACGATCGTGACGCAGTCGCGCATCGAGGGCGTGCTCGACGACTCGGCGGGGACCGTGGCGGCCGTGGTGGAGTTCACCGACAAGAAGGCCAAGGACATCGCCGTGCCCCTCGGCGACCTGGTGACCCTCCCGGAGCGCACCACGCCCCACAAGATCGAGCGGGCCGTCGCCAAGCACGGCTTCTCGCGCTACGTGATCGTCGACGGAGAGGGCGTGCCGACCGGCTACGTGCACCTGAAGGACGTGCTGCGCGCGGCCGAAGGCCCCGACGGCGGTGCCGACGTGACGCGCCCCATCCCGTCCAAGCGCATCCATCACATGGTGCCGGTGACGGAGGAGACCGACCTGGAGGATGCCCTCGCGCTGATGCGCAATGCGGGCCGCCACCTCGCCCAGGTGCGCGACACCTCGGGGCAGACGACGGCGGTGCTGTTCCTCGAGGACATCATCGAGGAGCTCATCGGCGAGGTGCAGGACGCCACGAGCCGTCGGCGCTGATTTGCCCGTCGGTCGCCGCCGCGTCGCTTCGCGCGGATAGGGTGTGCGGCATGCGCAGATGGACGGCGACCGACGCGGCGGGAAGCCTTCGGGCCCCGACCTCGCACGACGACAAGTACACGCGCGGGGTGGTGGGCATCCGCACGGGATCACCGTCGTTCAAAGGTGCCGCCGTGCTGGGTGTCGAGGCCGCCTGGCGCGCCGGTGTGGGGATGGTGCGCTACGTCGGACCGGCCGGTGCGGAGGTGCTGGCCCGTCGCCCCGAGACGGTGCTGTCCGAAGGCCGCGTCAACGCCTGGGTGATCGGCTCGGGCACCGACCCGGCCCACCGCGACGGTGCCGAGACCGCCCTGCTGCGGGAGATCCTCGCCGGGACCGTGCCGGTCGTGGTCGATGCCGGAGCGCTCGACCTCGTCGATCATCCCGCGGCTCCCGTTGTCATCACCCCGCACGCGGGCGAGTTCGGTCGTCTGCGCTCCAGGCTCGGCATGCCGCCCGTGGACCCCGACGCCGACCTCGCGGAGCGCGACGACGCCGCCCTCGAGACCGCGGAGGCGCTCGGCGCCGCCGTGCTGCTCAAGGGGGCGCGCACCGTCTCCGCGGCGCCGGGCGGATTCATCGCCGTCGTCGCGGATGCCACGCCGTGGCTTGCGACAGCGGGCACGGGGGATGTGCTCGCCGGGGTGGTCGGCGCCCTCGCGGCGGGTGCGGAAGACCTCACGTCGGCGGCCCAGTGGGGACCCGTCGCCGCCACGGGGGCGTGGCTGCACGGGCGTGCCGCCAACGTGGCCGCCGGCCGATACGGCCTCGCGGGCGGCCCGATCACCGCGCTCGACGTGGCCGACGCCCTGCCGGCCGCCGTCGGCGAGGTCATCGCCGCCGCCCCGGCCTGAGGAGCCGCGTCGCTCTAGGATGGAGCGGTGTCGAGGCGGGGGATGCTGTGGGCGGGCTTCGCGGTCGTTCACGTGCTCATCGCAGGGGCGGGCTTCGTGCTGCCGAACCAGCCGATGGGCGATGTCTATCTCGTCTACGAGCCGTGGTCGCTCCAGGCGCTGGCGGGGGAGTCCATCGTCGGCGTCGACGAGGCGTGGGTGTATCCGCAGCTCGCCCTCCTGCCCATGCTCGCGGCGCACGCCCTCGCGTGGATAGCGGGATACGAGGTCGCGTGGGCGGTGCTGGTCACCGCGCTCGACGCGGCCGCCTTCGCGATGCTGGTGGGGGCCGCGCGCTCGCGCGGCCGCACGACCGCAGCGGCGTTCTGGCTCGTCTTCGCCGTCGCGCTCGGCCCGGTGGGCATGTATCGCCTCGACGGCGTCACCGTGCCGATCGCCATCGCGGGGCTGCTGTGGCTGGTCCGACGCCCGGTGATCGCGGCGATCCTGCTGGCCGCCGCGACGTGGATCAAAGTCTGGCCGGCCGCGCTCTTGGCGGCAGCGGTCGTCGCGCTCCGGCGGCGCCTGGTCGTGCTCGGCGCGGCGGCGGCGACCAGCGCGGTCGTGCTGGGGGCCATCGCCGTCCTCGGGGGCGCATCCCACGCCTTCGGGTTCGTCGCCGGACAGACCGCACGCGGCCTGCAGATCGAGGCGCCGGTGAGCGGATGGTTCCTGTGGCAGGTCGTCACCGGCTCCGCCGACGCGGCGATCGTGTACGACCGCGACATCCTCACCTTCCAGGTGCAAGGCCCGGGAGTCGACGCGATCTCGGCGGCGATGACGCCGCTTCTCGTGCTCGTCGCCGGTGCCGTCGTGATCCTCGGTGCGGTCAAGATGTGGCGCGGCGCGTCGTTCGCGGCGCTCTTCCCGCCGTTCTCGCTGGCCCTCGTCCTCACGCTGATCGTCGTCAACAAGGTCGGATCCCCGCAGTTCCTCGCGTGGCTGATCGCCCCGCTCGTGCTCTGGCTCGTGGTCGATCGGCGCCGCGGGATGGGGCCCGCCGCGCTCGCCGTCGCTGCGGCCGGGCTCACGCAGGTGGTGTATCCGCTCGTCTACGGCGGCATCCTCGTCGCCGAGCCCATGTCCGTGACGGTGCTGACACTGCGCAATGTGCTCCTCATCGTTCTGCTCGCGTGGGCGGTCATCCGCACCGCCCGCGTCCGCACTTCCGTCGCCGTGACCGTCGCGGCGACCTGACCGTCTGGAGACTCCCATGCTCATCGCCTTCTCCGTCGCGCCGAGCGGCACCGGAAACGTCGACGGCTCGGTGCACGACGCCGTCGCCGCGGCGGTCCGGATCGTCCGCGACAGCGGACTGCCTCACCGCACCACCTCGATGTTCACCGAGATCGAGGGGGAGTGGGAGGAGGTCATGGGCGTGGTGAAGGCTGCCACCGAAGCCGTCATGCCCTTCGGATCACGGGTCTCGCTCGTGCTGAAGGCCGACATCCGGCCCGGGTACTCCGGCGAGCTCGACGCGAAGATCGAGCGCCTCGAGTCCGCCATCGACGACGCGGAGTAGGACTCACGCCGGCGGATGTCCGCGGCACCGCCGTGCGCGACGCACGCTCGATGGGCCGGAGATGTCAGTCGAGGAGGCGACGCAGGTGCGCGGAGACGACGGGCGTCTCGATGAGGAAGGCGTCGTGGCCGAAGTCGCTCGTGATCACCGCGGCGCGATCGCCGTCGAGCGCGTTCGCGATGCCCGCGGCGATACGGTGCTGACCGTCGACGGGGAAGAGGCGGTCGCTGTCGATGCCGAGAACCAGCGTCGTCGCCGTCACGCGCGCGAGCGCCGCGTCGATGCCGCCGCGGTCCCGGCCGACGTCGTGGGAGTTCATCGCCTCGACGAGCGTGATGTAGGTGTTGGCGTCGAAGCGTCGCGTGAACTTGTTGCCGTGGAAGTCGAGATACGACTCGACCGCGAACCGGCCGCCGTGCCCGAGCGGACTCACCCCGGACTGCCATGATCGCTGGAACCGCTGGTTGAGCTCCGTGGGGGAGCGGTAGTTCAGAAGCGCCATGCGTCGCGCGAGGGACAGCCCACGCGTCGGTCCGTTGCCGTCGCCGGCGTCGTAGTAGTCGCCGCCCGCGAAGCGCGGGTCCATGCGGATGGCCTCCAGCTGCACGGAGTTCAGGGCGACCTGGTCGGCGGTGTTGGCCGGGGGCGCAGCGATGACGGCGAGGCGCTCCACCCGCTCGGGATGCATCACGGCCCACTCGAGTGCGTGCATCCCTCCCATCGAGCCGCCCACGACGCCGGCCCAGCGCTCGATGCCGAGCGCGTCGGCGAGCCGCGTCACCGCGTGAACCTGGTCGCGGACCGTCAGGTACGGGAAGCGTGCCGCCCACTCCGCCCCGTTGGGCGCGATGCTGGCGGGGCCGGTCGACCCCTGGCAGCCGCCGAGCATGTTCGGGGCGATGACGAACCAGCGGTCGGTGTCGATCGCGGCACCGGGCCCCACGATGTCGTCCCACCAGCCGGCGGTCGGGTGCCCCGGTCCGGCGGGCCCTCGAACGTGGCTGTCGCCGGTCACCGAGTGCAGCAGCAGCACCGCATTGTCGCGGGTGGGGGACAGCTCCCCCCAGGACTCGTAGGCCAGCCGGTACCCGGGCAGCTCGTCGCCGCCCTCGGTGCGGAACGGTCCGAACGCCGCGAATCGGCGGTCGCCGACGGGATCGCCGTCCTGCCACGCTCCGGTGGCGGGCGGTCGACCCAGGAGCAGGCGCGCGTCGGCCTCCGTCACCGGTGCCGAGGGCACCGTGTCCTCGGAGGTCTGCCAGTCCATCGCGGCGGTCCTTTCATCGAGCGGTCGGCCGTGTCCTCTCACGGTATCCGCTCCGCCTCGCGGGATCGCGCGTATGACGACGCCGCGACCGTGAGGCTGCGACGCGGGCCGGAGGCCGTACATGCCGGGCACGTTATGTTCCGGAGCTAAACTTGTCCTTCGACCGATCGAGCCGGCGTGCTCGTGATGAGGAGGGTGCCGTTGGCTGGAAACGCGACGACCCGGTTCTCGAACGTCTCCCTGCTGTCGGTGGCGAGCGTGCTGCCGACGCGGGTCACGAGCTCCGACGACATCGAAGCGCGCCTGGGTCCGGCGCTGCAGCGGCTGAAGCTGCGGCCCGGATTGTTACGGCGCGTCGCCGGGGTCCTCGAGCGTCGCAACTGGGCGTCGGGGGAATCGTCCGACGCCGCCACCATCGTCGCGGGCGAGCGCGCACTCCGCGAGGCCGGCGTCGACGCGTCCGAGGTCGGTCTGCTCATTAACACCTCGGTCAGCCGCAAGCATCTCGAGCCCTCCGTCGCCGTCACCCTGCACCACGGCCTCGGGCTGCCGACGTCGGCGGTGAACTTCGACGTCGCCAATGCGTGCCTCGGCTTCGTGAGCGGGATGAACCTCGCCGCGAGCATGATCGAGTCCGGGCAGATCCGCTACGCCATCATCGTCAACGGCGAGGATGCCGACGACATCCAGGTCAACACCATCGAGCGCCTCAAGGGCGAGGGGATCGGGCGCGACGCGTTCATGAGCGAGTTCGCCTCGCTCACGCTCGGCTCCGGAGCGGCGGCGGCGGTGCTCGGACGGGCGGACGAGCATCCCGAGGGCCACCGCATCCTGGGCGGGGTGACCCGTGCGGCGACCCAGTTCCACGAGCTGTGCGTCGGCAGCGTCGACGGCATGTTCACCGACGCGAAGGCCCTGCTGCGCGGGGGCCTCGAGCTCGTGGTGTCGGCGTGGAAGGATGCGGCGTCGGACTGGAACTGGACCGGCATGGACCGCTACATCACCCACCAGGTCTCGTCGGTGCACACCAACGCGATCGTGAAGGCCGCGCGGCTCGACCGCGCCAAGGTGCCCACGACCTTCCCCGAATACGGCAACGTCGGACCCGCGTCCATCCCCATCACCCTCGATCAGGAGAAGCGCAACCTCTCGCGCGGCGACCGGGTGCTCCTGATGGGCGTCGGGTCGGGCCTGAACACGGCGATGATGGAACTCGCCTGGTGATCTCGCCCGCCGAGACCACCCTTCCCCCCGTCCGCGGGCTCGACGACCGCTTCCGGCGCACCCTCGAGGTTCCCGGCGTCCTCGCCGACGCGGGCCGCACGCGCACGTGGCACCATCTGGACACCGCAGACAGGCTGACCGATCTCGGCGCCGTGCCCGTCGGCACCATCCTCGCGGTGCACGGCAACCCGACGTGGTCGTTCCACTGGCGGCGCATCGCCGACGAGTCGGTGCGGCGGGCCGAGCGCGGCGAACCGACGTGGCGCGTGGTCGCCGTCGACCAGCTCGAGATGGGATTCTCCGACCGCACCGACCTCACCCGCACGCTCGAGCAGCGTGTGGCCGACCTCGGCGCCTTCACCGACGCGATCGGCCTCGACGGACCGGTGGTGACCTTGGGGCACGACTGGGGCGGCGTGATCTCGCTCGGGTGGGCGGTCGATCATCCCGACCAGCTCGCCGGGGTGGTCACGCTCAACACCGCCGTCCATCATCCCGACGGCCGCCCGATCCCCGCAGCGCTGCGGGTGGCGGGAGCGCGGGGCGTGCTCGCCGTTTCGACCGTGCAGACGACCGCCTTCCTCGACACGACCCTCGCGCTGGCCGAGTCCCGTCTTCCGATCGACGTGCGAGCGGGGTACCGAGCCCCCTATCTCACCGCCGAGCGCCGCCGCGGCGTCGGCGCCTTCGTCGCCGACATCCCGGTGGGCCCGACGCATCCCAGTCACACCGAGCTCACCCGCATCGCCGCGGGTGTACGCGAGCTGGGGGTTCCCGCGCTGCTGCTCTGGGGACCGCGCGACCCGGTGTTCCAGCAGCGCTATCTCGACGATCTCATCGACCGGATGCCCTACGCCGACGTGCACCGCTTCGAAGGCGCCGGACACCTCGTGGCCGAGGACCGGCCGTACGCGACGGCGGTGCTCGACTGGCTCGACCGGCGTGTCGAGGCGTCGTCGCTCGTGCCGACGGCCTCCGAGCCGGCGCCCCGCGCCGCCGGGGCGTTCGTACCGATGTGGCATCGCCTCGACGAGCGTGCCGACGACGACACGGTCGCGGCGATCGACATGACCTGCACGCCGCCGCGGACGGTCAGCTGGCGCCGACTGCACGACCGGGTCACCGTTCTGGCGACGGGGCTGCGCCGCCTGGGGGTGCGCCCGGGCGACCGCGTCTCTTTGCTCGTGCGTCCCGGGCCCACGCTCACCGCCGTCGTCTACGCCTGCCTGCGCATCGGAGCGGTCGTCGTCGTGGCCGACGCGGGCCTGGGCGTCGCCGGCCTCACCCGGGCCGTGCGCGGGGCGAGCCCCGACGTGCTGATCGGTGAGACGGTCGCGCTCGCCGCGGCCCGCACCCTCGGATGGCCGGGCACGAAGATCTCCGTGGATCGTCTGCCGTCCCTGACCGCGAGGGCGCTCGGCGTCGCCCGGAGCCTCGCGGAGGTGGCCGAGCTCGGCTCCGACGGCGATGCTTTGCCGGAACCCGGCCCCGACGACGTGGCGGCGGTGCTGTTCACGTCGGGATCGACCGGTCCGGCCAAGGGGGTCGTCTACACCCACGGTCAGCTCGCCGCCCTGCGAGACGTGCTCGGTGCGCACTTCGACGTGACCGATCAGGCGGGCCTGGTCACCGGCTTCGCGCCGTTCGCCCTGCTGGGGCCCGCCCTCGGCACACGTTCGGTGACACCCGATATGGATGTCTCCGCCCCGCGAACCCTCACCGCACGAGCCGTGGCCGCCGCCGTCGAAGCCGCGCACGCGCGCATCGTCTTCCTGTCGCCCGCGGCGATCCTCAATGTCGTCGCCACCGCCGGTGACCTCACCGCCGACGACCGGGCGGCGCTCGCGGGAGTCGAGACCTTCCTGTCCACCGGCGCACCGATCGGCGCCGAGCTGCTCTCCGCGGCCCAGCGGGTCTTCCCGAACGCGCAGCCGCACACCCCGTACGGCATGACCGAGTGCCTGCTGGTCACCGACATCACGCTCGCCGGCATCCGACAAGCCGCCGAGGCCCCGGACGACGGGGTGTGTGTCGGGACGCCGATCGACGGTGTGCGCGTGCGCGTGAGCACGCTCGACGCCACCGGCCGCGCGAGTGGTGCGCCCGGGGACGCCCCGGGTCTGCTCGGCGAGATCATCGTCGCCGCGCCGCACCTGAAGTCCCGCTACGACCGTCTCGCGCTGACCGACGCCGACGCGGTCCGCGACACCGCCGACGACGAGCAGGGCCTGCGGTGGCACCGTACCGGCGATGTCGGGCACCTGGATGAGCGGGGGAGGCTGTGGGTCGAGGGACGGCTCCCGCACGTGCTGACCACCGAGCACGGGCCGCTCGCCCCGGTCGGCGGGGAACAGCAGGTCGAACGGGTCGCCGGTGTGCGACGCGCGGCGGTCGTGGGGGTGGGTCCCTCGGGTCTGCAGCGCCCGGTCGCCGTCGTGGAGACGACCGACCCGGCGACGCGCGCCGGGCTCGCCGATCCGGAGCTGACGGCGCGCGTGCGCGCGGGCGTCGATCTGCCGCTCGCGGCGGTGCTCGTCGTTCCGGAGCTGCCCACCGACATCCGGCACAACTCCAAGATCGATCGCTCTCGGCTGTCGGTGTGGGCGGATGCGGTGTGCGCCGGGCGGAAGCCGGTGGCGCCGTGAGCGTGCTCGTCACGGGAGCATCCGGCTACCTCGGCGGCGCCGTCGCGACGGCTCTGGTCGCACGCGGTGACGAGGTGCGGACGCTGCAGCGGCGCCCCTCGCGTGTTCCCGGCGCCCAGGATCACCTCGGGTCGATCGAGGATCCTGCGCTGGTATCGCGTGCCCTCGAGGGCGCGGACACGGTGGTGCACCTGGCGGCGAAGGTGTCGCTGGCGGGGCCGACCCGCGACTTCGCCCGCGTCAACGTCGACGGCACGCGCGCGCTGCTCGCCGCGGCTAAGAGTTCCGGCGTGACCCGGTTCGTGCAGGTGTCCTCGCCGTCGGTGGCGCACGCGGGCGCCGCGCTCACCGGAGTCGGCGCTGAACCGGCCTCACCCGACCACGCCCGCGGCGACTATGCCCGCACGAAGGCACGTGGGGAACTCCTCGCACTGGCAGCCGACGACGACCGTCTGCGCGTGGTCGCCATCCGACCTCACCTCGTGTGGGGGCCGGGCGACCCTCAGCTGGTCACTCGGATCGTCGCCCGCGCCCGGGCGGGACGGCTGCCGCTCATCGACGGCGGAACCGCGCTGATCGACTCGACCTACATCGACAACGCCGTCACCGCCATCATCGCCGGCGCCGATCGTGCCGACCTCGCTCATGGGCGTGCCTTCGTCGTGACCAACGGCGAGCCGCGGCCGGTCGGCGAGCTCATCGCGGGGATGTGCCGTGCGGCGGGGGTCGCCCCGCCGTCGTGGAGCGTGCCGGGGTGGCTCGCCCGCGGAGCGGGGAGCGTGGTGGAGCGCGTCTGGGCGGTGCGACCCGGTGCCGACGAACCGCCTATGACCCGTTTCCTGGCCGAGCAGCTCTCCACCGCGCACTGGTTCGACCTGCGTGAGACGCGCGCCGCGTTGGACTGGTCTCCCGCGGTCTCGCTCGACGAGGGATTCGAGCGCCTCGCGGCCTCCTTCGCGTGAGATCGCGCGATCGACCCCCGGGGTGCCCGGTGCGGTGAGGATGAGGTCATGGCCAGATTCCTCCTCATCGCCGCATCCAGCGCCATCGGCGCCGCGACCGCCGACGTCCTGACCGAGGCCGGTCACGAGGTCGTCACCACGGCGCGCTCGCCCGGCGCGGACATCGCCCTCGACGCGACGGACTTCGACGCCGTCGACCGGGCGGTCGAGCAGGCTGGTCCCCTCGATGGCGTCGCGTGCTTCGCCGGGTCGATGCTGCTGAAGCCCGCGCACCTCACGTCGCGCGAGCAGTACGACGGGGTGGTTGCGGCGTCGCTGACGACGGCCTTCGCGACGGTGCGCGCCGCCGGGCGCCACTTGCGGAACGGCGGGTCGGTCGTGCTGGTCTCATCGGCCGCCGCGATGGCGGGCCTGTCCCACCACGAGGCCATCGCCGCGGCGAAGGCCGGGGTGATGGGACTGACGCTGTCGGCTGCGGCGACCTACGCGTCGTCGGGCCTGCGGGTGAACGCGGTCGCGCCGGGACTGACCCAGACGCCGCTGACGGCATCCCTCACCGGCAACGAGGGGTCGCGCAAGGTCTCCGAGGCGATGCACGCGCTCGGCCGCCTCGGCGAGCCCGCCGATGTCGCCCGCGCCGTCGCGTTCCTCCTCGACCCGGCTAACTCGTGGATCACCGGGCAGGTGCTCGGCGTCGACGGCGGCCTCGGCTCGCTCCGTCCTCGCCCGCACGCCTGAGCCGCACTGCAGAGGAGATCCCGCTTCAGGAGGACGGCCACCGA